>JALOPX010000029.1 GCA_025453655.1 Candidatus Krumholzibacteriia bacterium
TGCTCCACCGCTTGTGCGGGCCCCCGTCAATTCCTTTGAGTTTCAACCTTGCGGCCGTACTCCCCAGGCGGGGCACTTAATGCGTTAGCTTCGGCACAGAAGGGGTCGATACCTTCTACACCTAGTGCCCATCGTTTACGGCTAGGACTACCGGGGTATCTAATCCCGTTTGCTCCCCTAGCTTTCGTTCATCAGCGTCAGTATCAGGCCAGAAAGCCGCTTTCGCCACGGGTGTTCCTCTTGATATCCACGCATTTCACCGCTACACCAAGAATTCCGCTTTCCTCTCCTATACTCAAGCCAGACAGTTTCAAAGGCAGGTCAACGGTTGAGCCGTTGGATTTCACCCCTGACTTGTCAGGCCGCCTACGAACCCTTTACGCCCAATGAATCCGAATAACGCTTGCTCCCCCCGTATTACCGCGGCTGCTGGCACGGAGTTAGCCGGAGCTTCCTCTTATGGTACTGTCAGATCGAAAGATTATTCGTCAATCGATTTTTCATCCCATATGACAGGACTTTACGTTCCGAAGAACTTCATCGTCCACGCGGCGTCGCTCGGTCAGGGTTTCCCCCATTGCCGAAGCCTCTCGACTGCTGCCTCCCGTAGGAGTCTGGGCCGTGTCTCAGTCCCAGTGTGGCCGGTCACCCTCTCAGGCCGGCTACCAATCGTCGCCTTGGTAGGCCGTTACCCTACCAACTAGCTAATTGGACGCGGGACCATCCTAAAGCGTCAGCTTACAAGTAGAGGCCACCTTTGATTTCCCACCATGCGATGGAAAATATTATGCGGTATTAGCATTCCGTTAGGAATGTTATCCCCCACTCCAGGGTAGGTTTCCCACGCGTTACTCACCCGTTCGCCACTGTACTAGCGAAATAAATTTCGCTTTCTCGTTCGACTTGCATGCCTAATCCACGCCGCCAGCGTTCATTCTGAGCCAGGATCGAACTCTCCGTTGTAAAAAATCTATGCAACCGCCGCCGAAACGGCGGATACATGACGGTATCGTTCCAAACCTTCGGACCCCCGAAAGGGTCCTTGGGCCCACATTATCGGCTGGTTCATCACACACTATTTCTTTTTCAAAGAGCGTATTTCCCTGTATGGAAATTTCTTTCCGAACGAGTAATATATCTCAGTTGTCTTTTCCTGTCAACACCAATTTGAAGATTTGATAAATTACTTATTTATCCTCAACTTGGCGCCGGTATCACTCATTTCGAATACGGACAAAGATATAATTCATTCCTCTTCCGTTGTCAACAGCAATCGTTAAAATAATTGAAAATAAGTCGAATTTTTTCGATTTCACCGTAAATCAGGCGTAAAAAGGGTGGAAATGGGCCCGCTTTCACTGTACCTTCCTAAGGTCACCAGCAGCGGCGGCATGGAGCCGAGGGGGTTTTTAATGCGCGTCAGGCCGATGAGAAAAGGGGAGAGGATCGTCCTCTTCGCGATCCTGGTGATGATAGCGGCCGTCCTGGGGATGGCCGTCGCCGGATATATCTGGTTCTCGAGGGACCTCCCGTCGATGGCGAGGCTCGAGATGATCGAGCCGTCGCTCAAAACGAGGATCCTCGCGGAGGACGGCACGGTCCTCAAGGAGTTCTACAAGCAGGACAGGATACTGGTCCCCCTCGAGAAGATCCCGGTCGATCTGCAGAGGGCCTTCCTCGCGGTCGAGGACCGCAGGTTCTATGACCATTCGGGAATCGATTTCGTGAGGATATTCTCCGCCGCGTGGAAGGACATAGTCCACTGGAGGATCAAGGAGGGCGCGAGCACGATCACCCAGCAGCTCTCGACCGATCTCTTCCTGACGAAGGAACAGACCTTCGCGAGGAAGATCAAGGAGATCCTCCTCGCGTTCCGCATCGAGAAGACCTACTCGAAGGACGAGATACTGGAGATGTACCTCAACCAGATCTATTTCGGAGCGGGCGGGTACGGGATAGAGGCCGCGTCGCAGAGGTTCTTCGGCAAATCGGTGACCGAGCTCGAGCTCCACGAGATAGCCCTTCTGCCCGGGCTTCCCAAGAATCCGTCCGGGTACAATCCGTTCAGGAATCCCGAGAGGGCCCTGACGCGGAGGAATACAGTGCTGAACGCCATGGAAGAGTTCGGCGTGATAGATAAAAAACAGCTCGCGGAGCTGAAGCTCAAACCCCTCGGCGTCGTCGACCAGGAGGAGGGTGGAGACGGCCTCGCGGATTATTTCACCGAGCACGTTCGCCAGATCCTCGTCGACAAGTACGGGGACATGGCCGTTTACAGCGGCGGGCTCACCGTTTACACGACCCTCGATCCGTACCTTCAAAAGGTGGCCGAGGACAGCATGGAGACACATCTCGTGCGCCTCGAGAAAAGCCGCGGTTACAGGTCGACCAGGGCATCCTATCTCAGGGCGGTGGAGGCGGGGGGCAAACCGTCGCCCGACTACCTCCAGTCGGGGGCGGTCGCCATCGATCCGCGAAACGGGCATATCAAGGTGATGGTCGGCGGGCGAAACTTCGCCGAGAAGAAATTCAACAATGTCCTGCAGGCGAAAAGGCAGCCCGGATCGGCCTTCAAGATGTTCGTCTATCTCGCGGCGCTCGAGAACGGGTACAGCCCGTCGGACATGCTGCTCGACACTCCGATCGTCATAGAGATGCCGAACGGCCAGGTGTACAAGCCGAGGAATTACAGCGAGACCTTCCAGGGAGCGGTGACGCTTCGCTACGCGCTCGACGAGTCGATAAACATCCCGTCCGTGAAGCTTCTACAGAAGATAGGCGCCCCGGCGGTCATCAACCTCGCGATGCGGATGGGAATAAGCGGTCCCCTTATGCCCTACATCTCGCTGGCGCTCGGCGCCCAGGAGGTGACCCTTCTCGAGCTCACGTCGGCGTTCGGGGTCCTCGCGACCGGCGGCGTGCGGGCGGAACCGATGGCGATCCTCAAGGTCGAGGACAGCGACGGCAATGTGCTCGAGGAGTTCAGGGAGGTTCGCGAGGAGGTTCTCTCCCCGCAGGTCGCCTACCTCATGACGGACATGCTGGCGAGCAGCATCAACGAGGGCACGGGGGACGGGGCCCGGAGCATGGGGCTTCGCATACCCTGCGCCGGGAAGACGGGCACGACGGACAACGAGGGGGACGGATGGTTCATCGGCTATTCACCCGACCTCGCAGTCGGCGTCTGGACCGGTTTCAGCCACAGGGTGATCCCGATGGGCAGGGGGATGACGGGGGCGCGTGTCTCCCTTCCCACCTGGACCAACATCATGATCGCGGCCCATCCGGGAAACACCGGGCCCGATTTCACGAGGCCCGAAGGCCTCACCGAGGCGATCATATGCACGGAATCGGGCCTTCTCGCGACGCCCTACTGCAGGAAGGTGCGGCGGGATCTCTTCATCGAGGGATTCGAAGCGACGCGGGAATGCGACCTTCACAGGGTGAGCGCGTACGACATGCTCGATCCGGACAAGAGCTTCAAGGATCTGGACAGGGAAGCTTCCAAAGAGATGAACAAGCCCCGTTGACGGCCCGGCCCGGTCATCAGGCCAGTTCCTTCATTATCTGAACGCCGCTGCTCGTCCCTATCCTGCTGGCGCCCGCCTCGACGAGCTCGAGCGCGAAGGCTGCGGTCCTTATGCCGGCCGAGGCCTTGACGCCGAAATCGGGGCCGACCGCGCGGCGCATGATCCTGACGTCCGCCGCGTTCGCGCCGGGGGGCCCGAATCCGGTGGACGTTTTCACAAATGCGGCGCCCGCCTCCACGGCGAGGCGGCAGGCGAGGACCTTCTCCTCGTCCGTCAGGAGAGCCGCTTCGATGATCACCTTCAGGGGAGCCCCGGCGCAGGCCCGCGCCACCGCGGCTATGTCGTCGCGGACAAGCTTCGTCTGCCCGGCCTTCAGCGCCCCTATGTTCATAACCATGTCGATCTCGCCGGCCCCCTGCTCCACGGCCCTTCCCGCCTCGAAGGCCTTGACGGCGGAATCGACGGCGCCGAGGGGAAAGCCCGATATCGAGCAGACCTTGATCCCCGTGCCGCGAATCTCCTCGGCGACGAGGGAAACGTAGTGGGTGTTGACGCAGACCGAATAGAAGAAATAATCCCGCGCCTCGCCGCAGACCCTTCTGACGTCGGACGGCGTCGCTTCGGGCTTGAGGATCGTGTGGTCGATGAGACGGTTCAATCCGCTTTCCATAAGGCCGGATCGCCTCCCTCCGTTGTTTTCACGCCCCGGGGCGGCGCCGCGCGCCCGCACGGCCGCCGGGCGGGCCCGGTCACGCCTTGTAAGCTCCCAGAAGCGACTTGAAACTGTCCAGCCTGCCGCTCCTGATGTAGGCTCTCACCACCCGCTTGCTGATCCTGCAGAGGACCTCATAGTTGAGGGTGCCGTCCCACTGGGCTATATCGTCGACGCTTATCTCGTTTTCCCCCTGGCTGCCTATGAGCGTCACTTCCTCGCCGACCGCCGCGTCGGGCCAGGCGGAGACGTCGATCATCGTCATGTCCATCGTCACCCGCCCGATTATCGGCGCCCTACCGCCCCTGAAGAGGACCATCCCGTTGTTCGACAGCCTGTGGCTCATGCCGTGCCCGTATCCCGCCGCGATGACCCCCACCGTCATCTCCCTCGGGGCAATGAAGGTCCTGCCGTAGCTGACGCTCCTGCCCGCGCCGATCTTCCGCACGAGTATCAGGCGCGATTTGAACTTCAGCACGGGGGCGAGGTCGATCTTGTCCCTGAGATCGATCGACGGGTAGTGCCCGTAGGCGAGGAGCCCGGGCCTTATGAGGTTGAAATGGGAAGAGGGAAAATTGACGATCGCGGCGCTGTTCGCGCTGTGGACGTACCTGAAGCGTATTCCGCGGCCGGCGAGCTCGCCGAGCAATCCGTTGAACACCCTGAGCTGCACGCGCGTGTAGTCGAAATCGCCGTCGGAAGAGGGAAAATGGGTGAATATGCCCTCGATATCGAGCCCGTTCATCCCGGCGATCTCCACTATCGATCCAAGAGCCTCGTCCAGCCCGAGGCCCGTCCTCCCCATCCCCGTGTCGACCTCGATGTGCATAGTGCATCTTTTCCCGTTCCTCAGGACCGCCTCCGACGCCGCCCTCGCGAACTCGACGCTCGAGGCCGTGACGGCGAGGCCGCTCTCCAGCACGTCGTCCATCTGCTCGGGGAGGACCGGGCTGAGGATCAGTATCGGCGCCGTGATGGAGGCATTCCTCAACTCGCGCCCCTCGTCGAGCGTCGCCACGCCGAGCATGGCCACTCCCTTCTCGGCGGCGAATCTCGATATCCTCACCGCGCCGTGCCCGTAGGCGTCGGCCTTCACGACGAGAAGAATGTCCGGCCTTCCCGAGGCCAGTTCGGCTATTCTCTCGAGATTCCACTCGAAGGCGTCGAGGTCGACCTCGACCCACGCCGGAAGCCTATCCATCGATCCCACCCCCGTTGTCCGAGTATTCATCCCCGGCCACCGAGCCCCGGTACAGGAACCTGTCGAGGAGCTTGACGTAATCGGTCCACCGGTTGTCGCCTGAGGACTTCTCGAGCACCATTGCGGCTCCCCTCACCTGCGCGTCCATGTTGTCGATATAATTGAGCAGCAGGGCCTCCAGCGTCATCGGCACGACCGGCGACCCGTGCTCGAGCAGCCCGTGGTGGCTCAGTATCATGTGTTTGAGCCTCAACTCGAGCTCGAACGGGAATCCCTCCATCCCCCTGAGGTATTCGTCGAGGAAGGAGACCCCCATGCTGATATGCCCGAGGAGCCTTCCCTTGTCCGAATAATCGATGTGATTTCCCACGTTGAGCTCGTCGAGCTTGCCGAGGTCGTGCAGAAGCACTCCCGCGACGAGCAGGTCGCCGTCGACCTCGTCGTAGACGGAAGCCGCCGCGAGGGACATCTTCAGCATGTCGTGAATGTGCTCGGCGAGCCCGCCGACGTACGAGTGATGCCACCCCTTCGCCGCCGGGGCGAGGAGAAAGCGTTCCCTGAATCCTCCGTCACGGAAGATCGCCTGAAGCAGGGAGCGGATATGAGCGTTGGCTGTGCGGTCGATAATGCCGAGTATCTCTTCGTATATCGTCCCTGTATCCCTCGCCGATGTGGGGAGAAAGATGGAGGGGTCGAAAGCGCCGCGGTCGACCTTCTCGATATGGTTCACCTTGAGCTGAAGCGTTCCCTGGTAATCCTGAACGTCCCCCTCGACCCTGACCACGTCATCGGCGTTTATGTTCCTGTCCGCCTCTTCGGAGGGGCTCCACCACACGCCCTTCAGCACCCCTTCGCGGTCCGAGAACTGGAAGAGGAGAAACTTGCCGCCCGAAAAATCACGTTTGATCTTCTTGGCGACCACCATCACCCTGTCTACCCTGTCCCCGACCTTCAGTTTTTCCGCCACGATTCCTCCTAATCCCGAGCGATGCGTGAATGGACGCCACTAAACTAATCCAGGGGCCCCGGCCCGGTCAAGCAGAAAGGGAAAATCCGCCGCGGCGCCGCCGCAGGGCGGATAAAAAACGGGCCGGATGGCTCCGGCCCGTCAAAGGCATTCTTTTCCGCGAACGGATATCTTACTGGCCCATGCTCGGGCAGATCTGATCGGCGTACTTCACGTATTCGAGTTTCGCCGTTCCGCCGATATTCGTTCTTTCCCTGTAACTCCTGGGGAATTCCGTCTCGGACGGCATTCCGCCGTAGCCGATCGCGCCGTTGATGTAGAGGTTCTCAGCCATGAGCGCCTTTACGACGAGTTCCATGCCGGGATCGAGCGGTTCGAGAATGAACTTCACCTTCGGCAGGTGAATGAGGTAGACCTTTACCGGCTCGCCCTTGGCGTTGCGGATCTCTTCGTGCGTGATCCTGCAATTATTGACCTTGAACTTCATGTTGTAGATATCCTTGAGGGACGGCGTGCTCGAATTGAGCCCGGCGTATTCGAATTCCTCGTACTGGCCTTCGTCGAATCCCTTCAGGAGGGTCGGGAATTTCGGGGAGCCGGCTTCGCCTACGTGAACCGTATCATTTCCCGCGACCAGGAAATCGACCGAGAAGTGGACCCTCGGGGAAAACGACTTTGTCGTTCCCGCGACGAACCTCTTGCCCTCGACCCTTTTCAGCTTGTTCTCGAGATCGTTGCCGGTGAAGAACTCGATCAGGTTGCCTTCGCGGACCAGGCCCACTTCGCCGCTGACCGCGACGAATTTCGGAGTGTCGAAGCCGAACTTGAATCCCGGGCTGACGATATTCGAATGGCCGGCTTCCCGGAGAGTGACCATCTGATATGACTCCTCGACTTTGCCGCCGCAACCCGCGAAGACGGCGGAGATGAAGGCAACGACAAGGACGGCGGAGAAAAGCTTCGACATGGAAATGCTCCTTTGTAAAAAGTGAAGCGGTCAAAACCCTCTTGTGACTTCAAAAAGAAGGATCCCACCAATTAACCTGGCTGTTTACCGTTGAAAATTAATATGCGCCCCGATTATTGTCAACCATAATTTCAAGACGCGCAATGACAACGGTTTGAGTATTCGGGCCGGACGGGCCTGGACTAATCCCGGTGCTCCCTTCCGCTTCCGGTCCTGGCCTTTTCCTTGTCCGTCAGCGGCAGCCCGTAAATCCTGAACAATTCCGCTATTTCCGGGTCCATCTCGTGCTCCTTCGAAGTGAGCATGACCTGCCGCAGCCTGCCCTCGGTGAACGCCCCTTCAGCGTCGAGATTGATCGTCATCGATCCGATATACTGCCCCTGACCTCCGGTGGCGAGAAGAAGCGTCCGGCCGACCCTTTCCTCGCGCTTGATCAGCGGCTTGTCGTGCCCGACTATCGCGATGTCGAAATCCTCCACCCGCCCGAGCAGATCCACGGTCCGTTCCTTTCCCATGTGGCTGAGAAGGATCAGGAAATCGGCCTCCTTGCGCATCGACGGGATAAGGGACCTCAGGGTGCTTTCGACCGGTTCCACCCTGAACCGGGATCTGTCTATGTAACCGGGGAACCTCACCGTGTCGTCGAGGACCCCCGTTATGGCGACGCGAAGCCCGCCATTCAGCTCCTTCACGACATACCTCCTGCCGAACACGGGCTCTCCCGTCTCCTCGTCGACGATGTTCGCCGACACGACGTCGAAACTGGAATTCTCGACGAGGGCCTGCAGGTACGGAAGCCCGAATATGAACTCCATCTCCCCCGGGGTGAAGACGTCGAGGCCTATGACATTGAAACCCTCGAAGGTGAACTCGGCCTCGGCCTGCGAATATCCCATGTCGAGGCTGAACGCGTCCCCCGCGTCCAGCACGAGGAGGTTCTTCGCCGTCGCCCTTATCCTTTTCGTGTAGGAAGCCCTTCTCCCCAGTCCTCCCACATCCTCGACCGTGCACCCGCACGACCTTATCCTGCCGAGAAGGTCGCTGGAAAAAAGGATCGTCAATTCCGCCGGGCCGGTTTTCCTCTTTGTTTCCCCGCCGTTTCTCGAACAGCCCGCGGCCGCCGACGCGAGCACCGCGAAGGCCGCCGCGGCTGCGGCCATCCTGTTTATGCTTCGATTCATTCCTTCACTCCCGCATGAGCCCGGCCGCGGCGCCCGGGCGCCGCGCGGCCTCCGACACGATCGATGTTGACGGTTCCGCCCCGGTCACGATGACGGCCCCGCGCCGTGAAATATAGCACGCCGCCCGCCGCCGGCGCCATATATTCGCTCTTTCAAGTTCCGGCGCGTTATGATTATATGTTACAGTCACGGAAAAATAACGTTCCCTCCGGGTCAGGATGAATATGAAGGGCGTTTCGGCAGCGGCAATCTTCAGAAGCAGCTGGATGATCCTCGCGATGGCGGTGATCATTCTTCTCTTTCTTTCCGTAAACTGGTTTTACTTCATGAAAATAAGGACCGGGCTGGACAGGGAGTTCAGCATACGCCTCGAATCGCTCGCCTCCCTCGTCTCGTCTTCGGTCGATCCGGGCGCCCTTTCGGGTCTTCCCGGGGAGAGCGACGGGAGCGGGGGGCCCGATCCGCTCGAAGATCTTCCCGGCGGCCTCCCGCGGGAAATGCCCGGCGACGGGGACGCAGACACGCTCCTAGCGCTCCTCGAGGGGTACGCCGGGGACTTCGAGCTGTCGAACATCTCGATACTTCGCGAGGACGGCGTCATCCTGATGTCGATCCATCCGGAATTCTACCGTCCCGGCGAGATCTACCCCCTCTGGAACATGGACTACCCGGCCATAATAAAGGCGCTCGACGGCTCGCCCGCCTCGACGGCGCTCGTGCGGGGACAGGACGAAGGGTATTTCAAGGCAGGGTACGCTCCGGTCCCGCCGGGGGCGGCCGGAGCGCAGGCTGTAGCCGCCGTCGAGGCGGACGCGGGATTCCTGGAAGGCCTGTCGAATCTCCGGACGATCCTCCTCTGGGCCTCCGCCCTTTCCGCGGCGGGCCTGCTGCTCTTCGTCTGGCTCTTCCTCAAGGCCACCTCCTCTCTCGTCAGGGCGCGCGAAACCCTGCTGCAATCGGAGAAGCTCGCGGCGATGGGCAGGATGGCGGCCGGCATAGCCCACGAGATCCGCAACCCTCTCTTCATCATAAGGAGCAGCGCCGGGAAACTTAAGGATCTTCACCCCGAAAGCGCGGGTGAAATCGACGAGTTCATCATCGAGGAAACAGACAGGCTGAACGGCATTCTCACCGACTACCTTCTTTTCGCGAGGAACGAGCCGGGGACGCGCCGGACGGCGGATCTCGCGGCCATAATCAGAAGATGCGCGAAGCTCCTCGGAGAGGGCGCGCCGGGCGGGGCGGCCGCCGTTGCGATCGACGACGGCGGCGCCGAAGCCGCGCTGCTGTGCGAGGAGAAGAAGCTCCAGCAGGTCTTCCTGAACGTTCTCCTCAACGCCCTGCAGGCCGGCGGAAACGGGGCGGTGTCGGCGAAGATCGAAAGAAAGCACGATCGCTATACGGTCAGGATCGCGGATCGCGGCAAGGGCGTCGGCGCGCGCGAGCTCGCCAGGGTCTTCGAACCGTTCTACACGACAAAGGCCGGCGGCAGCGGGCTCGGTCTCGCGGTCGCAAGGAAGATCGTCGAGGACCATGGGGGCGAAATATCGATGGAAAGCGTCGAAGGGGAAGGAACCACGGTAATCATCACCCTGCCGGTCGCGGCGGGAAAAACGGGAGAATCCGATGAGCCGGATAGTAATAGTCGATGACGAGGAAAAGATAACGAAGCTTCTCGCCGACCGCGTCTCGAGGGAAGGGCACGAGGTCTCCACGTTCAACAGCGCGGAATCGGCCCTCACGGAGATAAGCAGGATGGGGACCGACGTCGTCCTCTGCGACCTGCGCCTCGGCGGCATGGACGGCCTGGAGCTTCTGACGGAGACGAAGAAGGTCTCCCCCGATACGGATTTCGTGATCATGACGGCCTACGCGAGCACGGCGACGGCGGTCCGGGCGATGCGCCAGGGCGCTTACGAGTATCTCGTCAAGCCGTTCGACATGGACGAGATGATCCTTCTCCTGAAAAGGATAATGGAACGGCGCGACCTGATGATCGAGAACGTCGCGCTGAAGGAGAGGATCTCCGCCTCATCTCCGGCGGAGAGGATCATCGGAGGCTCGGCCGCCACGAGGAATCTCAGGGAAACGATAGCGAAGGTGGCGCCGACCGAGACCCCCGTGCTGATACGCGGGGAAAGCGGGACGGGCAAGGAGCTCGTGGCCGCCGCCATACACAACTCGAGCAAAAGGGCCGGCAAGCCGTTCATAGTGATAAATTGCGCCGCCGTTCCGGGGTCCCTCATCGAATCGGAGATGTTCGGGCACGAGAAGGGCTCCTTCACCGGAGCCGTGCAGAAGAAACCGGGGCAGTTCAAGCTGGCCGACGGGGGGAGCCTCTTCCTCGACGAGATCGGCGAGCTCCCCGTCCTGCTGCAGTCGAAGCTGCTCAGGGCGATCGAGAACGGGGAATTCCTCCCCGTCGGAGGGACCAGGCCGGTCAGGGTGAACGTGAGGATAATCGCCGCGACCAACAGGGACCTCGAGAAGATGGAGGGCGAAGGATCCTTCCGGTCCGACCTGCTCTACAGGCTGAACGTCTTCCCGATCCTCATCCCACCGCTGAAGGAGAGGAAGGATGACATCGCGGAGATCGGCGCGGCTTTCCTCTCGTCCAGGGGATTTCCCGCGGCCCGCGTCGAGCGCGGCGTCTGGGAGAAGCTCATGTCGTATTCCTGGCCGGGCAACGTCAGGGAGCTGAGAAACATCCTGGAACGCGCGACGATACTCGCGGGCGGCGATCCGATTTCGCCGTCCCATATCATGATAACGGAAGAGCGCCCCGCTGCCGAGGCGCGGGACGTACTCGAGGGGATCGTGGGCAGGATCTCCCTTCCCGAAGTGGAAAGATCCCTCCTTCGGCTGGCCCTGGAGAAGGCCGGCGGGAACAAGAGCCGGGCGGCGGAGATGCTCGGGATAACGAGGCGCACCCTTTACAGCAGGATGGAAAAGCACGGCGAAGACGACGGGGATTCCGGCGGGGATTCATGATCGGAATAACCGGCATTTAACAGCCCCTTCGAGGTGTGTACGGGAATGTTCAACAGCAGTGTACCCGGCGGTACACATCGGGGGGTCGCGGCGGCAGCGCGACACGCACAACGTGTTGATATATAAGACGTAAGCTTTGCCGCCGTACGTGGCATATACCTTGCGTATCCATTGATCCGTTCGAAGGCTCTAAAAGGAGAAACGGTGATGGAAAAAGGAAATATAATGAAATTGACGGCGGTTATAACGATCCTTGCGCTATCGGCGGCGATCCCGGCATGGGTGGCCGCGCAGACGGTCGACGTCGAAACGGCCCGCGGCGCCATCGAGCGCACGCGCGAGGTGATAGCGGAGGCCCGTCCGATCATCGAGGAAAGCAGGAGCAATATCGCGAGGCTTTCCCTCGAGCGCGCGATCGCGCTTCAGAACAAGGCCGAGGAATTCCTGATCACCAATAGAAACCTGTTCGCCTACAAATACACCATGGAGGCGCGGCAGGAGGCGATGCACGCGATAGCGCTCGCCAGGGCCGACGCCCGGATCGAGGACAAGCTGCAGAACATCAACGAACAGGCGATGGAAAAGATCTCGAGGCTCCGCGACCGCGTGATGGACAGCGGGATAAGGGACGAGCGCCTCAACCGGCTGATCTCCGAGGCGAGGACGCAGCTCGAGAACTCGATCATGAACGCCCGGCAGCTTCGGAACCAGATCGCGATGAATCTCGCGGAAAACGCCGTCAGGCTCACGAGGCAGGCGGAAGAGAGGTTCAGGAAGCTCCTCAGCCTGAAGGAAGTCACGGAGCACAGGCTGATGCTCTGCGAAAGACTGATGGATAGGGCGAGAGAGAGGATGGACGGGAACGCGGACGAGAAGGACGCGTCGCAGATGCGGCTCGCCGAGAGGAATCTCGTCGAGGCGAGGGAAATGACGGCCCAGGGCAATTACGACTCCGCCCGCATGACGATAGAGAATTGCGAACGCGTCATGAGGGGGCTTTCGAGGAAGGTCGCGGGCGAACCGGCCCCTCCCGAGCAGATGATGGACGAAGCGCTGCGCCTTCTCGAGAGGACCCGGGCGATGCTCTCCGAAGGGCCGGGTTCGGAAGAGGCGGAGGGATATTATGAGAGGGCTCGCGCCATGATCGGCCGGGCGCGCGAAGAGATGGCGGGCGAAAGGAACCAGGAGGCGGTCCGAACGCTGACAGAGGCGCGCCGCGTCCTTCGCCTGGCGGTCGACTCGATCGGGACGGGCGACGACCGCGGATCGGTCGAAGCGGAAATCGGGCGCATCATAGAGACGCGGGACGAGATCGGGGCGATCCTCGAAGGATGCAAGGCCGAGGGCGCGCGAAGCCTCTTCGCGCGGGCCAACCTTCGTCTCGGCAAGGCAATGGATCAATTCGAGGCGGGAAACTTCCAGGCCGCCCGGGCGGAAGCCAGGATAGCGCGCAATCTCTTTCAGCGCGTAAGGGAAATATGCGTCGAATCGATCTGACACTGGCCGCCGCCTGCCTCGCGCTCGCAGCGTCCGGCTGCGCCGCCTCCGCCCCGGCGGAGAGAACGGCCCCGCCGGACGCTTTCGCGCCCGCAGGGGCCGACTCGCTCGTGGCCGCGCAGTACGAACGGGTGTTCATGGAAACCCGCGGCCGCCTGATGCGTGAGATCGATCCGGGCTCCCCGACGAAACTTGACAGGACGACGCTTCTCGAGATAGAAAGTATCGTGGAGATCGCGGAAGAGACATATCTTCAGGGAAACATTCTTCTGGCCATCGAGCTTCTCACCGAGGCGGAGATGTTGCTGAGGCAGACTCCTTGATGCGGAACAGGTATCTTCACCCGGGACCGCAGGCCATGCTCGCCGTTCTGTGCCTTCTCGCCGCCGCGCCGTGCCGGGGGGCCGCCGGGACCGCGGCGGGCGGCAGCCTGTCGATCGGTTACGACTCCTTCATCGACAGGTTCACCATCCTCGAGGACGACACGACGGACACCGTCCAGGAGCTCCACCTCTCCATCGACAATTCCCTGGCATGGAAAGGCCGCTCGCTGCGCCTCGCTTTCAACAACAATTTCAGGATCGGGAACCAGACCCTGGCCGACAATCTCTTCACGAGCTTCACGGCGGGAACGGGATCGCCGACGACCCTCGAGCTCAGGAACATCACGACGTACAGGCACTACCTGGAGGGAAGCGACTACGAATTCGGCAACGATTACGCGCAGTCCAACACGAGCCTGAAGGTCGCGAGGCGCCTTTCGCCGGGCCTCAGGGTAGCAGCCAGGGGCAGGATGGAGTTCGTCGATTACAGCGATAGGACCGACTTCGACTACGACTACCGCTACGCCGACGGGGGCCTCGAGCTCGAGGCCGGATCGTATTTCGGAAGGTTCGCACGCCTCGCGGCGTCTGCAGGGCACAGGGAGGCCCCGGACACCACGGCACTCAACTACGACAGGTTCCTCGCCGACATGGAATTTCACCTCGTCCCGGCGGAAAATTACATCCTGGAGGTGTCGGCGTCGGGCGACCGCCGCTCCTACGACACGGTCGTGGAGCGCTCCGTCTGGTACGTCTATTCGCAGGCCGGCCTCGCCTTCGATTCCGGCGCGGCCGCCGGGTACTCGCTGAAGCTCGAGTCGGAGCTCTACCTCTACGACCGCCCGTCGACCACATTCTTCGACACGCATTTCATCAGGGGGGGCTTCAGGGTGTCGACCTCGGCGTCCGCCCGCTGGTCCGTCTTCGCGGAGCCCCGGTACGCCCGGATGTTCTGCGACAAATATGCCGAGGAGAGGTATCAGGAGAGCTCGATCGTACTGGGGATCGATCTGCCGGGAGCGGCGGACTACTGGCTGTCCCTGTCCTGGGAGCCGGGACGCAGAAACTATGCCCGGGAGGACAACGAGATCTATTCGGATTTTTACTTCAACAGGCTCAACCTTTCCGGAACCGCGGCCGGACCCGGGGGATTATCCTTCACCCTGTTCGTGATGCACGATCCCGAGAAGCACGCGCGCAGGGACGATGATTTTTCCATGACGATGGTCTCGGCCGCCCTGACGAAACGGTTCTAGTTATCGCCGCCCCCGACCGCCTCCAAAAGAACCTCGGCTATATCGCGAACACGCACGCCGCCCGCTTCGCGCGCCTTGAGCCCGTCTTCGAACATCGTCATGCAGTAGGGACAGGCCGTAAAAACGTTGTCCACTCCCAGGGCAAGAAATTCGCCGACACGCTCCTCGTTGATTCGCCTGCCGATCGTCTCTTCCATCCACATGCGGCCGCCGCCCGCGCCGCAGCAGAAACTTCTTTTTTCATGCCTGGCGAATTCGGCCTGCTTCTCGACGCCCATCCTTCGGAGAAGCTCCCTCGGTTCGGAGAGAATATCGTTGTAACGCCCCAGGTAGCACGAATCATGGTAAGCGCCCGCTGTCGACGGGACCGGGCCGGCGGCCAGTTTCCCTTCCCTGACGAGTTGCAGCAGGTATTCGCTGTGGTGCATCACCTGAGCCTGGTAACCGAACTGGGGGTATTCCACCCTGAACGTGTTGAAACAATGCGGACAGGCCGTGACTATCTTCCCGAACCTGTACTTGCCGAGGGTTTCGATGTTCGCGTCGATCAGCATCTGCGCGAGATATTCATTGCCCAGTCTTCTGGCGGTCTCTCCGCAGCATTTCTCCTCGACGCCCAGGACGGCGAAATCGACGCCCGCCTTGCTCAAAAGCGCGATCATCGCCCTGCTGACGCTCTGCGCCCTTGCGTCGAAAGACCCGGCGCAACCAACCCAGAACAGGACATCGAACTCGGTCTTTTGCGAGGCCGCGGGCACGTCCAGCCCCTCGGCCCATTCCGCCCTCGATGCGTATCCGATGGACCAGGGATTGTAGTTGACCTCCATGTTCCTGAAAACCGGCTGTAATTCGGCCGGGAACCGGCTCTCCGTCATCACGAGGTAACGCCTGAGATCGATTATTTTCTGAACATGCTCGATGAAGGGCGGGCATTCGTTCATGCAGGCGCCGCAGGTCGTGCAGGCCCAGATCTCCTCTTCCGTCATCGTGTCGGGAATAATCGCAGCGTCATCCGATTCCGTCCCGCCCGCAAGCAGCTTTCCCCTTTCCCTCATCAGGTGGTGGCGCATCCGGTGTATCATCCTGAAGGGACTGAGCGGCTTTTCCGTCAGATATGCGGGACACGCGGCCTGGCATCTCCCGCACTCGGTGCACCCGTACAGATCCAGAAGCTGTTTCCACGTGAAATCGGTGATCACCGAATTTCCGAATTTCTCGGCGTTCTCGTCCCCGAAATCCATCCTGTCGAGTTTACCCATCGGGCCGAGGTTCCTCAGATAGATGTTGGGAATCGCGCCGAGGATGTGTATGTGTTTGGAGAAGGGGATATAGAGGAGGAAAAAGAATATGATCAGATGATGGATCCATGCCAGAACGCTCTCCGCCAGATGCAGATCGAGTCCCCGCCCCACGAATAATCCGGATACGAACCTCGAAACCGGGGCATATCTCCCGTCGATTCTTCCTTCAAGAACTCCGATGCTCTTGATACAGAGCATCAGCACGATGAGGACGAAGATCAGCGAAAGGATAAGGACCGCTTCGCGCCTGGCCGCCGGGTCGTCTATGCGGAGCCGGAGCGGTTTGAGGGCGAACCTTCTGAAAAGCGAAACCAATATCGCGACAAGCACGAGAATGCCCAGCAGATCCTGAAGGAGCGAGATCCATCCGGCCGCCGCATGGCCGAACAACGACTCGTAGCTGAATCCCGGGACGATCATCCCGGCCATATGTTCGATGGTCCCCAGGGTGACAAAGATGAATCCCCAGAAGATCACGAAATGCCCGAGACCGGCCGGCTGGGAAAGAACCCTCGCCTGGGCGGCCACCTGGACAAGGATCGACCGTATTCTCTTTGCCGTGTCCCCCGACCTTGCTTCGGGCTTGCCGAGTTTCAGCGTCCTGACCAGCATCCTCAGGATGAAACCAAAAACGGCAAGAACAGCCGCGAAAACCGCAAGAAGAATCATTCCCTGGATTGACACGCCCTCTCCTCTGTTTGACGGGGAAGGAAAGCGACCCTGTACCGGCCATTTGTACCCGTGCCGGGCCGCCCGCTGATCGCTGGTCTACTGCATCATCGTTTTTATCTCTTTGGTCAGAAGCGGCACGACTTCGAACAGGTCTCCCACGATTCCGTAATGGGCTTTTTCGAAGATCGGCGCGTTGGGATCCTTGTTTATCGCGACGATCACCTTCGAGGTCCGCATCCCCGCGAGATGCTGAATGGCGCCCGAGATGCCGCACGCGATGTACAGCTTCGGATTGACGACCTTGCCGGTCTGCCCCACCTGAATCGGCTGCGCGGCGAATCCGGCGTCGACCGCCGCCCTCGAAGCTCCGACCGCCCCTCCGAAGAGGTCGGCGAGCTCCTCGAGCATCCTGAAATTCGCCCCTTCCTTCATAGCGCGGCCGCCCGAAACTATGACGTCGGCCTCGGTCACGTCGGGCCGCCCGCCGGCCAGAGGAACGATCTCCGTGGCCATGGCCCTGATCATATCCCGGGTCACCCCGGACGGGCGCGGCGAGATTTCCGTCGAGCCTCCGCTTTCCGCGGCGGGGGCGATGTTGTTAGGCCTCACCGACACGAAAACCGTCCTGTCCCCCTCGGGGGAGAGCTCCACGAACAGCTTGCCCGAATAGACGGGCCTTCTGACGACCAGCGAGCCGCCCTCCATCCTCACCTCTACGCAGTCGCTGAACATCACGCCGTCGACCCTGGCGGCCACGCGCGGGCCGAGATCGCGGCCCATCGCCGTGGCGCCCATGAAGACGTACCGGTATTTGTTTTCCGCAATGAGCGAAGCGAGGACCGCGGCGTACCCTTCCGTGGAATAGTTCGCCAGGAGCTCGTCCTCGACCGTGAAGATTTTTCTAAGACCGAATCCCTTTATTTTTCCCGCCAGGGAGGCCGCCCCCGCGCCGATGAGGACCGCGTCGGTCGCTCCGCCCGTTCCCCCGGTCGCCGTCGCGGCCGCCGATATCAACTCCCTGACGACCTTCTTGAGCTCTCCGCCCCTTATCTCTCCGAATACAAGAACATCGTTTCCCATCGCAGAATCCTCCATTAATGCTTATATGACCTTCGCCTCTTCACGCAGCAGCCGCGCGAGCTCCCTCACGGCGTCGACAGTCTCCTCTGCCGCGACGATCCTGCACTCGCCTCCCTTGGGCAGCGGAAGCCACTTCAGGACTCTGCTTCTGCCGGTCCCGGGGACCTCCGCGATCCCGAGGTCGGCCAGGCTCTTTTTGCGTATTTCCTTTTTCTTCGCCTTCATGATGCCGGGAAGCGACGCGTATCTAGGCTCGTTGAGCCCCTTGTCGCACGATATGATCGCCGGCATCGAGGTCTCGATCTTTTCGTCTCCGCCCTCGATCCTGCGGCTGAGTTTCGCGCTCCTGCAGTCGGCGGCCATCTCGAAGGCCGTGGCGTTGTTGACCTGCGGGATGTCGAGCTTCTCCGCCAGTATGCTCTGCACCTGGGCGAGGTCGTCGTCGATGGCCTGCTTGCCGCAGAAGATCACGTCGAACCCTTCAGCCTGAATCGCCTTCGCGAGGACCTCCGACACCGTGAACGGGTTCGGGTCCGCCAGTTTGGGGTCGCAAACGTGCACCGCGTCGTCGGCTCCCATCGCGAGGGCCGTTCTAATCGCTTCGGTCGCCTCCTCGGGTCCCGCGCAGACCACCGTCACTTTGCTGCCGTCCGCGAGCTTCTCCCTGAGTTTCAGGCCTTCCTCTATTCCGTATTCATCATGGGGATTGATGACGAATTTTACGCCGTCCTCCCTGATGCCGGTCCCCTCCTGGTTTATCAGGATCTTCGCCTCGGTGTCCGGCACCCTCTTGAGCAAAACGATGATCTTCAACAGATCCTCCTTTCGGCAGATCCGGTCCGCGGTTTATCAGACGGGATACATCTGCTCGTACTCTTCCAGAACCTTTCTCGCTATCACTATTCTCTGAATCTCGCTCGTTCCCTCGTATATTTCGGTCACGCGAGCGTCCCTGAAGAATCTCTCTATCCTGAACTCCTCGGTGTAACCGACTCCCCCGTGTATCTGCATCGAATCGTAAACGGCGGCGTTCGCTATGCGGGAGGCGAAAAGCTTCGCCATCGACGCCTCCTTGGAACAGTTCTCGCCGGCGTCCCTCATCCTCGCCGCCCTGTATACCAGAAGCCTCGCCGCGTCAACGTTCGTCGCCATGTCGGCGATCTTAGCCTGCGTCATCTGGAAATCGACCAGTCTCTTGCCGAACTGCGTGCGCTCGCGCCCGAAGAGAACCGCCTCGTCGAGGGCGGTCTGCGCTATCCCGAGCGCCTGCGAGGCGATCCCGATCCTGCCCCCGTCGAGGGAACCGAGGGCTATCTGCATCCCCATCCCCTCTTCGCCGAGCACGTTGGCGGACGGGACCCTGCAGTCCTCGAAGACCAGCTCCACGGTAGTCGAAGCCTTCAGGCCCATCTTGTGCTCCACCTTGCCGACCGAGAAGCCGGGGAATCCCGGTTCGACGAGAAAGGCGGTCAGCCCCCTCGTCCTGCTTCCGGGATCGGTCCTCGCGATCACTATCACCACGCCGGCCTTGTCCCCCGTGGATATGAAGATCTTCGCTCCATTGAGTACATATTCGTGCCCCTTGCGGACCGCCGACATCCTTATCGCGGAAACGTCGCTTCCGGCGTCCGGCTCGGTGAGGGCGTATACGCCGATCGCCTCTCCCGAGGCCATCCTCGGAAGATATTTCGCCTTCAACTCCTCGCTTCCGTACTTGAGGACGATATGGTTGGCGAGGGAATTGTGAACGGAGACGGCGACGGCTGTCGAAGGGCAGATCCTGCTTATCTCCTCGAGAGCGACGGCGAGGCTGAAGGTGCCGAAATTCACGCCGCCGTACTCCTCGGGAATCGTGATGCCCATCAATCCCAGCGCGGACAGCCCCTTGATGATGTCGTCCCTGAAGACGCCGTCCCTGTTGGAAATATCCGCCACCGCGGCAAGCTCCCTGCGGGCGAAATCCCTGACTGTCTTCTGAATCAGCCGTTCTTCTTCGGAAAACTGGAAAAGCATGGCGATATTCCCTTTGAAAACCGACGAAACCGAGCTCTCAACATCCCCGTCCTGAGGAATATGGAAGATACTTCATTATATCGCGCGGTGTCAATCCCGACTTTCGCCCCCTCGGACTGCGCGCGGCGCCGCTGCGGGCCCCTGCCCTCCGCTTCGCGCGAAAGGATCGTTTACATGTTGCCAAAAACCGACCGGTGATTTTATATTACCGCTTTGCCGGCGAAAACCAACGAAAGGGGAGCCAGTGTCGGACAGGAAAACGGTTTCCATAAAAGGCGTGGACGACTGGAACGACATGCTTTGGATCCTGGCCCACAGGGAAGCCCAGATATACATGAACGACGATAAATGGTACGTCCTCGTCAACAACCCCTGCAGTTTCTACGACCCCGCCCGCGGGTGCCTCATATATCCGAAGAGGCCGAGAATCTGCCGCGAGCACACATGGAAGGACTGCGAGTACAAGGAGGACTACAACTTCGATCTGCACTTCCACAGCTACGAGGAACTGGAACGTTTCATAAGGAACAACGTGGTTGAGGAATGAAAAGGCCGGGGCTCGTGAAAGCCCCGGCCGCTCCAATCCGGTCCCGCCGGCGGCCGTGCGCCGCTCCGGCGTCCCATCGCGAATCTACCTGAGAAGAACCATCTTTTTGACGTCGACCACGCCTCCGGCGCTCAGCCTGGAGAAGTAGACGCCGCTCGCCACCATGTCGCCGTTGTTGTTCCTTCCGTCCCACTCGACCACGTGCCTTCCGCCGGGGACGGGGCTGTTGACGAGGGTCTTCACGAGCGCGCCCCTGACGTCGTACACGGCAAGAAGGACGTTATTCTTCGAAGAAACCCCGCCTGGAACGGTATAAGCGATCCGCGTGACGGGATTGAACGGGTTCGGGTAATTCTGATACAGCCTGGCACGCCCCACGGGTATCCGTATGTCGCCGGCCTCCGCGTAGAGCCTCGCGTCCGAAGAGGCCTGCAGCCTGTAGCTGTACACGAGTCCTTCCTCGATCACCACATCCGAATAGGCGACGATGCCCGAGGGGTCGGCCTGAAGCCCGGCGGCGAGAAGCTCGTACTCCCCGGCCCCCTCCTTCCTGTAAAGATCCCACGCGTCGACGCCCGTTATCACAGACCAGTTCAACATCAGGGAGCCCCCGTACAACTGGTAGGCGCAGGCGATCCCCTCGGCTCCGGTAAGATCGACGTGATCGATCCAGCCGTTGTTGAGCACGTTGCCGTGGAATCCGTTCCAGGGGGCGTATCCGTACCAGGCATCGGCTTCGAGATCCCAGACGTAAACGTACTGGTTCCAGCAGGAGACGACCAGTTCCGTGTCGCCGTCCCTGTCGAGGTCGCCGACCGTGGGGGTTCCCCGAACGTAGGCGCTGAGCTGGATCGGGAACCCGGGCACGTACGATCCGTCGGCGTTCCAGACGAAAAGCTTTCCGTTCTCGGCTCCCATTATGATGTCGAGGGCCCCGTCCCCCGTCACGTCGGCGATGATCGGGGAGGATTCGGTCCCGCCCGTCGTGGAGTATTGCTTCGGCCAGCCCGTCAGGGCCGCGCCGTTGTATCTGAAGATGTAGAGGTACCCGTTCTGGCCCGGAACCGCGACCTCCAGCCTTCCGTCCCCGTCAAGGTCGCCGAGCGCGGGCGAGCCGTGGAAGAAGGTGCTGCTGTTGACCCATTTCGGCCAGCCGGGCATGCTCGTTCCGTCGTGGTTGAGGCCGTAGACCATGGCCCCTGAAGTCTGCACGACCAGCTCGGGACGGCCGTCGCCGTCTATATCCCCGATCGCGGGGCTCGCCGAGATGTTGGAGCCCGAGGCCACGTCGACGGGCCAGCCGGGAACGCGCGAACGGTCGGCGTTGAGGCAGTGTATGCTGTCGCTCGGCGCACAGACGATCAATTCGACGATCCCGTCGTCGTCCATGTCGGCCATCGCGGGGGTGGAAACGTGCAGTCCCTGGCTGGGAAGCCCCGCCTTGAAGAAGGGCCCGTCGGTGGCGGGATTGGAATCCCCGTCGAGAAATTCCGTTCCGTCGTGATGCCATATGTAAACGGTCCCGTCGAAATCGTACGCCACTATCTCCAGGTCGCCGTCCCCGTCGAAATCGCCCAGCGCAGGGCTCGCCCAGCAGATGTCGACGGTCGTCTTCGGGAAGCCGGGGAGGATCGTACCGTCGGCCTTGAAAACGTAGATGCGCTTGGTGTCCCACGCCGCGGCAACGATCTCCAGCCCCTGCTCGCCGTCGAGATTCCCGAGGGCCACCGTAGCGGTGAAGGTCGTGCCGTCCGTATTGAGGATGCCCCACGACAGCGGCTGACCGTCCCCGTCCCTTATCTCTATCCCGTTCCCGTGCCACGCGTGCACGTAATCGGAACCGACAACCACGTCGACGTGGGTGTCCCCGTCGATATCTCCCAGTTTCGGGCTGCTGGACGATTCCTTGCTGACCATGTTGGGCCAGCCGACGAGTTGCGGCGGGCTTGTCGTGGCCATATGTTCGGCGCTGTAAACGCTCTGGTTCCCGCAGGAATCAACCGCCGTGATCACGTAATAATAGACCGTGCTCGTAAGAAGCCCGGTGTCCCGGAAGAGGGAATGAAGCAGAAGATCGACGCTCGCCTGTTCGTACGGGCCGCCCTGGTCGAGGGAATGATAGACGAGGTAACGGTAATCCTCGGCCTTGTCCGGGGCGTGCCACGTGGCGTGGATCTCGGTGGGGCCGTAGCTGCCGTCGAGGGTGATCGTCCCGGGGACTCCGGGCCGCCTCAATTCCATACGCCTGCTGTAGACCCTTCCGTAGGTGTCCGTGAGGTCGAAGTCGAAGTAATTCGAGCTGTCGACCTCGGATTCGCTCAGGACGAATCCGTCTCCGTAACCGATCTCAAGCAGGGAAAGATCGCCGTACATCGAGACGGGGTCCGTCACGACGACGGTATCGTTGTAGCTCGTTACGTGCCCCTCGAGCCCTGTCGCCGTGCCCGTGCCGAAATTCTTGATGCCGGTATTCAGGAGGAAGTTCTCGCCCGCCTCGATTATCCCGTCGCCGTCGCCCCACGGAGCCGCGTCGGAGACCGTGTTGACGTACAGCTCGATCCCGGGCGCGTGCGCTTCGACCGCGAAGGTCTCCGTCCAGGCGCCTCCGGTCGAATCGCGAACGTCGATGGAGAATTCGATCACGTGCTGGTCTGCCGCCGCCTCATCGACCGAGAAACCGAACGGGTCGAGGCCGTACAATATCTGTCCGGACGCGATGACGGGATAGATCGAGACGCTGTCTATCATCGTGACGTAAGGATCGCCCGAGCGAAGGATCGCGTAGACCTTGTCGGCGGTGCTGTTTCCCGTATTCTCGAGTTTCACGGAAAATTCAACGGTCTCCCCGCTGTCCAGGACGTCGTCCCCGTTCCCCCCGGAACCGTCCGCCACCGAGTACTTGTTCACGCGAAGGTACGCCTCCGTTTTCTGGGAGACGGTGATCGACGACGTGTATCTCGCGTGATCGATCCCGGTGACCGCGACCTGTATCTGGCCCGTGTCGCGGCAGAGGAAATCGGAAAAGACGATCCGGCCGTCCGGGCCGGTCCTTCCGAACGCGTAGTCGTCGCCGTCCTTGTACAGGCACACGAAGGCGGAGTCGCAGGGGGCGCCGCCGCTGTTGACGGTGACCGTTATATCATTGTCTCCGAAAACGGCATAAGATGGATGGCTCACCTCGAAGGTTTTCACGGTTCCCCTGTACATGCAGAGCTCGGGGTCGCCGAGGTAGTTGATTATGAAATGGGTCCACCGGTCCGCCGTCTCGGCTATGGCCCCCGGCGTGAACTGTTCCCTCGATTTGGTGTAGAGTTTGCCGAGTTGCACCATGTCCTGGTTGAACAGCTCGTAGTAATAGTTGTCCATGTAGGGCCTGGAAGTGCTCGGGAAGGCGGACCTGCTCGAACCGGTCACCGCGAAGGCCCCCCCGCCCTGGTTGAGAAGGAAGTATTCGGCCAGGCAGTCCGTGTCGAAGGCGACGTTCGTGCAGTTCATCAGATACATCGAAAAGAGCTTGTCGCCGTTGCTCAGATTCGCCGCGTCGTAGTTGAGGATGCTCCCGTTTCCGACCGACATGTTGTATTTGTTCCCGTGCCCGGCGTGAATGAAGTGATTCGCGCCTTCATTCATCGCGGCTATGGCGGACTGCACGCTCAACTGGAGGGAACCCGGATACAACGTATACGTTTCGTAAAGCCTCAACGCAGAGGCGTCGGGATTGGCGGAGAGATACGGAGTGTAGATGTCTTCGAGGATCTCCGCGCCATCGGTTATTATTTCCATCCCGGGCACATAGTTCGATGGAAAGATCACCTCGCCGCAGAGGAGGTACTGCGTCTTGGACGCCGTCTCGTCGGGCGTCTCATACGATATCGATTTCCCGATGAGGGTGTTCGCCTCGGCGAGGGTCGAAACGGGCATCCTCCCGACGTAGACCTCGGAGTAGAGATCGACCTCGTCGCCCGGATCCGGGATCGAATGGTAGGCCTCGCCCCAGATCGAATCGCCGTCCGCGTTCCAGGTCCCGTCGAGGCACGAATAATACATGTCGGTGGGGAGGAACTCCCCCGTGTAAAAAGCGACATAGGCGAATCTCGCCGGGATCACGTCGGTATCCCCACCGAGGAGGACATATTCGACGCCCCACTTCGAGTAGGCCTCGGCTATGAAATTTCTTATCGTCTCCGCGAGGTCGGCGCCCTTCCAGTAATTCTGGCCGATCCATTCGACCGTCCTGACGACCGTAGGGATACCCTTCTTCGTCTTCCAGTCGGCAAGGGTCTGGAAGGCGGGTTTCATGGCCTCGTTGGTGACGATGAGGTAGGCCACCTCGCTGCCCTCCATGCTGGGAAGGTAGCTCGGGAGAAATCCCCTGTCGCCGCCGTCAACCTCCACCTCGTTGAAAAGGTACGAGGAGGTTTCGCCCGGATTGACGACCAGGGACTCCACTTCCCTCCTGGTGTTTTCCCTGAACCCGTCTATATGCCTCAATCTTTCGGTTGTTCCTGTTTCCATGGCGGAGGCCGTCTCCACCACCAGATCGAAGTCGCGGCGCACGGTCAGGGTTCGCGTCTCCATGTCATATTTTACCGGATATACGGCGAAGGAGGCGATGCTGTACCCCCTGAGAATGCGTGTCCCGAGATGACGGACATCCCAGATCGGGTATACGGCCCCTTCCCCGACGATCTCGGATCTTTCGATCGACAGCCCGCGCACCGTGCCGTCGTCGAGATACTCCCCTTCGAAGAGGGAGATGTCGACTCCTTCCGCCAGCGTCCCGATCGTACCCCCTTCGAGGCTGAAAGCCGACACGGCCTCCCCCTGGGGTATGAGTATGCTGACGATCCTGTACGGCAGTTCGGGGAATCCCAGATAATTGGTGCGGCTCGCACCGGCCATCCCCACCAGGATCCTGCCGGATTCCAGGGGCTGCAAGGCCGCATCCACCGCTCCGGCATCGACCGTGTGCTTTATTACGCCGGCCGACAGGCCGGAGAGGGGAAGCAACATGCAGAGTGCAAGGCTGAATAATCCAGACAATATCCGAGCCATCAACATCCTCCTCGCAAGGGGGTGACCGGTCCGATTTTCAACTGTTAAAGACGTTAGCGGTTTGGCGTTAGCTTGCAACTCCTCCAGGATGTATTTCCCCTTCAAGCACGTTGCCGGAGAAGAGAGAGATGAGTAACGTGAACTAATTGTACTATAAATAATAAGCCCTTGTCAAGATTGCTTTTCGTGAGGTTTCAAGGGAACCGGCGCGCCTCCGCTATTCCTCGCTGAATGAAACCGCGCCGTCCTTCCAGTCGGCCAGCACGGCCCCTCCCCCCCGGATCTCCCCTTCCACCAGTTTCCTCGCGAGCGGATCGAGAATCATCTTCTGAATCAGCCTCTTCAGGGGCCTCGCGCCGAATTCTGGATCGTACCCCTTTTCCGCGAGCAGATCGAGAAGCGCGCCGGAGACCTCCAGCCTGACGTTCAGATCGGCGAGCCTTTTGTTTATGAGGCCGACCTGAATCTCCACGATCGAGGCGATATCAGCCCTCGAAAGGAAATCGAAGATTATGATTTCGTCGACCCTGTTGAGGAACTCGGGCCTGAAGAATTCCCTCAAGGCGGCCGAAATCTTCCTTTTTATCTCCTCCCTGTCCGACGATTCGTCGCCTGCGAGGTACCTGCCTCCGAGGTTGGAGGTCATGATCACGATCGTGTTGCGGAAATCGACGGTGCGCCCCTGCGAATCGGTCAGCCGCCCTTCGTCGAGAAGCTGCAGCAGGATGTTGAAAACGTCGGGGTGCGCCTTCTCGATCTCGTCGAAGAGAACGACGGAGTATGGATTCCTCCTGACCGCCTCGGTCAGGTATCCCCCCTCGTCGTATCCGACGTATCCCGGAGGGGCGCCGACGAGCCTCGACACCGAGTGTTTCTCCATGTACTCCGACATGTCGACACGGACGATCGCCTTTTCGTCGTCGAAAAGCTGCTGGGCAAGGGCCTTCGCGAGTTCCGTCTTCCCCACTCCCGTCGGGCCGAGGAAGATGAACGATCCGAGCGGCTGGTTAGGATCGTGCAGCCCGGCGCGCGATCTTCTGACGGCGTTGCTCACCGCCTCCACCGCCTCCGACTGCCCGACGACCCGCTCGGCGAGCCTCTTTTCGAGATTGGCTATCTTGTCGCGCTCCTCCTCCACCATCTTGCTGACCGGGATCCCCGTCCACCTGCTGACGATCGCCGCTATATCCGCCTCCGTCACCTCTTCCCGAAGAAGCTGGCTCCCCGACTCCTGCAGTTTCCTGAATTCGAGCCTTGAAGCCTCGAGCTCCTTCTCGAGCCCCACTATGACTCCGTAACGGAGTTCCGCCACCTTCTCGAGCCTGCCGTCGCGCTGGGCCAGCTGTTCCTCGGTCCTCGCCTTTTCGAGTTTCTCCTGGAGGGCGCGAATCGAGGAGACGACTGCATCGAGGCGAGCTCCGCCGGGACGCTGTCCATCTCCATCCTCAGCCTCGAAGCGGCCTCGTCGACGAGGTCTATCGCCTTGTCGGGGAGGAACCGCGCCGTGATGTACCGGCCGGACAGTTTCGCCGCCGCGATAAGAGCCGAATCCTCGATCCTTACGCCGTGGTGCACCTCGTATTTTTCCTTGAGCCCGCGCAATATCGCCACCGTCTCGTCGACGGTCGGCTCGTCAATCAGAACGGTCTGGAACCTTCGTTCCAGCGCCGCGTCCTTTTCGATGTGCTTCCTGTATTCATCGAGGGTCGTCGCTCCGACGCACCTGAGCTCCCCCCTCGCTAGGGCGGGCTTTATCATGTTCGAGGCGTCGAGAGACCCTTCCGCCGCTCCGGCGCCGACGAGGGTGTGAAGCTCGTCGATGAACAGGATTATTTTCCCGTCCGAACCGGTCACTTCCTTCAGAACGGCCTTGAAACGCTCCTCGAATTCGCCCCTGTATTTGGCGCCCGCGACGAGGGCCCCCATATCGAGGCCGAGAAGCCTCTTGTCCTTTATGTTCTCGGGCACCTCTCCGGCCGCTATCCTCTGCGCGAGGCCTTCCACTATCGCTGTCTTCCCGACGCCGGGCTCGCCGATCAGGACCGGGTTGTTCTTCTTTCTCCTCGACAGCACCTGGCTGACCCTTCTGATCTCCTCGTCCCTTCCTATCACGGGATCGAGCCTGCCGAGCCTCGCGAGTCGGACAAAATCGGTCGTGAACCTCTCGAGGGCCCTGTAGGTGCTCTCGGCGTTCTGATCCTTCACGCTCTGGTTCCCCCTGATCCCCTCGAGAGCCTTCATCAAACCGTCCCGGCCAACTCCCGCCTCGCGAAGTATCCTCCCCGTCGATGTTCCGTCGCCGGCGAGGGCCAGGAGCAGGTGCTCGCTGCTTATGTAGTCGTCCTTCAGCCTGTCCGCCTCGGAAATGGCCTCCCTGAAAAGCTCCTGCAGCTCGATCGTGGGATAAACATCGCCGATCCCCTTCTCTATCTGCGGGAAAAGCGACAATTCATTTTCAATTTTCGCCTTTAACGAATGCGTGTCCGTCCCCATCTTCTGAAAGATCGGGAGAGCGACCCCATCCTCCTGGTTCATGAGGGCGGCGAGAAGATGCACTGGAGCCATCTCGGTATGTCGCCTCCGTATCGCGTCTTCTCGCGCGGCCGCAAGGGCCTCCTGCGCTTTCACGGTAAATCTATCCTGGCTCAACATATCATCACCCCTTTTTTCATGAGGAATAACGCAGTAACCGTGCCATATTATCCATACAATTTGCAAACGACTTAACTCTCAATTTAACTATATGTTATGATTGCCGTGAGCCGGCCGCGGCAAGAGGGTCGCAAAGAAAAACAAAAGGGGCTGCCATAATGGCAGCCCCCGAGGGTTTAGATCGTGTCTTGATGGCAGGCTAATTTTCTTCGATCCAGTCGGACCTCCAGATGGGAGGATAATGGTAGATGACCCTTATAAGCCGGAGTTCATCCTCGGATGGATCCTTCACCCAGGGGGTCGTCATCCCGACCATGAGATGGCCGGTGTCGTAACTGTGCTTGGCCCCGAGGACGTGCCCGAATTCGTGGGCGAATATCATGTGTCCCTGAATCGCTATGGGAGAGAGGGTGTTCTCGAGGTAGATCCATACCTCCTTCTTCAGGGGCGTGCCGTCGGGGTTCTCGAGCACTGTTTTCGTCTTGTGTTTGTCGTCTCCCGTCTCGAAATAGACTATCTTCCAGTCCGCCAGGGCGGGATCCTCCACCTCGACGAAGAGATCGAGCCCGGTCCCGGCCTCCCAGCTCGCCATGGAGCCCCTGGCCACGTCCTGAAGATCCACCTCCCTGAATATCATCGGAGGGTTGTAGACCTTGAGCGGCCAGTGATTCCAGCCGTAGAAGACCGGCTCGGTATAGAGCCCGGTCGTCGAAGTCAGGTCCTTGAAGAAGGCGAGAAAATCTTCATACCAGTTATCGTTGCAGGAAACCAGCCCGTAATACGGCATCATCTGCAGATTGAGGGTGAAATGATCCCTGGGCTCGTCGATCTGCCGCGAGATGTCGTAATAGATGCCGGGCTCTCCCGGATCGTTTTCATCCTTTACCCTGAGAATCTCCGAATATTTCGGAAGGTTGCGGAGCAGATACACTCCCTGCGCGTCGGTCGTGTCGGCGATCATGTTGACCGACACGAGGACACCTTCGAGGGGCTCGCCCGTTCCGGCGTCAGTGACGACGCCGCTCGCGTCATACCCGCGGACCAGGAGCCTGATGCAGTTGCCGATCGGCCCGAGATTGCCGAAATCGTCGGCCGCCCTGGCCGTCACGAAGAGGAAGGTCCCCGGGTAGCAGTTGACGGCCGTCATGTTCTCCACCGTCCCCGCGATCCCCGGCTCGGGCGAATCGTACTTGATCGACGCCTTAAGCCAGTCGTCCTCGGTGAGTATCGGGTTGGTGGCGGTTTTGACCTTGTAAGCGAGGCATCTTCCCTCGTTCCCATCGTCCCCGGGAGCCGTCCAGCGAAGCTGGATGCTGCCAGGCTGGATGCCGGTCCACCCCTCCAGATCGTAAATGCCCGACGGCGCGACCGTATCGGGGTCGCCGATCACGTTGATATGCCATTCCATGGAGACATGGAACTCCCAGTCGGTCACGGTGCCGACGACGTCATAGCGGCCGTTCTCCCCGAACCTGTGCGTGAAGATGGGGGAGGTCGACAAATTCTTTATCACGACCCCGTTGACGCGGTAAGTGTACCTGAGGACCGAAGGATTGTCGTCCGTCGCCCCGATCCTGAATTCGACCGTGTTGCCGATCAGGCACGACAGGCTGTCGATGTCCGGAGTGACCGAGACGATCCGCGGAGCTTCGTTGTGCTCTTCGATCACCGTTATATACCAGTTCCTGTAGGCGTAGCTCGCCCCGTCATACACCCTCGCCTGGATGCAGTAGAAGCCGCCGTTGACCGCCTGGAATTCGGCCGAGCTGCCGGTCGCGAGGATCGAATCCATCGACGCGACGCAGGTGTCGGAGAGCATGTAGGCGTAGGAGAGCTCGTCGCCATCCGAATCGACAGCCTCGACGTTGAATGTCACCGATGCCGCTGGTGCGTATATCGTTGTTGAATTGTTCGTGGGGCTGTATGCGGTAATGACAGGGGGGGTATTCGGTTTAAGCGGATTGTTCTGGAAAATACAGGAACCTGTTGCCGCCGTGACGGCCAGAATCGCTGCAATCGCTTTAATTTTACCACTCATGCCCAAACCTTCTTGGGTTGCGGTGGGGCCACACAATGAAAATAATAAACGCTTAAGGGTTTCGAAAGTGAAATCTTTAACATGTCAGGAATAAATTGAAAGGAAGTGATTCAGGGCAAGGTCCAGGGCGCGGAAATACCCCTCCTCTCCCGACACCCTTATGTCGCAGGGCGAACCGCATCCGACGGAAACCATGAAGATATCATGGTAGGGGGAGACGACGATCCGCATGCCCGCAGGGCTGGTGAACCTCGTCTCGAACCGGGCCGCCTCGACCTCCACGAGCGGGGAGAAACGCGCTACCTGGGCGCAAAACGATTCGTAAAGGCCCCTGACCTCCGGAGGGTTTATCCTCCCTCCGTTTCCGGCCGCGATGGCGATCCTCTCATCCGGCGACGGCATCGGCCCTCCCCCTTCGGCTCATGGAACCGAGAATCCGGAGTATTCTCGATGCGAGACCCTGGAAAAACGGGTCCCGCGGCGCGGCCCTCCTTGCGAGGCCTGGGAGGCGCTCCGCGGGGAGCTCGAAATATTCCACTCCCGAAGGGCCGGCTCCTCCGGCGAGCCCGGGAAAAGCCCCCGCCCCCACGGGGAGGAAGACGGTCCCTCCCGGGAAGCACCTTCTGAAGGAAGCCGGAAGATCCTCGGCCGTTACAGCGCCCGAGGCGTCGCAAAAAAGAACGAGGGCGTGCGCGGCCGCGCCCGCGCCGTGGAGGGATCCCGCCCGCCACGCTTCGATCAGTTCCGGCGGCATCGAGCCCCCGGCGCGAAGGGCCTCCGAGTCGAAGGCGTTCACGATGACGTGGCTTCGGGCCGAAGCCTGGAATCGGGCGCCGGCGAGGGAAAGGCCGCCCGGCGAGGCGGCGCACGCGAACCGCAACGAATCTCCCCTCAGCCCGTTTATCGATCCGCCCCTGCCGAGAGAGAGGGACAGGTACTCGGCGGGTTCCAGCGCGAAGTAGTATCCGACGTTGGGAAGCGAGGGCCCGGTCTCGAGTATCGTTACCCGCGAATCCCCCTCCCGCGCGAGCGCCGCCGCCGCTCCCGAGGCGAGAAAAGCCCTGCAGAAGGCGGGCCCGATGGAGGCCAGGTGCACGACCGCTTCAATAGTCACTTTTTCCGGTTGATCGGGCGGCTCCGTTCCCGAGAGGAACAGGTGCGAGACGTCGCCGAGGCCCTTTGGTGCGTTTCCAGGAGGCATTGCCGGAGATCCGGATATCCTTTTTGAAGACACTATATTATCAGGAGCGAATTTTCCTGACCGAATTCATTAAGGACGGAGTCGACGTTCCT
>JALOPX010000139.1 GCA_025453655.1 Candidatus Krumholzibacteriia bacterium
CCGGGGCGGGGCTCGTCACCGATATCCTTCTCGAGGTGAACACGAGCGGGGAGCAGTCGAAGTTCGGGCTGGCCCCCGGCGAGGTTCGCGGGGTTTGCGAAGGGATAGCGGGCCTTTCGGGAGTCAGGCTGAGGGGCCTGATGACGGTGGGGCCTCTGACGGAGGAGGCGCCGGCGATCGCGAAGGCGTTCGGAGACCTTCGCCGGCTCGCGGAGAAGATCGGTTCGGCTGGCATCGCGGGGATCTCGATGGAGCATCTCTCGATGGGGATGACGGACGATTTCGAGACGGCCATCGGGGAGGGATCGACGATCGTGCGGGTCGGCAGGGTGATATTCGGCCCGCGAGAGGGCGCGTGAGGCCGATCCGCGGGAACTCCGGGTAAGGAACCCGACCGGTACGGGAATCGGCGATATCAAGCCTCGGTCCTCCGGCCGGGGATGACAGAAAATTTTACAGTGCGGCGTCCGTGTGGAAGGTTTCGGTGGCGCGCGAGGGGCGAAACCCGGCGCGGCGAATGACGCAAGAAGCGGATCGGCAACACATTATGAGTTATTTCGTAAATGATGCCGTTGGACTGATAATTGCTTTTTTAAATGTGGCGACGTTTGTAGCGTTGATATACTGTTTCTTGCAGACAGTCGGCGATGACCGCAGCAGGTTGCTGGGAATTCTGGACAAGGGACTTTCCCCGATACTTGCCCCGCTGAGGCGGTTTCTGCCCCGGCGCGGTTTCGATATTTCGCCGGTGATCCTGGCTGTGCTGCTGCAGGCCGCGGCCGCCCTGATAAAAAGAAGATGGTGACCAGCCTGCTTCGGGATTACATTGGAATAATGGTGCGAGGAGACGGAATCGGCGTCGGGGCCGGAAAGAGGGCGGCCCGGGCCGCGCGTCAGAGGAGGAAGAGATGAGAATCACACCGCTGGATATCAGGAAACAGGAATTTCGCAAATCGATGAGGGGACTGGACGGCGACGAGGTTTACGCCTTCCTGACGACTGTGGCGGAGGAATACGAAACGGTTCTTTCGGACAACAAGAGGCTGCGCGAGAGGATCGTCGAGATAGAGGACAGGCTCGCCGAATTCAAGAGCATGGAGACGAATCTCAGGAACACCCTTCTGACCGCCGAGCGGCTCACTGCAGAAGCCAAGGAGAACGCCCACAGGGAGGCCGGGCTCATCGTGCGCGAGGCCGAGATGGAGGCCGAGAGGGCGGCAGAGTCGATTCGCGCCCACACTCAGCAGCTCAGGCGCGAGATACTCGAGCTCAAGAAACACAAGGACAACTACATCTCACGGCTTCGGACGCTGCTCGAGAGCCAGCAGAACATAGTCAGCGGCTTCGAGGACGATTTCGCCGAGGTGGATCGCGAGATAGAGAAGATTGGGCAGAAGGTGGAAGCGGACACGAACGCGGCGGTGCCGGGCACCAGGATGAGCCGCGACAGGATAACGGAGGATTTCACGCGCGAGCCGAAGGGAAAGGTGACCTGGGACGACGAGCGAAGGAGGGAGGACGTGCCGAGGCCCTCTATGCCGAGGCAGGGACAGGAAGGAACCAGGACGCCAGACAGGAAGGTTTCTCCGCCGAGGGAGGACGCCATCAAGCATAATCCCGCGACGGCACGCGCTCCCGAGGGATACGCCGTTCGCCGTTCCGGCGAGCCCGGATATTCGCAGGCGGGAAGGCTTGTTCGCGGCGACATGCGCGCGCCGGCGTCGGGGCTCGCCCCGATGGCTCCGGCGGGGGAAGCGGCGGGGAGGGCCGGCTATGCCGGGGGCGCCCCGGAAGCTATCGGAACGGTCGAAGAGGCCGATTCGCTGACCGCCGAGCTTTTCGACGAGGTTGAAAACAGGCAGGATGTCGCCCGAAAGATAGAAGACTCGATGTATCCGAAGATGAATGTCCATGAGGACGGGCCGGAGGAAACGGCGCGCGGCATGGACGACTGGAAATCTTACGAGGTGGAGAAGGCGAAGCAGGACTGGAGCGGGTACGAGCTCGACAGGGACGGCGCTCACGGCATGCCCCACGCGCCGGCGGCCGCCCCAACGCGCGAAGGCAGGGCGGGCTCATACGCCGCGTCAGGGCCGTCGGACAGCGAGGTGGACCAGGCCCTTTCCGGTCTCGAGGAGATCTCCGATCAGGGCGTCCATGATCCGAGGCCGCATGCGGGCGAAGCGCCGAAGAGAATCGATCCGCTCGTTCGCGAACGCGCCGCCCAGGAAAGGGCACATCAGCCGGGGAATATCAGGGAGTCCCGCCCGGAGGCCAGGGGCCAGGAACCGGCTTCCGGATCCAGCGCCGAATGGTCGATGGACGACCTTCGCAGGAATCTAACCAACATGGACAGGGACGACAAATAACGCCGTTCCCGCGAAGATAAAGGAAGATGGGCTTTGAGAGGGTCGGATTCCGGAAACGGATCCGGCCCTCGGCCGTTTATCTCTTGCCTGCCGGGCCGAATGAATGTATAAAAAGGCTGGCCCGGTTTGAGGCCGCGGGCCGGCCCCGCTTCAGGCCGCGAGCCCGTCACCATTCCTGACGCGCCGCTGAAAGGAGTCGCAGTGAGCGATCTTTACGACAGGATAAAGGAAAGCGCCGGATTCATAAGGCAGTATACCGATATCAAGCCCTCCTTCGGCATCGTCATGGGAAGCGGCCTCGGGGGCCTTTCCCGCATCATCGACGTGAAGGCGAAGATTCCCTACAAAGAGATCCCCAATTTCCCGGTTTCGACGGTCAAGGGCCTTCATGCGGGGAACCTTCTCATCGGCGAGTTCGCCGGGAAGAAGGTGGCGGCGATGGAGGGCAGGGTCCATTACTACGAGGGGTATTCGATGCGCGAGGTGACCTTCCCGATCAGGGTGATAAGGGCCCTCGGCGCCCGCTCGCTGATACTGACCTCGGCCGTCGGGAGCATGAACCCCGGGCTGCCGCGCGGATCGATCGTCGCGATAACCGATCATATCAACCTGATGGGGGACAACCCCCTGATCGGGCCGAACGACGAGCGCCTCGGCCCCAGGTTCCCCGACATGAGCGAACCGTACGACAGAAGGTATATCGATATCCTCCGCAAGGCGGCACTGGAGGAGAAGATCCCGCTGGAGAAGGGGATCCTCGCGGCGGTCGCCGGCCCGAACCTCGAAACGGCGGCCGAGTACCGCTTTTTCAGGCGGATCGGGGCCGACATCGTCGGGATGTCGATCGTCCCCGAAAATCTCGCCGCGGTCCATGGCGGCATGAAAGTTCTTGGCATATCCGTGGTTACGGACGAGGCTCTTCCCGACTGCCTGCAGCCGGCCGATATAAGGGAGATCGTCGCGACGGCGAAAAAGGGGGAGGCCGTGCTGTGCAGGCTGCTGACCTCTTTCCTGGAAAAGGTCTGAGAGCGGCCGCCCCGAACCGTGAAGCTTGACATATCAGGCTCAATAGATTATAAGATATTGTCCTCCTCCGGGGCCGGAAAAAACCGCCTTCGGGGTCGAGGACGTTGTGTTGTGTGCAGGCCGGGTCGCCGGATCCGGCGGGAACTTCAGATCCGGAGTCGTCCCAGACATGTCGGAAAAGGTAAAACGGAAGACATACGAAGACATTGCCTCCCAGAGGGACGCCGTTGACGGCGAGCGCGAGATCCTCGAGTACTGGGAGAAAAACGATATCTTCCGTCGAAGCATAGACGAGAAGGACGGGGCGAATCCCTTCGTCTTCTACGAAGGGCCGCCGACCGCCAACGGAAGGCCGGGCGTTCACCATGCCATGGCCCGCACGATCAAGGATATCGTCTGCCGCTATCAGACGATGAAGGGGCACCGCGTCATCCGCAAGGCCGGATGGGACACCCACGGCCTGCCGGTCGAGATCGAGGTCGAGCACAAGCTCGGGCTCGACGGCAAGGACCAGATAGAAAAATACGGCGTCGCCGCGTTCAACAGGGAATGCCGGGCGAGCGTCTTCACCTATCTCGACGAATGGCACGAATTCACGAGGAAGCTCGGATTCTGGCTCGATCTCGACGATCCCTACGTCACCTGCACCAACGGCTACATGGAATCGGTATGGTGGATCTTAAGGCAGTTCTGGGACAAAGAGATGCTCTTCGAGGGGCACAAGATCGTCCCCTACTGCCCGAGGTGCGGTACCTCCCTTTCGAGCCACGAGGTTTCGCAGGGGTACAAGGACGTCGCCGACCCGTCGATCTTCATCAAGCTGAAGATCGTCGGCGAGGACGCCTTCTTCCTCGTATGGACGACGACCCCGTGGACGCTGATATCGAACGTCGCCCTCGCGGTCGGAGCCGATTACGACTACGTGAAGGTCCTGCACAAGGGAGAGGCTCTGATACTCGCCGAATCCCTTCTCGGGGTCCTCGACGGGGAATATGAAGTCATCGAAAAGATGAAGGGTGCGGCTCTGGTCGGCAGGCGCTACGAGCCCTGTTTCCCGTGGTTCAGGGACGCCGCGGGCGCCTTCCGCGTCGTAGCGGGGGATTTCGTCACGCTGACCGACGGTACCGGGATCGTCCATATGGCCCCGGCCTTCGGGGAGGACGACTATCAAACTGGCCGGAGGGAGGTTCTCCCCTTCCTGCAGCCGGTCGACTCGGAGGGAAAGTTTACAGCCGAGGTCGTTAAATGGGCCGGGCGGTTCATCAAGCAGTGCGATCCGGAGATCATCGAGGACCTCAAGGCGCGGAACATGCTTTACAAGGCCCAGAAGATAGAGCACTCATATCCGTTCTGCTGGAGATGCGACACGGCGCTGATATATTACGCGAGAAAATCCTGGTATATAAAGACGACGGCGTTCAAGGACCTTCTTCTCGAAGCCAACAGCAAGGTGCACTGGTATCCGCCGGAGATGGGCGAGAACCGGTTCACGAAGTGGCTCGAGGGGAACGTCGACTGGGCCCTTAGCCGCGAGCGGTACTGGGGAACCCCCCTCAATATCTGGATCTGCGAATCGTGCGGTAAAAAGCATTGCGTCGGGAGCCTCGAGGAGCTTCGCTCGATGAGCGGCGGGATCCCCGCCGATTTCGATCTTCACAAGCCGTACATCGACGAGCTGAAGGTCGCCTGCCCCGGATGCGGCGGCGCGATGAAGAGGGTCCCCGAGGTGATAGACTGCTGGTTCGATTCGGGCTCGATGCCCTTCGCGCAGTACCATTACCCGAGGGAGAACGCCGAAATATTCAAACAGCAATACCCGGCCGAGTTCATAAGCGAGGGGGTTGACCAGTCGAGGGGATGGTTCTATTCGCTCCTCGTGATCGGCGCCTTCCTCACCGGCGAGAGCCCGTACCGGCGCTGCCTGCCGCACGGCATGGTCCTCGACAAGGACGGGCAGAAGATGAGCAAGAGCCGCGGGAACGCGGTCTTCGCGAGCGACATCCTGAAGAGCGACGGGGCCGATTCACTTCGCTGGTACCTGATGACGAGCGGAGCGCCCTATCTTCCCAAGAGGTTCGACCTCGATGCGATGAGGGACGGGGCGAACAAGTTCCTCGGGACCCTGAGGAATCTCTACAGCTTTTTCGCCATGTACGCCGGGATCGACGGCTTCGAGCCGAAGGGAAGGGTCGAAGGCGGCAACACGATAGACGACTGGATCCTGTCGAGGTACAACTCGACGGTCAGGGAGGTCGGAGAGGCGCTCGACGATTACGAGATAACGAGGGCGGCCCGCGCCATCCAGACCTTCGTCATAGACGAACTGAGCAACTGGTACCTGCGGCGCTCCAGGCGCCGGTTCTGGAAGAACGACATGAGCGGCGACAAGCTCGCCGCCTACGAGACATTTTACAGCGTCCTCGAGGGCGTGTCGGTGCTGTCGGCCCCGTTCATCCCCTTCCTCGGCGAGGCGGTCTACCGCAGACTCAACGGGGCGGGGGCGCGGCGGGCCGGCGCGGAGAGCGTCCATCTGGCCGATTTCCCCCGCGTCGACGAAACGATGATCGACCTCAAGCTCGAAAAGGACATGGACGGCGTCAGGAAGGCCGTCACGACAGGCCGGGCAGTCAGGAACAAGGCGGGGATAAAGGTGAGAACGCCCCTCGCCGCG
>JALOPX010000140.1 GCA_025453655.1 Candidatus Krumholzibacteriia bacterium
AACCTCAAGGATATAAGCCTCGAGATTCCGCGCGGGATGGTTATAGCGGTCACCGGCGTTTCCGGCTCGGGGAAATCATCGCTCGCGTTCGATACGATCTATGCCGAGGGGCAGAGAAGGTACCTCGAGTCGCTGTCGACCTACGCCAGGCAGTTCATCGAGAAACTGGACAGGCCGGATATCGACGGCATCACCGGCATCAGCCCCGCCATCGCCATCAGGCAGCGCAACTCCGTGACGAGCGCCAGATCGACGGTCGGCACCGCGACCGAGATATACGACTACCTAAGGCTCCTTTTCGCCAGGGTGGGGAGGACTGTCTGCCCCGACTGCGGCGTCACGGTAAGATCGTTCACTCCGAGCGACGTGGCGGGCGAATCGATAAGGCTCCTGGGCGGGAGAAGGATTCAAATACTGATGCGGGAAGGCCTGCTTGACGAGGGTGCCTGGGAATCGAGGAAATCGTATCTCATGTCGAGGGGATACGCGAGAGCGGTGGTGGACGGCGAAGTCGTGATGCTTGGGGAATTCGATCCTTCGGGAAAAACCGGCGCTTCGATCTTCATCCTGCTCGACAGGGTGGAGGCCGTCTCCTCGAATCGCACGCGAATCGCCGAGGCGGTGGAACTGGCGTACCGCGAAAGGGACGGCATGGTCGAGATCGCCGCCGTCGGCGGAGATGAAAGATACAGGTTCAGCCAGGCGCCCTCCTGCAGTCTTTGCGGGAGGAATTTCGAGATTCCCTCCGCCCTTCTCTTTTCGTTCAACAGCCCGTTCGGCGCCTGCCCCGACTGCAGGGGATTCGGCGACCGGATGGAATTCTCTGAGAAGATGATCGTTCCCGACATGTCGAAGAGCCTTGAGGGGAGGGCGGTCGACCCGTGGTCCAGGGAGAGGTTCGAATTCTTCCATTACAGGATGCTCGACTATTGCCGCGGGAAGGGAATTCCCGCCGGAGTTCCGTGGAGGGAACTTCCGGCCGACGCGAGAAGGGCCCTCCTCGAGGGGGACGGGGATTACATCGGCGTGATCCCTTTCCTGGAGAAGATGAAGGAAAAGAGCTACAAGAAGGGACACCGGTTCTTTACCCGCAGATACATGGATTTCACCACCTGCAGGACATGCGGGGGGACGAGGTTGAGAAGAGAGGCGGGATACGTGAAATTCGACGGCGTGACGATAGGCGGCATGGCGGCGATGATCCCCTCCGAACTGATACGGATCCTTGAGAACGCGCGGCTCGGCGATACGGAAAGGGCGATATCCGGCGATCTCATCTCCGAGCTCCTGTCGCGCCTTAGATTCCTCGGGGATGTTGGCCTCGGGTACCTCACCCTCGATAGGCTCACGAGGACGCTGTCGGGCGGGGAGGCGCAAAGGATAAACCTGGCCAATTCGCTCGGCGCCAATCTTGTCGACACGCTTTACGTGCTGGATGAGCCGTCGATCGGCCTGCACGCCGCCGACAACGAAAGGCTCATTCAGGTCATGCAGAGACTGGGGAAACTCGGCAATACGGTGATGGTCGTCGAGCACGATCCGGATATCATCCTTTCGGCGGACCACGTGGTGGACCTGGGGCCCGGGGCCGGGAGGGAGGGCGGCAGGGTCATGTTCAACGGCTCGGCCGCGGAGGCCAGGGAGGCTCCAGCCGGGATATCGAGGACTCTCGATACCGTATTCGCGAAGGAGAGGAATCTCAGGGTCCCCGCGGGGGGCAGGAAGCCGTCTGGCAGGATCCTGCTGAAGGGGGTCGCGAGGCACAACCTGAAAAATATCGACGTCGAGATTCCGCTCGGGACGCTCACGTGCGTGACGGGGGTTTCCGGTTCGGGAAAGAGCACCCTTGTTATCGACGTGATTCACGACGCGCTGGCCGCCAAAACCGGGGCTCATGCGAACGCCTTCGCGCGCGGTATGGAAGTGGAGGGGCGGATCGACAGGGTGCTGCTCGTCGACCAGAGCCCGATAGGATCGTCCCCCCGCTCGAACCCGATCACCTACATAAAGGGATTCTCCTTCATAAGGGAACTTTTCGCCTCGCAGCGCAAATCGCTCTCCAGGGGATATGAAAACGGACGGTTCAGTTTCAACAAACCGGGCGGGAGATGCGCGAAATGCCAGGGGATGGGATTTCGAAGGGTGGAGATGCACTTCATGGCGGACGTGTTCGTGCCCTGCGAGGATTGCGGGGGGAAACGATACAACCGGGAAACGCTCGAAATCGAATACAAGGGAAGGAACATCGGCGAAATCCTGGATCTTACCGTGGACGAGGCGATAATGTTCTTCGACGAGACGCCCATGCTCGGGGAAAGGCTGTGGATGCTGGCGAAAACGGGGCTCGGCTACATCACGCTCGGGCAGCCGTCCAACACTCTCTCCGGAGGAGAGGCGCAGAGGATAAAGATAGCGAGGGAGCTGACCGAATCGAGCGGGCAGAAGAACCTTTATATCATGGATGAGCCGACGACGGGGCTTCATATGGCCGACGTCGCGAGGTTTCTCGGCGTGCTCGGCGAACTCGTATCGTCGGGGCATTCCGTTCTCGTCATAGAGCATAACATGGAAGTGATAGCGACGGCGGACCATATCATCGATCTGGGGCCCGGCGGGGGGGATGAAGGGGGAAGAGTAATAGCTTGCGGGCACCCTTCAGAGATCGTAAAATCGAAGGAGTCGAAAACGGGGAGATATCTCGAATCCTACATCGCGAGATACAGACAGGAGGCTTGAATGAAGGTCGCGGTCACCGGCGGCGCAGGGTATATAGGCAGCGTAACATCGGAGTGCCTGCTGGAAAAGGGGCACGAGGTGGTAATCGTCGACAATCTCTCCACGGGGCATGAGGAAGCGGTGGAGAGGGGGGCCGCCTTCCACCGGTGCGACCTCCTCGATACGGAAGCTGTGAGGAAGGTGCTTTCGACGGGAATCGAGGCGGTCTGTCACTTCGCAGCCTTCTCCCAGGTCGCCGAATCGGTCTCCGACCCGTTGAAATACTACAGGAACAACGTCTGCGGAGCCGTCTCGCTCGCGGCGGCGATGAGAGACGCGGGCGTGACCGACATTCTTTTTTCCTCCTCCGCAGCCGTTTACGGTGAGCCGGACTCCACCCCGATAAATGAGGATTCGCGCCTCCAGCCGGTGAACGCTTACGGCGGGACGAAACTGGCCGTGGAAAGGATGCTCTCGGACTGTTCGAAGGCCTGGGGGCTGAGGACCCTTTCCCTGCGGTATTTCAACGCGGCGGGAGCGACCGGAAAACACGGCGAGGACCACAGGCCGGAAACGCACCTGATTCCGCTCGTTCTCGACGCGGCCGCGGGAAGAAGGGACGAACTGGTGATCTACGGCGACGATTATCCGACGATCGACGGAACATGCGTGAGGGACTATATACACGTGAAGGATCTGGCCGAAGCCCACCTGCTGGGGCTCGAGAAGCTTCCGGCCGGCTGCACCGGAGCGCTGAATCTCGGCAACGGCCGCGGATTTTCGGTGCTTCAGGTCATCGAAGCCGCCTCCAGGGTGACCGGGAATGATATCCCGTTCAGGATGGGCGCGCGAAGGAGCGGGGATCCCGCCGTTCTCGTGGCCGCTTCGGCAAGGGCCGAAGAAATACTGGGATGGAAACGGCGTCATCACGAGATCGATGTAATCATCGAAGACGCGTACAGGTGGAAGCGGGACCATCCGGGCGGTTACGCTTCCGCATGAACCGGGATCATGGATAATTTCCCCCTGCGGGGATAATCTGTTGACGCTGGTCGGATATTGGCCACCATGCCTCCCGCACCCGACGCGGCCATTCCCGTAAAAGGATGGTCCCGCTGACCCCCGCTCCTCATTCCGCGGCTTGTAACTAATTGTTTAATAATCAGATATAATCTGACAAATCCTCGTCGCATGCCGGATCGCCCATATCCGGCATTACCTTTTTCATGGCATGCCGTTTGCCCTTCCGGATACGCGTAACCCTTTATCAACCGGAAACCTGTATGCCGGAGCTGAATCAATGACCGCAGGAGAGCTCGAAGATCTGCCGGGAAAAACGCAGATGCAAAATCAGATGGTCGCCATGGCGGCGACACCGGCCGACGCGGCCGGCTCGCGCGGCCGGACTGAACCGTCGATTGACCGCCGGTCCCTGAAGATGGAGCTTTTTGCGGCGGCCAAAGACGAGACGAGGATGAAGGGCGCGCTCCGCGAGATGATGGAGATCAGCCGGGCGGAATTCTGCTGCTATTACTCCGAAACCGGCGAAAGCATCCTTCACGTGATGCTCGACTCCAGGGAACTTTCCCACCGCGTCCCGGAGATACATGAAAGGCTCAGATCCGCTTACAAAATGTTTTCGAACGACCTCGAGGGCTCCGAAGGGATGAGCAGGGAGAAGGTCTATTATAAAAGCGACTCAAGGAACATGACGTACCTTGTCGGGAACTCCAGGATCGAAAGCTTCTTCCTCGTTCCCGTGACCTTCGATTCCGCGGTGCGCGGCGTCCTGTTCTTCGGAAGCGTAAGGGAAAACGCCTTCACGAGAGAGATGATAAGAATATTCGACGGGATGGCCGAGGATGAGGAGGTCAGGAACCCCCTGCTTTACATGCTCGGAGGCGAAACCGCGATCCTGCGCGAGACCCTCGGCCAGTTTCCCGGGGCCTGCGCCCTCGTCTCCAGGGACGGCAGGATAATCTACGGAAACCGGGCCCTCTCGCAGGTCCTGCGGATAGAAGGGGCGTTGCCCGAAGATCCGGATGAGATAAGAAGAGTGTCTCCGTTCAATCTCGGAGGGGTCTGGAATGAGTTCCGGTCGCTCGGGAGGACGCTGACAGGGAGGATACTGGCCGCTTCGAACGGGACCTCTGGAACCCTGATGGTCGACTGGATCAGGCTCGAAAGGGTTTCGAGGGAGATAGGATCGGTCGTCCTGATAAGGGATATCAGCGAAGTGGAAACCAGGGAAGACGACATGGAAGACCTGCTGGCGACGGTCGCGCACGAACTGAGGACGCCGATGACGGCCCTGAAAAATTCCCTCTCGATCATGCTCGACGAGCCGGCCGCGCAGGGCGCCGGCCCATTGCACGAGGGCGATTTGCAGACTGCCGGAAGGACCGGGTTCATCAAGACCGCCCTGAGGACGCTGGACCGCCTGAACATGCTCGTAAACGGCCTCGTGGACGCCTCATCGCTGAAGTTGAAGGATCGCATGGCAAGGCCCGACATGGTGAATACCAGGGAATTCATCGAGGACGCAATCATCCTGTTCAGAAATTCGATGTACAGGAAGAATATAGATCTCAACATAGAAATCGATCCCTGCGCCCGGGGTATTTTCATCGACAGGGATATGATGGAACAGGTTTTGCAGAACCTCGTGTCGAACAGTCTCAAGCACGTTCCGGGAGGCGGGGCTATATCGATCGAAGCGATTCCCGCCGGGACCATTCCGGGAGACGTGCCGGCGAGCCTTGTGAAAAGGGTCGTCGACGGCCTTGCTTTCGTGGACTTGCGCGTGTCCGATTCCGGGCCGGGGCTGCCTGACGGAGTGATTGAGATGATAAACGAATCCGGAAGGAAGGCCCGAGGATCGCTGCACGGACTCGGGCTGTACATAGCGGACCGCCTCGTGGGATTGCACGGCGGCAGGATGGCGGCGCGGAGGAATGACGGCGGAGGGGGATGTGTCGACCTGTACCTCGCCGCGGACAGGGGGACGGGGGAGGCGATGATCACGCTTTCGGCGGCCGGAAGGGTCGTGGATGAGCTGGTCGACAGGGGATATTCGCCGGCGCTCTTCGTCTTCGGGAAAGATGGCGGCGTGTGCTGGCTCGACCTTCTTTCGGGCTGGGCTGTTCGCCCCGTCGTCTACCCGGATTTCGGGGAGATCGACGGCCGCGGCTTCTACTTCTGGCCCGTCAATGAAAATTGCGCGCTGGCCGTGCGGGGGAATATGGGCGGGGCGGATGACCCGCTCTTTTTCAGAAAAGGGACGAGAGGGCGGTTGCGCCTCGTCGACGACGGGGAGGAAGGA
>JALOPX010000030.1 GCA_025453655.1 Candidatus Krumholzibacteriia bacterium
GGAGCCGGTCAGGCTGACCGAACACAAAGACGGTTACCGCCACACCCTCAGGTGGTCGCCGGACGGAAGCAGGATAGCCTTCGCCGACCAGAGCCTCAGGTGCTGCTTCGTCGACGTTGCGTCGAAGAAGATCACTACGGTCGACAGGGCGGAGTACGAGAACGTCGACGTCTCGACCGACCTTCGGCCGATTTACGATTTCGCATGGTCGCCCGACAGCCGGTTCATCGCCTATACCAAGATGAACGCCGAGGGCCTCAACCAGATCTACGTTTATTCCCTCGATACGGGGAAGGTTCACTGCGCGAGCGACGGGCTCTTCAACGATTTTCACCCCGTTTTCACGAGGGACGGAGGGCACCTGCTCTTCGTTTCGAACCGCAGGTTCACGCCGACCTACTGCGATTTCGAATGGGAGATGGTCTACAAGGACGCGGCCGGGATATACAGCCTGACCCTCGCGAAGGACGGCGCGCCGCTTCTTCCCCTCAAGAGCGACGAGGCGGCGGTGAAGATGCCCGAGAAGAAGGAAGAGGCGAAAAAGAGCGACGGGAAGGGCAAAAAGGAGGAGGCCGGCGTTTCGCCGGTCAGGATAGACTTCGACGGGCTCGCATCGAGGATAGAGCACCTTCCGCTTTCCCCCGGGAACTACCGCAACCTTTCGGCGGGAGACGGAGCCGTCTTCTATCTGAACAAGGATGACGGCGATTTCAACCAGTTCGAGTTCCGGGCCGTAGGGCCGCGCGATCTCTACCGGTTCTCCTTCGCCGACGGCGAAGCGAAGAAGGTCATCGGCGGGATCGACGACTACAAGCTTTCATGGGACGGCGGCAAGATCGTCTACAGGCAGGGGACGACGGTGGGGATCATCGGCTCCGGCGAATCGGATTCGGGGGGGAAGGCGGTCAGCCTGTCCGGCCTCCGGATGAATTTCGACCCGGTCGCCGAATGGAGGCAGATCTATTTCGAAGCGTGGAGGATGGAGAGGGATTTCTACTACGAGCCGAACATGCACGGAGTCGACTGGAACGCGATGAAGGACAAGTACGGGCGCCTTCTCGACCGGATCACCTGCCGGCAGGATCTCGGGTTCGTGATAGGCGAGCTCATCGGCGAGCTCAACACATCGCACACCTACGTCTACGGCGGCGACGAGAAGCGAAGGCCCGAAGCGGTCAACGTCGGAATGCTCGGCGTCGACTGGGCGCAGGAGAAGGATTCGAAATTTTACCGCTTCGGCAAGGTATACCGCGTCCCCGACTGGACCAACGAGGTCATCCCGCCCCTTTCGAAACCGGGTTCCGAGGTCGCCGACGGCGAGTACCTCATCGCGGTCGACGGGATCGAGGCTGCGACCGGCGCGAGCGTGTACAGCTATTTCCAGGGGCTCGCGGGGCGCCAGACGAAGCTCCTCGTGAACGGGAAGCCTTCGCGGGAGGGGGCGAGGGAGATAACCGTCGTGCCGATGGCGGGCGAGTACACCCTCAGGTACCTCGACTGGGTCGAGCATAACAGGCTTCTGGCCGATAAAATCTCGGGCGGGACGATCGGGTACATTCACCTGCCCGACACGTATCTCGGCTCCGCCACCGAGTTTCCAAAGTATTTCTACTCCCAGGCCCGCAAGAAGGGGCTCGTCATCGACGGCCGCTTCAACGGAGGCGGGCTCGATCCGGCCATCTTCTACCAGCGCCTGAACAAGAAGGCCCATTCGTACTGGACGCGGCGCTACTCGCACGACCAGAGGGATCCGGCCTACGGCGTCGACGCCCACATGGTCTGCCTGACGAACAGGCAGGCCGGCTCGGGCGGCGACATGGTCCCGATGGAGTTCCAGATGATGAAGATGGGGCCGGTCATCGGCACGCGCACCTGGGGCGGGCTTGTCGGAGTCTCGTTCTTCCACTCCTTCATGGACGGAGGCGGCCTCACGGCGCCCGACTACAGGATATACGACTCCGAGGGCAGATGGATCGTGGAGAACGAGGGGGTCACCCCCGACATCGAGATCGATCTCGACCCGGTCGAGATGTCGAATGGGCACGACGCGCAGCTCATGAAGGGGATCGAGATATTGATGAAGGAGATCGCGAGGGATCCGAAGCCCTGGCCCGCGCACGGTCCCTTCAAGGTCGACAGGTAGGAGAGCCTGCCGCGGAGGAAAAGGTCCGGCGCCGGATACGGCCGTCCTTTCGGGACGCCCGGGCGGCGCCGGATCAAAGCCCCGTCGGCGCGTCGGCGAACACCGCCCTGAGCCCCAGTTTCGATTCGATCAGCCCTCCGAGAGCCCTCACTCCGAAGGTCTCCGTGGCGTAATGTCCCGCGCAGAAGAGGTTGATCCCGTATTCGCGAGCCGCGTGAAAGGCCGAGTGCGAGGTTTCCCCCGTGAGCATCGCGTCGCACCCCGCCCTCCATGCGTCCTCCAGCAGGGATGCCCCCCCGCCCGACACCACGGCGATCTTCCCGATCTTCGGGGGCCCGAAGGCGAAGCTTCGCACCCCGGCTCCGGTGACCCTTCTGACCTTCGCGGCGAATGAGGCGGCGTTCATCGGCGCGCCGAGCCTTCCGCAAAGGCCGATCTCGATCCCGTGATATTCTCCGAACCGCGCGGGGGAATGCACGCCCAGAAGCGAGCAGAGACGCGCGTTGTTGCCAATCTCCGGATGGCAGTCGAGCGGCAGGTGGCAGGCGTACAGCGAGACCTTCTTTTCCATCAGGAGCCGGATGCGCGAGGCCATTATGCCGGTGACCGGCGCCTGCGCTCCCCAGAACAATCCGTGGTGCACGATCAGAAGGCCGGACCGGCGCCGCGCAGCGATCCTGATCGATTCTTCGCACGCGTCGACCGCGAGCGTTATCGCGTCGACCTCGCGGGAGGCCTCCACCTGCAGCCCGTTCAGCGAGGAATCGTTCGGGATGGCCCGGATGTCGAGCGTGTCGTCGAGGAATTTCACGATCCTGGAAAGTTTCAAAACGATCCTCCCCCTCGCGCGCCGGCTGGGCCGCCGGCCGGGTCGAGACATGCCGGGCGAAGCGCGAAGCCGCCTCGGCCGCCTGGCGCGGCTTGAAAAGCGCGCCCTCTCAGAGCCCCTTTTTCCTGTCCTCCAGCTCCTTCTGGTACCGTTTCTCGAGGTCGGCGAGGTCCGCCCTCTCCTTGGCCGCGCGGACCGCTCCGCCGACGTCGGCCGCCCTGATCGATCTCCCGCCTTCCCTGAAAGCGATCTCGATCTCGGTGAACGAAACCCTGCCGACGCCGGTGTCCACGACGAACGTCGAATCGGCCCACTCGCCGTGGGTGCCCTCGTGGCTCCTTTTCCCGTTTATCACGATGTCGACGCCGGGGGTGGACCGGGCGAATTCCAGCGAATTATCCCAGCCCTGGAAGCTCAGCGCCACGATCAGGCCGCACCCCTGGGCCCGGAGCTCCGCCACCGCCTCGAGCGCGGCGCTTTTGGGGTCCGGCACCGTGTAATATTTCGGTATCAACGGATCTATCGCGTGTATGAAGCCCGGAAGGACGACGCTGAATATGCCGACCCGAAGCGCGCCCCTCCTGCCGAAGACCGTCTTCCTGCCGCCGATCTCCTTTATGATCCATTTCGCCCCCGCGGTTCCCTCCCCGCGCCTGTCGATGATGTTGGTCGACACGAGGGGAAGGCCGTAATCCGCCGCCGCCTTCATGAGCTGCGTCCTGCCGAAACGGATCTCGTTCACGGCGACGCCGGCGGCGTCGTATCTCATCAGCTTCATTCCCTCGAAGAAATAGGGGTATTCGAGGTCGTCGGTCGCGGACTTCTTCTCGCGGCAGAAATCCCCGGTGTCCAGAAGGAGGACCGGATTGCCCGCGCGCTTTGAGTCGATGAAGGAGGCCCACCTGGCCATTCCCGAGTAGTGTTCCTTCTTTCACCCGCACGGCTCGCGGTAGCAGTTGAGCTCGTTCGTTACGTATATGTCGAGGACCATGCCGCCGGCCGGCGGTACGAACCGTTCGGGGCCCGTATTCAGGCGCAGATATGCCGCCGCGGAGACGGCGAGGACCGCCGGCGCCACCCAGATGAAGGAGCGGAACCTTCTAGCCGTTCTTTTTTTCATATTTCCTCAGCCAGGCGTAGAGGGTGGGTTTCGAGACGCCGAGCAGGCCCGCCGCCTTCTGCTTGTCCCCGGTCATGTCGACGACCTTCTGGACGATCGATTTCTCGATCTTGGGCAGGACGGGGTCGCCCGGGGAGAATTCCACGTTTTTCAGAAGCAGCTCCACGATATCCTCGATCGTGGTCAGGGCCTGGGCGTGAACGGCCTCGGTGTGGGATATGATTCCGGCGGGAAGGTCCTCGGGAAGTATCGTGTCCTTCTTCGATATTATTATCAGGCGCTTGATCGTGTTCTCGAGCTCGCGGACGTTGCCGGGCCATTCGTACTCGTTGAGATAGGTCATCGCCTCCGGAGAAACCCGCTTTGTGGGGATGTTGTAGAGCCGGCAGGAGGTCGTCAGGAAGTGGTTGCACAGGAGGCCGATGTCCTCCCTTCGCTCGCGAAGCGCGGGGATCCTGATCGGGAAGACGTTGATGCGGTAGAAAAGATCCTCCCTGAACGTCCCGTCCTTGACCAGTTGCTCGAGGTTCCTGTTGGTCGCGGTTATCACGCGCGCGTTCGTTTCGACTTCCTTCGTCCCGCCGACCCTGAAGAACCTGCCTTCCTCGAGCACGCGAAGCAGCTTCGGCTGCAGCGACAGCGGCATGTCGCCGATCTCGTTGAGATATATCGTCCCGTCGCAGGCAAGCTCGAAGTGGCCGATCTTCTGCTTGTACGCGCCGGTGAACGATCCCTTCTCGTGCCCGAAGAGCTCGCTCTCGAGCAGGTCGCGCGGCAGCGCCGAGCAGTTCAGGTGATGGAAGGGCTTGTTGTGCCTCGTCCCGGTATCGTGGATGGCCCTCGCGATCAGGTCCTTGCCCGACCCGTTGGGCCCGGTCAGGAGCACTGTGGTGTTCATGTCCCTTATGTTCTCGATCAGCTCGTACACCTGCCTGATGGCGGGGGATTTCCCTATGATGTCGTGGAAGGTCACCCTTTCCTTCGATTTCGCGGTCAGCGTCGGCTCGCCCTGGCGGTTTTTCATCGTCTCGCGAAGCTGGTCGTACAAGAGGATTCGCTCCAGGCCGAGCGCCACCTGCTGGCTGAAAGCCACGAGGAAGCTCTGGTCCTCGCTTCCCTGTTCGGCGCTCCTGCGGGTGGAATCGAGGTAGAGGAATCCGGTCACCTCGTCCCTGATCCAGAGGGGGGCGCATATTATGCCCGGGCGCGCCTTCAGGAAATCCTCGGCGACCTTTCCTTCGGGGATCTGCGAGCGCGACGCGTCGAGCGGGTAGCCGATCTGTCTGGTGATGTTGAGGATCGCGATGATGTTCTTGTCGGTGAGAATCTCCTCGGATTCGAACTCCCCCCTCGATGCGAGGAACCGGAAGGTGTCCTGCCCGTCGGTCTGGAGTATGAGCGCCGCCCGCTCCATGTTCATCATGTTGCGGGCCGTTTCGGTCACCGTCGCGTACAGCTTGTCCGCGTCGTGAATGGTCCGCAGGAACGATACGACCCTGCAGAGGGCCCTGAAGCGGTTCGAGTCGGAATTTATCCTCACGGCCTGCGTCGGTATCCTCTGGTCGAGGTGGTTCTGAAGCTGCTTGACCTGGGCGGGCATCTTGTCGCTTTCGCCCACCAGTGAGATCGAGCGAAGGAGGTATTCGCGCGCCAGGTGCTCGTTCCCTTCGTCGAGGAAAAGCTCGCCGATCTCGGCCGTGACCGAAGCCGCGGTGCGTTTCCTCCCGAGCAGGGACAGCTCGAATCCCGTGCCCTCGAGCTTGAGCCTCCCGCCATCTCGTTTCCCCTCGGCGAGGAGCATCCTCCCCTCGAGAAGGTCGAGAAGGATCGTCTCGAGGCGTGAGCCTATCCTGTCGTTGAGGGCCCTGGCCTGCGCGAGCATCTCGCCCGTCTCGCCCGTTTTCCCTTCGCTGAGGCTCAGTTCGCCGAGCCTCCTGAAGGTGATCGCCTTCTCGCGCATCGATTTGGTCTTGTCGCATATGTGAAGGTCCCGAAGATAGAAATCCCTGGCCCTGTCGAAATCGCCCTTGAGGAAACGGATCTCGCCGGCCGTGCCGAGGATCTCCGAGAGAAGCTGCTGGTTCCCCAGATCGCCGGCGAGCTTCAGGGCGACGTCGCAGTTTTTCTCCGCGTTCTCCATCTCTTCGAGATCCATGTAGGCGAGGGCGAGGTTGAGATGGGCGGCGGAAAGCCCGGCAATGTTGTTTTCCTTCTGCTTGATCTTCATGCTTTTCGTGAAGCAGTCGAGGGTGTCCTTTATCCTGCCCATGGAACGGTAAACGAGCCCGAGGTTGTTGTACGCCGCCCCGACGCCGGTCTCGTCGTTGATTTCCTCCCTGAGGGCGAGGCAGTTCTTGTGGCACATCACGGCTTCGTCGTACTTGCTGCGGTTCCAGTATATGGCGCCCATCAGGCTCCAGGACTTGGAGAACTCCGCCGGGTTCTGTTTCTTGTCGATGATCTTGTGGACCAGCAGGCAGCTCTCCCACGAGTCGTCGAGCTGCCCAAGGCGGTAATGCACCCAGGCGAGGTCGTTGTAGAGCCTGGCCCTGTCGGCGGCCATGATGTATTCCCCGTGCGTTTCGAGCGCTTTTTTCAAAAGGGCCTCGGCCTTCTTGAAGTCGCCCTTCTTCTCGAGTATCTCGCACTCGCGCCTTATCGCCTCCGTCGCGATCGGCCTCATGGTCTGCCACTCGTCGGTGCGGCTCATCTCCTCCCTGCACTTGCGATAGAGATGCTCGGCCTGCCCGATGTTGCCGATCAGGGAGAAGTAATCCCCGAGCTCCAGGTAGAGCTTGAACCGGGTCTCGGCGGGCAGATGCCGGCCGAGCTTCATTCCCATGAAGTTTTCGTGGAAGCGCGTTATCGGGTTGACCCTCTTCCTGCTCAGCAGGAGGTGGAATATCTCGAGGCCCTTGAACGCGGCCTCCTCGCCGTTGTTGCAGCGCGCGAGGTGGTAATAGATGTACGCAGCCGGCGCCTCCCTGACGTCCCTGAGGAACTGCGCGATGTTGAGGTGGAGCTCCTTTTTTCGCGCGGGGGGGATCGCCGAACGTATCCTTTCCCCCATGCTCCGGCCGTTTATCCGGAACAACAGGCAGATCTTGCCGCCCGATATCGAAGAGGTCTCGGCCCTCGCCTGCACGAGGCCCATCGCGAGCAGCTTCTGCAGGGCGGAAAAGAACCCCTTTTCCTCCGTCGAATAGATGCGCTGAAGAATGGAAAGGGGGACCTCGAACCTGAAGACCGCTATGAAATCGAGCACCGACCTTTCCTCCGCCGTCAACCCTTCCGGCACCCGCATGTCGGCGGCCCTGTCGCCGCCCTTCCCCGCGGCGGCGGCCAGCGCGCAGCTTTTGGCGATCACCGACAGCTCCATCAGGGTGAGGGACCCGTCGAGCCGGCCGCCCATGCACGACAGTGTGCCCGGACCGGCCTTTGCCGCCGCCATCTCCGCCTTCCTGGCCGCTTCGATGGCGGGAAGTTCGATCTCGTCGATCGCGAACCTGTTCGCGGTTCCCTCGGCGCGCAGGCAATCGACGAACTCCGGATCGGACTTTTCGTCGACGGCGACCAGCACGAGGTTCCTGTGCTCGAGGTCCCTCGACAGCTTGTCGATGACGAATCCGCCGAGAATGGAATCCTCGAAGTGGTCGTCGAGCGCCGCGAATCCCGCGGTTTCGCCCTCTTCGCCCGAGTCGAGATCCTGGAAAACGCCCTTGTCGCCCGGGATGGCGCCTCCGCTGAGGCCCCATTCCTCACTCATGCGGCTCATGGCCGATTTAATAAATGTGCTTTTGCCCTCCCCGCCCTTTCCCTTCACGATCACCATCTGTTTCCCGCCTTCGCGGGCCTTTTCGGCCGCCGCGCGAAGCCTGTTCATCGCGGCTACGTGAGGCGTGTCGACCCGCGAAAGAAGGACCAGGTCGGGGATCCTCGCGTTTTCGCATCCCGGGAGCAGGCGGACGCCTTCCATCATCGGGTAATAGACGCCTGGGGAGACGCGGGGATCCAGCGAGGCCAGCCCCTCGGCGAAAGCCGCGCAGCCGCTTCTTGTCTCCGGGGAAAGATGGGGGCAGAAGAGCCTTACGATTCCCCCGAGCGAGGCGAGATCGTCGAGAAGGGGGTCTGAAAGGGTTTTCCTGCCGGAGTGATATTCCGTCCCGAGAATCTCGGGCGGTATCAGGTATGCCACCGGCAGGATGACCGGCCTGCCGCCCGATACGACGAGCGATCCCGGCGAGAGGTTGCCGAAGAAAAGCCCGCCGGAAAGTGTCTCGAGGATTCCCGACACGATCTGCCCGAGGCAGGCCGCCGCCTCGTCCGGCTTCATCGCGCGGCAAGCGCTCTCGATGCCGGCAAATTCGAATTTTGGCAGCAGGAAGGTGATCCCGCCCTCGGATTCCTGGAGCGAAAGGGCCTTTATCGTCATCCGGGAAATCCCGGGAAAGAGGGAATTGCGCATTGAAAGATCGGAGGCGCAGATGGCGGCGCGGGAACCGGGCGGCAGGGAGAAAAGCAGGTAGTCCTTCCCGCTCAGGGGATCGGTCACCTCGAACCCCTTCCAGGGGTGATAATCGCCCAGCGCCTTCCTGACGCTGTAGCGCGAAGTAAGGCCTTCCTCGTTGTTTTTCGCGACCATTTTTTCCCCGCCAGTAAGATTTCCAGACCGGTTAAAATACTTTACATGATTTCGCGGAAAAGTACAAGTTCAAGATGGATACGGCGGCGAAAAAAACCGGGATATGGCGCACTAAATCAGCTATTTCATGGTCGCGGGCGGCAACCGGCGAAAGGTCAGGGTATATAGAGAAGCCTTCCGCAGCTCTCACAGGTAAGAAGCTCGTGGCTGTAGGCCGACGAGAAGAAGGATGTGGGGAGCTTGACGAAGCAGCCGAGGCACTTGTTGCTCGTGACGGGGAGGATGGCGACCGTGAAACGGGCGGCCAGTTTGTCGTAACGGTTCAGGAGGGCGGCGGGGATCTTCTCGGCGAGGTGGTCCCTGGCGTCCTGAAGCTCCTTGAGCCCCGTCAGCTTGAATCCCATGCTTTTGAGCTCGTGCGAGGTGTGCTGGTCCTTTACTTCCTTTATCATGATGTCGAGGTCCTGGAGCGCTACAAGGAGCCGGAATTCTTCTCTCAACTTTCTTCACCGCCGAGTATCTTGATAAGGGAAGCGTGATCCTTCACAGCGAGGAGGCTTTCGAGTTTCTTCGGTTTCTGGATGATGCCGATCAGTTCGCTGAGAAGGGCGAGGTAGGTGTCGGCGCCCCTGTCGGAGGGGGCGAGAATAAGGAAGAAGATATTGGTCGGTTCCCCGTCCTGAGACTCGAATTCGACGCCGTTCGCGGAGCGCGCGAAAAGAACCGTCAAGTCCTTTATCGCCAGGGATCTCCCGTGCGGAAAGGCCACGCCCATGCCGAGCCCTGTGCTGCCGAGGCTTTCACGGTTTTTGAGCATTTCCATTATGAAGCGTTCGTCGGAGATCCTGCCGACGCTGGCGAGGTGACGCACCATCTCCTGAAGAACCGATATCTTCTTCTTGGAGCGCAGGCCGAATATGCAAAGATCCTCTTCGAAAAACGAAGCCAGTTTTTTTGATTCCATTTCCTCTTGCCTTCGTACTCATCCGTTTCCAGCATATCAGCTTATACCTGTATAACAATTTATGGTTTGTATTACAACAGTTTTTTGCTAAAATCGTCCAGCAAAATTTTTTTCCTCAAGACCGGGGAACGGGCCCGGTAAAACCGCCCCCGTTACGGGTCCCGAATTATGAATAGAACTGCGATTTCCGGCGGCTTCATCCTCAGGATAAAAGGCCCGGACCATTACGTGATGGACGGGGGCGAGGAGATACGCTGTTCCGTCCGCGGGAGGTTCCGCATAGGGAAGAACCCGGCCGAGTCGATGCCCGTCGTCGGGGACGACGTGGAGTACCGCAGGGGAACGGCCGAAAATACGGGGGTCGCGGCGGGACTGATAGTCTCCATCGGGCCGAGAAAATCGATATTCGCCCGAACCGGCTCTTCGGAAAAACGAAGATACAAGGTGCTCTGCGCCAACCTCGACCTGGTCTTCCTCGTGCATTCGGCGAGGGATCCCGTTCTCAACCTGCGACTGCTCGACAGGATGCTCGTCGCGGCGGAAAGCGGCCGGATGGAGCCGGTCATATGCGTAAACAAGATGGATCTCGACGCCTCCGGGGAGGAGACGGACTCCGCAATGGAGGTTTACAGGAAGATGTCGTACGGGGTCGTTCTCTGCAGCGCCCGCGACGGCCGCGGGATAGACGAACTCGCGTCCCTGATGAAGGGCCGGCGCTCTATCATGTCCGGCCCGTCGGGGGCCGGGAAAACCTCGCTCCTCGGCATGATCGAGCCGGGGCTCGACGCCAGGATCGGGGCGGTGAGCGAAAGGACGGGGAAGGGCAGGCACACGACGACGCATTTCGAGCTGCACCCGCTTCGGTGCGGCGGGTTCCTCGGCGACACCCCCGGAATCCGCGAATTCGGGATCTGGGAGCAGTCTAAACAGACGCTGGGCGCCTGTTTCAGGGATTTCGATCCGTGGCGCTCGCAATGCAGGTTCGCCTCGTGCACCCACAGCCACGAACCGGGGTGCGCCGTGAAGGAAGCCGTCGGGGAGCGGCTCGTCTCGAAGGAACGTTACGAAAGCTACCTGAAGATCCTCCAGGATCTGCCCGACCTGCCCGAATGAAGCGGGCCGCCGCGGGCCCGGAAAAGAGGAACGGCCCTTTCGGGCCGTTCTCCAGGTAAGGAGAGATTGAAGGTGGTGGGATTATCGATCCGCTCTCTGACAGGTATTACGATTCATCGCGCGATTTGTTCCACGCAAACCGTCCCCGCGGAGGAAATTGTTCAATAAAACCGAAAAAACAGGGAAAAACGCCCTCGCCCGGCTCCTTTCGCTCTTCCTGCGGACCGCGCCGGTGACCGCCGGGCGCCTGGAAGCCGAAACCGTTGAGAGGCTTCTCGTTATAAGGCAGCAGAACCAGATGGGGGATATGCTGTGCGCCGTGCCCGCTTTGCGGGGGCTGCGAAAGCGCTTCCCGGAGGCGCGGATATCCCTTGTCGCCGCCGCGATCAATTCGGAGGTCATGCGGGGAAACCCCTGGATAGACGAGGTTCTCGTCTACGACAAGCGCATGCAGTTGAGAAACCCCCTCCATCTTCCCCGTTTCATCGCGGGGCTGAGGCGCCGAAGGTTCGACGCGGCGATCGTGCTCAACACCGTGTCGTTCTCCGTCACGAGCATGATGCTCTCCGTGGCGAGCGGGGCGCGCATCAGGATCGGATGCTCCGGGGCCGCCTTCGGCGAGGGCCTCACGAGCCGCTACTATCATCTCGAACTGCCCCTGCCTTCGCCGGCCGAGCTCGAGCGGATGCACGAGGCCAGGCACAACCTGTATCCCCTGGAGGCGATAGGGGTGGTGGAGGCCGATCTTTCTTCGTACATGGCGACGACCCGGGAGGATGAGCGTGCCTGCGACCGCCTGGCGGAGACGATAGATCCGGAAGGGAGGGGTTTTATCGTCGCGCTTCCAGGCGCGGGCAAGGAGCAGAATCTCTGGCCGGCCGAAAGATTCGCCGAAGCCGCTGCCCGGCTGAGCCGGAGGTTCGGATGCCCGGTCGTCGCCGTTCGCGGGCCCGTCGACGGCCCGGCATTCGACCGCTTCCTCGCCGAGAGCGTTGCCGACCCGCCGGTCGCGGTGATCTCGAGGCCGGCGATCGGATTCCTCGCGGCCCTGATGAGAAGGGCGTCTGTCAATCTCTGCAACGACACGGGGGTCATGCATATCGGGGGCGCGGCGGGGGCGAGGTGCGTCGCCGTCTTCGGGCCGACCGATCCGGCGAGATGGAAGCCCGTCAACGAAACCGTCGTGGCGGTCCGTTCGCGCGACGGGAAAACGTCTTCGGTGAAGGTCGACGAGGTGGTCGAGGCGGCGGCCTCTCTCATAACGGGCTCATAGGAGCCGTGAAGTCGAGGGTTTCGCCGGAGCGCAGATAGACTTCGCCGGACCAGCCGGCGAATCCCGTTCTCCTGAGCTCCACGAGATGTTTCCCCGGCGCGAGCCTCACGACGCCGGAGATCGGGGCCGTTCCGAGAAATTCCCCGTCGATGAATACGCGCGTCCCCGTCTCGAGCGAAAGGGAGAGAGCGCAGTCCCGGGTTCCGCCCGAAAACGGGTCGGCAAGGGGATTGATCCCGGCGATCCCCTGCGCGGCCAGCACGGGGCTGTCCTCGGGGGAAAAGGGGCTCGTGACGCGCAGGGCCCGTATCCGCGATTCGAGGAGGCCGGCGCGTTCCGGGTGAGCGTGGAGATAGAGGGCCGCCAGCGAGAAAATCGCCGCCGCGACCGAAAGGGGAAGAAGGCCCCGGCGCGAACCGCCCTTCGAAATGTCGGCGATCGAGGCGCCTCCGGCCCCGCGGCTTTCGCCGGCGACCGCGCGCCTGAAGCGCCCATCCCGTTTTTCCATCATCGTCGTTTTCCTTCGCTTCTACCTTTTGAAGACGAACTCCTCGGAACCGATCGTGATCAGGTCCTCCTCCTCGAGCACCTTCTCCGCCATCGATTCGCCGTTGATGCTGACGTCCCTCTGCCCAGCGGTCTTCTGAAGGACGAAATCACCGCCCGTCCTCGTGATCTCGACTGTCACCCTCGGGGCGAGGAATCCTCCGAGCCGGATGTCCGCGTCCCTTCCCCTGCCGATGACGGTCCTTTCCCCGCTCAGGGGGAATTCCTCGTTGTCCGAGCTTCTGTAGAGCCTCGGGGCCCGGGCGCCGGGAACGGAACCTTTCGTGCGGGATCCGGGCCGAGCCTCGGGCGCCGCGCCCGGCCTCTCCGCGGGCTGCCCGCCGTCGGAATCCTCGGCCGGTATGTGGAAGAGTATCTGATATTGCCCTATCGAAATCAAGTCGCCGCTTCTGAGTTCGGCCGTCTCGATCTTCCTGCCGCCGAGGAGCGTCGCGTTTTTGTTGCCGAGGTCCCTTATCCGGTATCCGGACTTCGACGATTCGATCACGGCGTGGTGCCTCGAGACGCCGGCGTGGTCTATGACTATGTCGTTCTCCGGGACGCTCCCTATCGTGAGCTGCCTGCCGGTGAAGGTGTACGTCTTCAGGGGGCGGTTCTTGAGCCGCACGACGAGTTTCGGCGGCTGGTTCATGAAAAAGGACGAAATCGTCCCCTGGTAGTCGTTCGGGATGAGGCGCGCGTCCTCCGAGTGCGTCACCGAAAGGTCGGTGAAAAGGTTGATCTCGAAGACCGAATGCGCCGACATCGTGCAGACCTTTACGAGGAAATCCTCGCGGGCGTCGGCCCGCCCGGGCCTGCTGAAGGATAATCCGTGGTAGCAGGCGACCGCCTTCCCGTCCGTGTATCGCAGCATGACGAGGTTGCCGGGCTGGAGCGCCGTCACGATGGCGTTCCGATGCTCTTTCTCCGTGCCGTCGAGCAGGTCGTCGAGATCGACGAGGGACGAGCTGATCTTCAGGTCGGGCTTCTTCTGAAGGTAGACGAGAAGCGAATGGTAGAGGACGAGGCTCGCCTGGTAGACCACTATGCGCGGCTGCCGGGCGCGCGTCAGGCGGCTGAAGAAATCCCTTATCGTGATTCCCTCGAACCCCGAGTCGCCTTTCGCTCCGGCCCAGTAGAACTGGCCCTCGCGCAGGAAGGCCATGAACTGCCCGGTGCCGCTGAAAACCTCGAGGATCATAGGAGTATTGACGCTCTCGCCGAGGAACCGCCTCAATATGGGATCGAATCCGGCCGGATCGAAATCGGTCGGATTGAGATGCACCTTCTCGTATGGTATCTGCAGCCTGGACATGATCAGCGTGGCCCTCCGGGCACGATATCCTCCAACCGGCCACTCGCAAGAAGAGTGCCAGAAGCAACCCGGTTTCCTGCCGTAACTTGCCGTTTTACAATGAATTTCCGGTTGAAATCGGGTGGGATGCGTGGTAGAATGGCTGCCGGCCGAATAACAGGAGGTAAGGGGTGCCAGAGACGGGCAAGATAAAATGGTTCAATGAAAACAAGGGGTACGGTTTCATAAACCAGGAGTCCGACGGCAAGGACATCTTCGTGCACTATTCGGACATCGTCGGCGACGGCTTCAGGACGCTGAGCGAAGGCGAGGTCGTCGAGTACGAGCTTGCCGACGGGACCAAGGGCCCCCACGCCAAGAACGTGAAAAAGATCTAGACCCCGCCGCGGCCCGCGGAAAACGAAAAGGAGGCGGCAGACCGCCTCCTTTTTTCGTCCCGTTGCCGATCGGGCCGCGCGACGCGCCTCAACGCCTTTCGCCGGCCTCCGCGTGGAACCTCTTCAGATTGCGTTTTGCCTTTTCGTTGCCCGGGTCGATCTCGAGCGCCTTGTTCCACGCGTTCAGCGCCTCCTCGATCCGGTCGAGCTTGTAGCAGGCGTTCCCGAGGTTGGTCCAGGCGGAACTGTTGTCGCTGCTCCTGCCGATCGCCTCGTTGTACATCTCGATCGCCTCATGGTACGAGCCCATGCGGTAAAAGACGTATCCGAGGTTGTTGTAGGTGGCGCCGAGCTCCGGTTTGAGCTCGATCGCCTTCTTGAAAGCCTCGGTGGCCTTCTCCTCGTCGTCCATCTCCGTGTATGTCAGGCCGAGGTTGTTGTAGGCCTCGGTGAAATTAGCGTCGATTCCGATCGCCCTGCCGAACATCTCGAGGGCCTTCTCGTACTGCCCGTTGTGATAGTTCATCACCCCGGCGTTGTTGAGCCTTCGCGCCTCGGCGAGCTGCCGCTTCCTCTCCTCCTGCTCCCGGTTTTCCCTCTGGCTCTCCACGACCTTCATGACCCTCGAATTGTTCTCCGAAAGCTCCCTGACCAGTTTCGTGTTTTCATCGAGGCCTTTTTCGAGCGTTTCCATGTTCCTGTCGAGCCCGCCCTTCCAGTTCGAGACCTCGGATTTGAAGTCGTCGATCTTGCGGTCGCCGGTTTTCAGCCTGTCGTCGAGCTCTTCGGTCTTTTCCGCGAGCGTGTCGGCGATGCTCTCGATGATCGTCTTGTTTTCCTCGGAGATCGATGAGAAAAGGGCCTTCAGTTCGCCGACACTCCGCCCGAGGTCGGCCCTGATATCCTCCTGCGCCTTTTCGTTCCTTTCCTGCATCTCCCTGAAGAACCCGAGCATGTCGGCCGCTCCCTGTTTCTGGAAGTCCCAGGACCTTTCGAGCTCGGCCCTGACCGACCTCATTTCCTCCTCGAGAGCGCCGCCCGAGGGGGAAACGCCGGAGAGGAGGGCTTCGAAGCGGCAGACGCTTTTTTCGTCGTCGTGGAACCGGCACAGGCCGCCGAGGCATTCGACTTCGCCGCGGAACGACTTCGCCGTCACGCGAATCGCTTTCCCGCCGCTCTCCTGCCGGGGTTTTTCATCGGATTCCTTCGCGTCTCCCGCGACGGTCTCCACGGATCCATTCGCGATTCTCTCCGCGGCTTCCACGGCCTCCAGGGATTTGTCCTGGTCGTCCGGATTGAGGAAAATGTCGTCCTTCCCGGATTTCCCGTCTTCGCCCTCTTCGGCGGGCATGACGTTGTCGTCGGCTTCCCTGACCAGAACCTCGTTTCCCGAATCCTCGAGGATGCAGGCCTGCGTAACGAGAGGGCAAATCTTCATGACGGTGTCCTTTCCTTAATCCGGAAGAATCTCTCCGGTCTTCACGAGTATCTCGACTGTCTCTTCCATTTGCGATGCGATGAATTTCGAATAATTCCTTTCGGCGCGGGCGCGCGCGTCGGCGAAGCCGCCGTCTTCCGCGAGTATTCTCGAAAAGGCGGCCGCGGCCCTGCCGTAGTCGCCGAGCGTCTCGCAGGCGCGTCCCTCGGCGTAGAGGAGCCCGGGCAGCGAGCCGGGGTCGGTCCCCCCGCTCCTGGACGCGGCGCCGGTCACGGCGAGGGCGAGGGAGGGGCGTCCCATCGAAAGGTATGTCCCGGCCAGGAGAACGGCTCTGCGCGTTCCGGCGATCTTCGAGCCGCGTATGATCTCGAGCGCCGCCTCGTGGTCGGACGCGTCGAGGGCGAGCGCCGCGAGCCTTTCCGCTTCTTCGGGGCCCAGCTCACCCTTTCGCGCTTCGGCGATCCCGCTCTCCAGTTCCTTTTCAGACCAGGCGCGCCGGGAGGCTTCGATCCGTTTCCAGATCGCCTCCTTCTCGCCGCTCCCGCCGAGCACCTCGCGGAATATCCGGGCCGCTTCGCCCGGCCTTCCGCGGCTCTCCATCGTTTCGGCGAGATGGATCAGCATGTCGATCTTTTCGGCGGTCCACAGCTTTTCGCACCCCGCCCTGATCATCTTCTCGGCGCCTTCGAGGTCTCCGTTGCCGGCGAGGATGTCGCAGCCGTGCTCGTAAAATTCCGGGGCAGGCGCCCCGGCCGCCAACGCGTATATCCTGTCTATGACGAGGGCCGCCGTCGCGGCGCCCGGGTTCTTTATCTTCCTGAGGAATTCGAAGGCTTCGCCGGCCTTCGACTGCGCGACGAGGCAGTCGGCCGAAAGAATGAAGGCGTCCGCCTCGAAGACGGCGGGCCATTCGATCGCCGGCACCGCATCGAGAATCCTCCCGCCGAACGCGGGATCGATCCCGAGGGCCTGCCTGTATCTCGCGAGCGAGGAGGCGAAGTCGCCCGCGCGGGCCTTGAGCCCCGCGTAGGGGACGAGGAAGCGGGCGTTGTTCTCGAGAATGTCGATATAGGGGCGGACTATTCCGTCGATGTACGCCGGATCCGCCTCGGTGTCGGAGATCATCCGCAGGACCGGCTCCAGGCAGCCGTCCCTGTCGCCGGAATCGGACCATATCCTCGCGAGGAGCCTGTTGGCGTTGAAATGGTCCGGAGCCGCCTTGAGAAGCTCGAGCAGCACCTCCATGATCCTGCCGGAGGCGTTCCTGTCCGAGTCGTAGAGCCGTTCGAGCTCGCCGACCGATTCGTCATGGCGTCCCTCGAGCGAGAGGCCCCTCGCGTAAATCGACGCGAGCCTGCCGTCGGGGGGCGAAGACTCCTTCAGCTTCCGGAGGGTCTCGTTGAGCCCGGAGACCGATCTCAAGGGGCCCTTCTGCGCGTTGTTCAGATACCTGTACGCGTCCTCGCGGCGCTGCTGCGCCCATGCGATCCCGCCGAGGACCCTGGAGATCAGCCACGGCTTTATGCTCATCGGGAGCAGCTTTTCGAGCTTTTCCCTGACCCTGTCGGTGTGCGCGGGGGAGAGGTCGAGGCATTTCTCGAGATGCTCGACGGCCTCGTCCTCCCGGCCGAGCCTCAGAAGGGTTTCTCCCCTGAGGTACCTCGCGCCGGGATTCGCAGGTTCCCTCGCGATGATCGTCGCGAGTTCGTCCGCGATGCCGCCGAGATCCGGGTCGGAGGATTCGAGGGCCTGGGCGAGGCACTCGAGGCCCTCGGCCGATTTCCCGTCGGCCGAGGATATCCGCGCCCCGTAGATCTTGAGCGACGCCGCCATTTCGGCGGGGAGCGCCTTCGAGGCCCGGGAGAGTATCTCCCTCGCGAGCTCGAGATGGTCGAGCGCGAGGGCGGACCTGAGCATCTCCTCCCAGATCGTCTTGTTGTTCGGATCCCTCGCGGCCAGCTTCTCGAATCTCGGCAGAATGTCCCTTATCTGCGAGGGGTCCGATTCGAGGGCCTTGCAGAGGTAGTGGGCCGATCTCGCGAAGAACTCCTCCTCGAGATTGATCTGGTAAAGGGCGAGGTTGAGCGTCGTGTTGCCGGGGTTCTTCTCTGCGGCCTTTTCGTATTCCGGTATAAGGTCGATCCTGATCGACTCGTCGAACATTATGAGCTGGTCGAATTCGAAGATGGCCCGCTCGATCTCGCCGTTGTTGATGTGCGCCTTCGCCTGAAGCGTTTTGAAGGGCCGCGAAAGCTGCTCTTCCTTCGCCATCGAGTCGCAGAGGGCGGAGATTTCCCTCCAGCCCTTCCCGTCGGAGCCGGCGAGAGCTTCGACGCGCGAAGCGAATTCCCTCTGCGCGTCCGGGTTGGCGCGCAGGAATTCGAGGGCCCATGGCAGCGCCTCCGAGACGTCGCCGCCCCGGATGCCCATCTCCAGCATCGATATGACGCGGTCGAGGGTGAGGCCGCACTTGTCGAGTATCTTTCCCGTAAGCCGGAAAAGCTCGCCCTTGTCGACCGAATCCCTTTCCTCCAGGCGCGATATTATCTTCCCGGCCTTTTCGGAATCCCCGTTGAGGGCGTGAAGCTCGGCCATCAGGCCGAGAAGGTCGCCGTCCCCTTCGGGAATCGACTCCAGGGCCTCGGCGGCCATCTCAAGCAGCGCGCCGGTCATCGCGGGATTTATCTCGACGGCGACCCTGGCCGACTCGGCGGCCTTCGCGAAATCGCGGGCCGCGAGGTGCAGCTTCATCAGCAGCCTGCGGCCGGGGGCGGTCGACGAGAGCGATTCGTTATTCATTATCCATTCGACGATTTCGGGGCCGCTTGCCGGATTGAGCGCGGCGAGGGTGTCGAGCTCTTCAACTGCCTCTTTGATTTTTTCGAGGCCGGCCGCCATCCCCGCGGTCGCGATGGCTATCGGCGCCCTGCCGTGGAGATCCGCCGGCAATCCCGTCAGCCTCTCGAAGGCGAATGTCCTGCAGTCCTGTTCCCCCGTGTAGTATTCGCCCGACCTTCCCTCGCCGGATCCCTGCCCCGCCGCGGAGTGCGGGGTCTCGAGCCAGGCGCGGATCATATTCAGCCCCTCGTCGACCTTCCCCATGCGGATCATTATCTCGCCCACAAGGAGCTGATGGCCGGGGGAGGGTTCCTCGATCGAATCGAGAAGCTTCAGAAGGGGCTCGAGGGGAGCGTTCGCCAGTTGAATGCACTGGAAGAAGCGCGGCTCCGCCTTCTCCGCCCTGCCCAGCATCACCGAGGCGAGGCCGAGGCTGAACTTGACGTCGGCGCTGTCGGGGACCTCCCTTTCGAGCTCGACGAGGAGCGAGCCGATTACCGTCGCGTCCTCGGGCGAATTGGCGAGCGCCCTTCCGAGGGGAAAGCCCGCCTCCCCGGCGCGCCCCGACGAGATGTAGAGAAGCCCGAGAAAGAGCTCGTTGTCCGTATATAATGAATTCTTCGTGTTGCCGTTGTCCCTGCACTCCTTCGAACGGATCTCGGAGCGCTTTATGAGGCTCTCGATATATTCCGGTGTCGATATCCTCAGGATCGCCCTGACCTCCTCGATGTCCCGGCTCCGAAGAAGGGTCTCGATGACGAAGCTGCCGAGAAGGGGGGTGAAACTGTCGGCCAGCGCCTCCCTCGCCATCGTCAGGATGGCGGCCCGTTCTTTGGGATGCTTCCTGATGGCGGTCTTCATCTGGGCGACGGCCTGGACGTGATCGCGCGCCTCGAAGCAGAGCCTGATCGCCTCGAGGGCTATCTCGAGGTCCTCGGGGAATTTTTCGAGCCCCTCGAGGGCCCGGGCGAGCGCTCTTTTCGGATCGCCCTTGAGGCGCTCCTGTGTGATCCTCCTGAGGACCTTTTCCTGGTTCACGTTGACGAACAAAGGTATGCCGGCCATCCGGTTTTCTCCCTTTTCATGGTATTTTTATGACTGCCCGAACTGCACTATGCGAAATGCGTACCATACGCGGGAAAAATTCCGGATCGCTTTAATGATTGATAAATGCAGGGTTTATATGTACATTATCCGGAGGGTCGGGCATGGGGTGGCGAGCGGGGGTTGCATATTGCATAACGCGCTTGCATCTAACAAGTTAG
>JALOPX010000141.1 GCA_025453655.1 Candidatus Krumholzibacteriia bacterium
GAAAAAATCTTTTTTGAATGAGATGAAAAGTCGTCTCGCAACGGTTAAACAATCAGATTCCTCTGTCACGAAGGAGACTGTCGCGCGAAACGTTCAGGATGCTTTTGCGCAGGCGGCGACAAAGACGAAAATCCCGCTCACGGCTTCACAGAAGGAAACGATAGCAAAAGATCTCAGGACCGGAATCTCGAATGTAAGTATCGTCAAAAAACCCGTACCCTCGAGCATTATTGCCAACATCAAAACGGCGGACGTCAAAGAGAAGTCATCGGCTGCTACCGTCGTGCGTCTAAAAATAACATTAAAGGAAGAAGGCCTGGAGTGGATTACCCAGGCAAGCGAGTCCGGAGGCCTTGTGCGTACCTTGCAGCCTGAATAATTGCCGGAGGTCGATAAATGCAATGTATCCTGCGGGAAAAGCTCCTGGAACAGGCCACAAAGCTTGCTGATGTAAGCAATATTTATCGTGCGGACAGCCATCGTTTTGTCGAAGCATATTTTGCCTGGCTGGAAGATGCGGGAAAAGACCTGGCCGGATTAAAATGTCCCCTTGGCATACTGCTTCAGGCGGAGAAGAGTTCTTTGAATTCTGTTTCAGACGGTTATGTCCCGGATAACATTCAAAATGGAAAGAACTTGAGAAAAATTCAAAAAGCAGCCGCGGCCCGATCATTGGAAAGAGTTTCAAAAGAGATCTATTTGAAAATAGAAGGCATCGATCATGTCCTTGAAGAATTGAGTGAAAAACTGTGCAACGCCGTCGCCGTCCTGGTAACCAAAGAACCGGAGGTATGCGAAAAATTAGAACCGAATCGACAGGGAATAGACTTTATGCCTTGCGAAAGGATTATTGGAAGAGAAGCCAGGCTCAATATTGACAATAATCGGAAAAGCGAGGATCAGTGATGAAGTCGAGAACAAAACTGATTGGGATGAGTACGGTAATCGTTATTCTCTTTATTTTATTATTCATTTATTTGAAGGGTAACGACAGGAAAGTCAGCGCATCGTGGGATAGGAGGTCGGAGCCTCGACCGGCGGACGGCGTTAGCGCTATCGATCGAATTCTCGAGCAGATGGAGTTCAGCAACATCGCCTTCAACATGCCCGATACCATGAATCTTCACGAAACCGCCGTAATTAAACTGATACTCAGCCTGAAGACGCCTATCGACAGCCTGAGGCAAATGATCGAAGCGGATGGAGGAGTGGATGCAGCGCGTATTCGAGTGACTGATCGTATGGAAGCCCGGTTATCAGGCCCCAGCTTCGCAATCACCGCGATTACCCCCGAAGTACAGGCCTTGTCACGGAATAATATCACAGAATCGAAATGGGAAGTAAAGCCCTGCAATAAAGGAAAACAAAACCTGCATTTGACTCTTTCAGCCCTTATGAGTGTCGACGGCGAAACCACTATGCGGGCAATTCGTACATTCGACAAAGTGATTGAGATCGAAGTGACCTGGAATCAGCAAACTGTATCTTTCATCCAAAAGAACTGGCAGTGGCTTTGGGCAGCGATATTGATTCCGGTTGCGGGCTGGCTCTGGAAAAAGAGGAAAAACAAGGCCAGAGTCAATGAATGAGACGTTTCTTGACGGGGGGCTGGCCACAAGTCTCGTCGCGAGTTCCGCAGCACGGCGCGTAGCGCCGTGCGAGGACTGTCCGAGCAGGAGACTTGTGGCCGCCCCCCTATGCGTCACGCGAGGACTGTCTGAGCAGGAGACTGTTGACATCGCTGCCACCCCCCTGCGGATTTGACTTGCCTTCGGCCGCCCAATTCTGCTAAATATTGACGGTATTTTACCGGTACGTCTCAATCACGGGAGGCGCGATTCCAGGCCAGGCCCCGGGAAAGGGGTCCGGGAGGGGAATCGCTATCTCTAATGTAATTAATTACTTGCAAAGGTTTGAAATCAGCCATGAACAGGATCATCGAAAAGGAATTCATCACCCCGGAGGTCTTCCGGATGCGGATCGAGGCTCCGGAGATCGCGGCGAAGCGCAAGGCGGGGCAGTTCATCATACTGAGGGTCGCAGAGGAGGGGGAGCGGATCCCGCTTACGATCGCCGACGGCAGCGCAGGAGAGGGGTGGATCGAGCTTGTAGTCCAGATTGTCGGGAAGACGACCAAGCTCCTTTCGATGCTCGAGGCGGGCGGATCGATCCTCGACCTCGTGGGCCCGCTCGGTAAACCGACCCACATCGAGAATGTCGGCACCGTGGTGGTCGTCGGGGGCGGGGTTGGGATCGCTCCGGCGCACCCGATCGCCCAGGCGATGAAGAAGGCGGGGAACAGGGTCATATCGATCCTCGGCGGGAGGAACAGGGACCTCGTCATCATGGAAAAGCAGATGAAGGCGGCGAGCGACCGCGTGATGATCACGACGGACGACGGCTCGTACGGGATGAAGGGGCTCGTGACCGACGCGATCCAGAAACTGATCGACGAGGGGCTCAAGATCAACCTCGTCGTCGCCGTCGGCCCCCCGATCATGATGAAATTCGTGAGCCTTCTCACCAAAAAATACGAGATCCCGACCCTGGTGAGCCTCAACACGATAATGGTGGACGGGACGGGGATGTGCGGCGCCTGCAGGGTGAGCGTCGGCAGCAAGACGAAGTTCGTCTGCGTCGACGGCCCCGAATTCGACGCGCACCAGGTCGATTTCGACGGGATGATGCAGCGCCAGAAGATGTACCAGGTTCAGGAAAAAGAAGCGATGGAGAATCTCAAGAAATAATGAAGGAGGTGCCGGCCGGGCCGGCCGCAGCAGAGATGGAAGAAAAGAAGAATCTCACACCGAAGGAGAGGCTGCAGATTCCGACCCAGGTCATGCGCGAGCAGGAGCCGGGCGAGCGGATACGCAACGTGAAGGAAGTGCCCTTCGGCTACACGGACGATCAGGCGAAGATCGAGGCGTCGCGGTGCCTGCAGTGCAAGAAGGCGCCCTGCGTGGCCGGGTGCCCGGTGTCGATCGACATCCCCGCCTTCATCAAATACATTCACGAGGGCGATTACAAAAACGCCGTTCATACGATCAAGAACACGAACATCCTGCCGGCCATCTGCGGGCGCGTCTGCCCGCAGGAGGAGCAGTGCCAGAAGGGATGCGTCGTCGGCAAGAGCCTCGGCGGAACCGACAAGGCGGTCCAGATAGGCAAGCTCGAACGGTTCGTCGCCGACTGGGAGATGAGCCAGGGGAAGGCCGATCCGCCCGCGATAAAGCCCGCGACCGGGAAACGGGTCGCGATCGTCGGCTCCGGCCCCGCGGGCCTCACCGTCGCCGCCGACGTCCGCAGGGAAGGCCACGAGGTCACCGTCTTCGAGGCCCTTCACAAGCCGGGCGGAGTGCTCATCTACGGCATCCCCGAGTTCCGCCTTCCCAAGGCGATCGTGATGCGCGAGGTCGAGAACCTCAAGGCGATGGGCGTAGAGATGAAGTACAACATGGTGATCGGCAACATCCATTCGGTCGACGAGCTCTTCGCGGCCGGGTACGACGCGGCCTTCGTCGCGACCGGCGCGGGGCTCCCGATGTTCATGCGGATAGACGGGGAGAACCTCAACGGGGTCTATTCGGCGAACGAATTCCTGACGAGGGCGAACCTGATGAAGGCCTACTCCTTCCCCGCGACCGACACGCCGATAGCCCGCTCGAAGAACGTGGCGGTATTCGGCGGCGGGAACGTCGCGATGGATTCGGCGAGAACGGCTCTTCGCCTCGGCGCGGAGAACGTTTACCTGGTCTACAGGCGCTCGAAGACCGAGATGCCCGCCAGGATCGAGGAAGTGCATCACGCCGAGCAGGAAGGGGTGCAGTTCCTCCTGCTTCAGAATCCCCTGCGCATAGTCGGCGACGACAAGGGATGGGTCAAACAGGTCGAATGCATCAAGATGGAGCTCGGCGAGCCCGACGATTCGGGGCGCAGGCGCCCCGTTCCCATAGAGGGAAGCGAGTACATGCTCGAGGTCGACACCTGCATCGTGGCGATAGGCAACTCCTCGAATCCCCTGATCCCCGACACGACCCCCGACATCGAGACGAACAAGTGGGGGAACATCATCGTCCAGGAAGCGACGATGAAGACGAGCAAGAAGGGGGTTTTCGCGGGGGGCGACATCGTCCTCGGAGCCGCGACGGTGATCCTGGCGATGGGCCAGGGGCGCATCGCGGCGGCCGCGATCAACGAGTACCTCGCGACCGGAAAGTGGTGATCGGGCGGGCGGCGGCCCGGGTACCGCTTGCCCGCGGCGGCCCGTTTGTAGTATCCTCCCGGCCATGATGGACTATCATACTCACAGCCGTTTCTGCGGCCACGCTGAGGGCGGGCTCGAGGAATTCGTCCTCGCCGCGATCGAACGCGGCCTCGACGAGATCGGCTTCAGCGCGCACCTGCCGAAGGTGGTCGATCCCGATCCATATCACGCGATGCTCGAGGAGAGGCTCCCCGAATATGTCGCCCTCGCCGGGCGGCTCCGCGGGGAATACGCCGGGAGGATCGTCATACGCCTCGGGATCGAGGCCGATTATTTCCCCGGCTACGAGGATCGGACCAGGAAACTTCTCGAGAGCCAGCCCTTCGACTACGTCTACGGCGCCCTTCACTTCCTCGGCGACTGGTGTTTTACGAGCAAAGCGGGGCTCCCCCGTTACGCGCTGGAGGATCCCGAGGATGTTTTCCCGCGCTATTTCGAGATGCTGCAGAAGATGATCTCGACGGGCCTTTTCGATATCCTCGCCCATCCCGACGCGATTAGGCGGGTCGATTTCTTCCCGGAATCGCCTCTTGACGGATACTACGAGAAGGTGGCCCGCCTTCTCGCGGAGAACGCGATGGCGGTCGAGCTCAACACGGGGGGGATTCGAAGGGGCCTCGGATCGCCCTACCCCCAGCCCCCCTTCCTCGCCGCGTGCGTTCGCGAAGGGGTGCCGGTTACACTCGGCTCCGACGCCCACAGGCCGGAAGACGTCGCGAGGGATTTCGACAGGGCCTTCGATTTTCTCAGTGAAGCGGGGGTCTCGAGCCTCGCCGCCTGGGAGGGGCGAAGGATGATAATGAGGCCGATAAGCACCCTTCGGGCCGCGGGGCGCCGCGATGGAGAGCCTGCCTGACCCGTTCGGCGGACGGCCGGGCGGGGCGTTTCGGAGGGCATGGCGCCCGCCCTGATCGACCTTGACAGTGGCGCGCGCAGGGAGTATGTTGCAGTAACCGCGTAAGATAGTCGGGCCAATGGGCGCCGTTCCACCACCCGAGACAGGAGGGAGAAGGAGCCCCGGAAGCTTCTTCGAGGCCGATGAATTCAGACAAGATTTTAAAAGAGGGTCTTACCTTTGACGACGTTCTCCTCGTTCCCGCCAGATCGCACATTCATCCGCAGAAGGTCAGCCTGAAGACGAATCTGACCCGGAAGATCAGCCTCAACATCCCTATCGTCTCGGCGGCGATGGACACTGTCACCGAGGCGGCGATGGCGATAGCACTCGCCCGCGAGGGCGGGATCGGGATCATTCACAAGAATTTCTCCATTGCGGACCAGGCAGAGCAGGTCGGGAGGGTGAAGAGAAGCGAGAGCGGGATGATCACCAACCCCGTGACGATCTCCGGCGACCACCTCGTCAGCGAGGCCGTCGCCGTGATGGACCGTTACAGCATTTCGGGGCTTCCCGTAGTGGACAAGAAGAACGTCCTCGTCGGGATACTGACGAACCGCGACCTCAGGTTCATCGGCCGCCAGGATATAAAGGTCAGCGAGGTCATGACGAAGAATCCGATAACCGCTTCGGAGGGGATCAGGATGGATGACGCGATGCGCATCCTCCACGAGAACCGCATCGAGAAGCTCCCCGTCGTCGACGCGAAGAAGTGCCTGAAGGGACTTATCACGGTCAAGGACATACAGAAGAAGCTCGATTTCCCGAACGCCAGCAAGGACACGAGCGGAAGGCTCCTCGTCGGCGCGGCGGTCGGGGTGGGGGCAGGGACGATGGACCGGGCGAAGGCCCTCGTCGAAGCCGGGGTCGACGTTCTCGTCGTCGACACGGCGCACGGCCATTCCAAAGGCGTGATGGAGACGGTGGCGAAGATAAGGAAGAAATACAAAACGATTCAGCTGATCGCCGGCAACATAGCGACGGCGGCCGCGGCGCGCGATCTCGCGGCCCTCGGCGTCGACGGCATCAAGGTCGGGATCGGGCCGGGGGCGATCTGCACGACAAGGGTGGTCGCCGGGGTCGGCGTCCCCCAGATCACCGCGATCATGGATTGCGCGCCGGTGGCGGCGAAGGCGAAGATACCCCTCATCGCCGACGGGGGGATCAAGTATTCCGGGGACATTACCAAGGCGATCGCCGCGGGGGCGGACTGCGTAATGATAGGCTCGATGCTCGCCGGCACCGAGGAGAGCCCCGGGGAGATCATCTATCACCAGGGAAAGAGCTTCAAGATATACCGAGGGATGGGCTCGATCGAGGCGATGAAGATGGGGAGCGGGGACCGGTACTTCCAGGAGGGCGTTAGCGAGGAGAGCAAGTACGTCGCCGAGGGGATCGAGGGCAGGGTCTCGTACAAGGGGAGCCTCTCGAGCAATATTTACCAGCTCGTGGGCGGCCTTCGCTCGGGCATGGGGTATTGCGGGGTCGGATCGGAATCCAGCATCGCCCGCGGACAATCTTCAAAGGCTCAAGCTGTGCTCGGAGCCGTTCGGGGTCGACCTGCTTTCGAGCGCGAGGATCGACGGCGAGCCGGGGCTCGAATTTCACGAGAGCCTTCGCGGTCAGGTCGGGAACCTGCCCTACGCGGTGGTCGCCGGGATCGCGCTTTCCCCTCCTATCCTCAGGACCGTCGTCAAGGCGCCGACATGGACATATTATTATCATTACCGGGCTGTGAATTTCGCCCTCGACCAGGCGGCCCTCGCGATCGCCGGCGAATGCTCGCGGATGGGGTACGAGGCATTCCCCGTCCCGGCATCGCAGATCCTGGACTGGGACAGGCTCAGGGCGCACCTTTCCCACAGGGAGGTCGCGGGGCTTGCCGGGCTCGGATGGCGGGGGCGGAACAACCTTCTCGTCAACCCGGAATTCGGATCACAGTGCAGGTATGTCACCGTGCTCACCGACCTTCCCCTGCCCGGCGGGACGCCGGGGACGAAGGCGGGGAGCTGCGGCGACTGCCGCCGTTGCGTGGCGGCCTGCCCCGCGGGAGCCATTCACGAGGATCCCGGGGATTTCAACCTGGACAAATGCGCGGCCCAGCTCAGGCGTTTCGTCAAGTCGGAGAAGATCAGCGCCATGATATGCGGCCTGTGCGTGAAGGCGTGCGGCGGCGAAAGGGCCGCGAGGAAAAGGGGTTTGCAGAGTGACTGAGAACATCGAGAATATCAACCAGGTGATCTGGGAATTGAAGCGGAAGGTCGACGAGAACCGGCGCGACCCGGTCCTGAAGAGGGAACTTCTGAGGTATTTCCACGAAAGCCGCATTTACACGGAAAGAAAAGAGGGCGTGCCCGAGGAAGGCAGGAGCTTCCTGATGCTTCGGGAGAAGGAATCGACCTGCTGCATGCTTATGCACGGCGCGGGCGGCACCCCGGAGGAGATGAAGCTGCTCGGCGAGCATCTTCACGAGCAGGGATGCACCGTCTACGGGATGCGGCTCCCCATCGATCCAAGGGCGGTCGATTCGGGGATAGGGGACTATCTCAAGGGGCGGCTCCCGGGCCGCAACGGGAAGGAAAAGGAGCCGCCGCGCGCGAACGGCGAGAACACATGGAGCATGTGCCTCGCCCAGGCGGAGGTGGTCCTCGACATGCTTCTCAGCTACACTCCCGACACCTTCGTCGTCGGTTTCAGCTTCGGCGGGACGATCGCGCTGAACCTCCTGAGAAAATTTCCCGCGAGGGGATGCATACTGATCTCTCCGGGCCTCTACCCGGTGAACAACGGAAGGCACATGGCCTTCCGTCTTTGGAGGAAGGTTCTGCCGGCGCTGACGAGGGAGCTCGCGCCGGTTCGCAGCACGATGATCGATTTCGTCGACATGACACGATGCAACCTCGAAAAGATTACGCAGCCGATCCTCGTCATCCAGGCGAAGAACGATCCGGTGACGAGTTACAAATGCCTTCAGACGCTGAAAAAGCACGGCTCTCACCCGGCTTCGAAATTCGTTCTTTTCCCCGACGGAGGGCACGTGCTCATTAACGGGAAACGGGGCGGGGAGGTCATGGATCTTTGCGGGAAGTTCGTGAAGGAAGTCTGACGGCCTGCCGGGGCCTTATCCGAGCTCGAAGCTGAAGGAAGGATCAAGGGATCTGATCCGCGCCGCCTTATCCTCGACGACCCCCTTTGCCGCGACGGAGGGGTTTCTCATGTATTCGGAATAGGCGTCGAGGAATTCGTCGTGAAGCGCGCCGAGCTCCTTCCTGATCTCCCCGCCTCTGACCGCGCGGTCCAGATGGTACATTTCACCCTCGGAGATGCGGCCCAGTATGTTCAGGTACTCGCTTTTCATCGTCGAGAGGACCTTCAGATACTTTTCGAACCCTTCGGACAGTTTTCCCATGATATCGCTTATCGCGGTGGACCGGCGGTCCGCCTGGACCCGGTAGGACTGGGCGATCGAATAGTACGCCTTGCCCCGGCCGAGCCACGCGTCGCGCGAAAGGCCGAGGTGCGGGATCGAATCGGGCCTCGACACCCTCGGGTTGTCGAAGATCCCGAGGGAGAGGAGGATCGAATCGGCGTTCAGCCGGTACCGGTCGTGCGCGGCCCTCGGATCGTTCGCTCCGGCGATCGATCCGAACAGGTCGAGATCGTACGGCGTGGCCTGTTTCCCCGCCGCTGCGTGCATAATGGGAAATATCAGCGATTCCAGGAGGCCGGCCAGGTAGACGTTGACGTCTTCGTCGTAACGCTCGTCGTTTGAAGGATATCCGCAATCCATCCGGCTGTAGAGCAGGTGGTCCATCATGAAAAAGCCGGCCGGAGCCGGTTCCTTTTCCATCTCCATGGTTCCCAGGGGGATATAGATGCTGCCTGCCGTCATTTTGTGGTCTCCGGTGCGATCCGCTGCTGTCGAAACCGTTGTCTTACGGAGGATTCTGCAAGGTTTGTGCCACGGGGAAAAACCACGGGAGGGCCGAAAAACAGGCTAATAAAGTTTTGACACATCTGATATAATGTCCTACTGTTATGGCAACCGGCCATATCCCTAACCACATGCCTTGGGGGGAAAAATGAAAATTGGATTCCTCCAGATGCGAAGCAGATTCGGAGAAGTAAAAAGTAACGTTAAAAAGGCGATTTCGCTTCTGAACAAGGTTTCGGACGCGACGATCGTTCTCCCGGAGTTGTTCAACACCGGGTACCTTTTCAAGAACCAGGCCGAGCTCGCCGCCCTCGCCGAAAGCGTCCAGGGGGGGTATACCGTCGGCGAGATGAAAAAGATCGCGAAAAAACAGCATCTGAACCTGATATTCGGGATGGCCCAGAAATCGGGCCGGAACATCTTCAATTCGGCGGTCTATGTCTCGCAGAAGGGCAAGGTCGACGTATACCAGAAGGTCCATCTTTTCGACCGCGAGAAACTCTTCTTCACTCCCGGCAGGTCGACCAGGGTCGTGACGGACGGCAAGGCGAAATTCGGCATGATGATCTGTTTCGACTGGATGTTTCCCGAGATGGCGAGGGTGCTGACCCTGCAGGGAGCGAACATCCTCGTTCATCCGGCCAACCTTATCCTGCCATGGGGGCAGAACGCGATGAAGGTCAGGAGCATCGAGAACGGCGTCTTCTCGGTCACCGCGAACCGCGTCGGCATCGAGAAGAGGGGGACGATGAGCCTGTCGTTCACCGGCGAGAGCCAGATCGTCAGCCCCCGCGGCGAGGTGCTCGTCTCGGCCGGGGACCGCAGCGAGGTCCTGAAGGTGATCGACATCAATATCGAGGAGGCCGACAACAAGAACATCAACTCCGCCAACAATCTTTTGTCGGACAGGGTTCCCTCCATTTACGCGCCCATCGCCAGGAGATCGGTCAAATAGAAGTCCCGCCGGGGTTAGCGCCGGGTCGAAATGCCATTCCACGGCATCCATTTCGGGCGGCCGCGTCCGTTTGCAAAACGCATTGAACACTAGCATATTCGTTCCATGATTTCCGTCCAGTGCTTTGAAATTCCCTATAACACCTTATAAATACGTCAATTTGATCAGGCATCCTGCTTGGCATAATCTTTGCGGTCCACCCTGACGGATACAAGGCAGTCATGGAATGAAGGTTACGCATATATATCGACCGTTAGGCCCGCAGGCCTGTTTTCTGCGTTAAGGATATGACAGTGCGAAACTCAAAAAAACGACCGGTTCTCACGTCGCCTTGGAAGATAGGCATGTTGGTTGCCCTGCTCAC
>JALOPX010000142.1 GCA_025453655.1 Candidatus Krumholzibacteriia bacterium
TAAGTGCAGTCTGTTATAGATACTTGGATGTCAGACAAAGGACTGCAGATGGATATAATAAAGGAACGCGACGCCGACCCCTCCCTCCTCGAAGGGAGAAAGGTCATCGTGATGGGGTACGGGAACCAGGGGCGCCCCCAGGCCCTCAACCTCCGCGACAGCGGAGTCGACACGGAAGTGGCGGCGAGGGAGGGGGGCAGGGGCTGGGCCAGGGCGATCGAGGACGGGTTCGCTCCGGTCGGGCTCGAGGAAGGGGCGAGGCGGGCCGACATCCTCCTCTGCCTTCTCCCGGACGAGTTGCAGGGAAAAATATTCGGCGAAACGATTTCGGAAAATCTTCGCGAAGGGGCCGCCCTCTGTTTCGCGCACGGGTTCGCCGTCGCCTTCGGCTCTGTGAGATCGGACCGCCACGACGTCGTGCTGGTGGCGCCCAAGGGGCAGGGATCGATGCTGAGGAAGGCCTACGTCGAAGGTTCCGGCCTTCCATGTCTCGTCGCGGTCGGGAACGATTACTCCGGGCGCGCCGGCGATATCGCCCTCGCCGTCGCCCGGGGGCTCGGGTGCCTGAGGGTCGGGGCCTTCCGGACCAGTTTCAGGGAGGAGGCGGTGAGCGACCTCTTCGGCGAGCAGGCCGTCCTGTGCGGGGGGGCGACGGCTCTCGTCAAGAGGGCCTGGGAGCTGCTGGTCAGGAAGGGATTCAGCCCCGAGATCGCCTATTTCGAATGCTGCCAGGAGCTCAAGATCATAGTCGACCTTTTCACCGAGAAGGGTTTCTCGGGGATGAGGGAGATGATCAGCGGCACGGCCGCTTACGGGGGGCTGAAATACGGGGAAAAGCTGATCTCCAAGGAGACCGAAAGGGCCATGGAGGAGATCTTCGACAGGATAAACAGCGGGGAGTTCGCCAGGGACTGGCTCGAGAAGTCCGGTCGCGGGGGCGAGCTCGAGAGGCTCCGCGGGGCGGAGCGTGACCTGCCGATGGAGGAGGCCGGCAGAAGGATAAGATCGATGTACGGTAATCGGACAGGCGATACAGAAGGGAGATAATGAAATGAGAATCAACACGGCCGCGGTCTCCGCCGCCCTGCTCGCCCTTGCGCTCGTCGCGGCGATGACCGGGTGCGGGAAGAAGGCGGAAAAGGATCAGGATTCGGCGGAGAAGTTCCGCGTTCCCGATTCGCTTCTCACCCCCATCGAGGGGTACGGGATAACGATCGACGAATATCATCCTGTCAACGGCGGCGTGATGGCCAACAGGGATATCGAGCTGCACTACCCTCCCTCGAGCATAGCGCGGTTCATCGTCACGACCAATTTCGGCGTCGCCTTCAACGCCCGCAAAAAGGTGGAACAGGAGATCGGAAGGCCCTTCCCCGGCCGGATCGTCATAATCGGGGCGAAAGACCTCGACGAGTACCGGTTCCTGACGAGGAAGGAATGGTGGTACTACGGCGTCACGCAGGGTGACACGCTGTACTTCGCTCCCTTCGACGTGATGATGAAGAGGTTCGACGTCACCTCGCAGCGTCCCATCTCGGAGATAGGGCTGACGCAGAAGATCGCCCAGATGGCACTCCGGAACATGTCGGGCGACAAAATGCCGCTGTGGATGAGGGAGGCCGTGGCGTCGTGGATCGCCGGAGAGAAATCGATCCTCGAGGTTCAGGCCATCGAATGGGGCAGGGAGCTGGTCGGGTTCAATCCGGCCGTCGATGAGCTCGAAGGAATTCTGCGCGAAGCGTCCGACAGGGGGGAGACGAGGGTGTCGTTTTTCATATCGTACAGGATGCTCGAGAACCTTCTCGAGTCGCATCCGATGAGCGAGATCATGGCTTTCGCCGGCAGGCTCGGCGAGGGCGCGGGGCTCGACGAGGCGTCGAAGGAAATCTTCGGCGTGGATTACGGGACTCTGATCGGGACGGTGCGGATGAAGGGCGAATTCATGGATTACCTCGGCGACGCGCTCCGCGACAACAGCGTGCCCCGCGGCGGGAATTGACATGAAGGCCGACACGCAGCAGGAGCAGGACTCGATCAGGGTGCGGTTCGCGCCGAGCCCCACGGGGCACCTTCATGTCGGCGGCGCGAGGACGGCTCTTTACAACTGGCTTTACGCGAGGAAGACCGGCGGGAAGTTCATACTGAGGATCGAGGACACCGACGCGCGAAGGTCGACGAGGGATTCGTATGAAGGGATCCTACGGGGAATGAGCTGGCTCGGCCTCGACTGGGACGAGGGGCCCGACAAGGGCGGAGATTACGGGCCGTATGTCCAGTCGGCCCGCGGCGTGCTTTATCACGCGGACGCGCAGAAGCTGATCGACGAGGGGAAAGCCTACCGCTGCTTCTGCAACCCCGAGGAACTGGAGGCGAAAAAGGAGGAGGCCAGGCTCAACAAGCTCGACCCGGTATACGACCGCGCCTGCAGGGACCTCGAGCCCGGGGAGATCGAGCGCAGGCTCGCCGCCGGCGAACCCCACGTTATCAGGTTCAGGATGCCGCTCGAGGGGGAGGTCCGTTTCGACGACATCGTAAGGGGCAGGTTCACCTTCTCCAACGCCGATCTCGACGACTTCGTGCTTATCAAATCGGATGGGCGGCCGACGTACAATTTCGCCGTCGTGGTCGACGACACGAGGATGAGGATCTCCCACGTCATCAGGGGGGACGACCACATTTCGAACACGCCCCGCCAGGTGCACATATATCTCGCCCTCGGCTACAGGCTGCCGAAATTCGCGCATCTGCCGATGATACTCGGAGGCGACCGCACGAGGCTGAGCAAGAGGCACGGGGCCGTGTCGATCGATCATTACGCGGAAAAAAGCTATCTTCCCGACGCGATGATCAATTATCTCGCGCTCCTCGGATGGTCCCTCGACGGGAAGAGGGAGTTTTTCGAGCGCCAGGCTCTCATCGAAAATTTCTCGCTGAAGAGGGTGTCGAAGAACCCGGCCGTTTTCGACAACGACAAGATGGAGCACATAAACGCCGAGCACCTGAAGAAGATGCCGCTCATCAGGAAGACGATCCTCGCCTACCACACGCTCGAGTCGGCAGGGTGCATTCCGGCCGACTTTTCGGTCGATCTCTCGAAACCGGTCGATCTGAAGCTGATCGGAGGCACCGAGCCGGTGGAGGATACCGCGGCGGAGGGGGAGAAGATCTTCAACGAGAGGGAATTCAGAAGGCTCGCCATGATCCTGAACGTCTACGGCAACCGGATCAAGCTTCTGAAGGACCTTCCATCGATGCTGCGGTATCTGTATAAGGACGATTTCCCCAGGGACGAGCACGCCTGCCATACCTGGCTGAAGGAGGAGCGGGCGCGTGAAAGGATCCGCCTTCTGGCCGACGGGCTGGAGGAGCTGAAGTATTTCGACGTTGCCACGGTCGAGGAGGCTTTGAGATCGCTCGCCGACCGGCTCGAGATCGACGCCGGAGAGCTCATCCACCCGTGCAGGGTGGCCCTTACCGGGCAGTCAGTTTCGCCCGACATCTTCTGGATAATCGTCTTCCTCGGCAGGGCGAAATCGGTGGAGAGGCTCCGCGCCGCCGCGGCCCCGCGCGGCTGAAAAATATTCATAAAGGCTATTGCTTTTGGAATCGAAATAAAGTAAGTTGTCCCATGTTCATGGAGAGTCGTCCAACGGTAGGACAGCTGACTCTGGATCAGCCGATGGGGGTTCAAGTCCTCCCTCTCCAGCCAGACAAAATGGCCCCTTAGTCTAGTGGTTAGGACGCTTGGTTCTCAGCCAAGAATCAGGGGTTCGACTCCCCTAGGGGCTACCAGATATGAACGACCCGGATCGGCTGCGCCGCTCCGGGTCGTTTTTTTATCATCCGGCCGGTGGACGAATAATTCAATATCGCCACGGCAGGGTGCCGGTGATAGCGATGTCGCGTAAGCCGGGCCCGGATAGGCCGGCCGGCGGGCGCCGCGCGTGGCTTCGAGAAGCGGCTGACCGCCGCTTCGATCATCCGACCCTTCAACCGCCCCCCGACGAACATCCCGATCCGCCGCTCTTCCATCCCGACATGGAGGAAAAGGGCGAGATCTGTTTCCGGGTGTCCAGGCTCCCGCACGCGGGGCACTCCACCTCCTGGCACGAAGATGGAACGAGCTCCTCGAACCTGTTCCCGCATTTTCCGCATTCGAATTCGAATATAGGCACCATATCCTCCCGTTGATCAGCACGGCCCGGGATCAATCCCCGGGCTCCGTCTTTTCTTCCTTGTTTTTTTTCTCTTCATGCCGGTCCCCGACATCGCATGTCCCGCCCATTCAGGTGGGCATCCCGAGACGGGGAAAAACGAACTTCTGAAGAACGACCCACACGACTATAAAGACCAGCAGTCCGATCAGGTTATTCATTCGATATCCTCCAGTACTCCCCTACGTTCTTCTTTTCCCTCTCCACGTCCTCTTCGATCGAGCGGCATACATGATCGCATATCTCTTTCGGCATGCTGCTCTTCAGTCTGTAATAGATCATCCTGCTTTCCCTTCTCGAATCGACGAGCCCCTCCTCCCTCAGCACCCTGAGATGCTTCGAAACGCTCGCCTGGCTGAGGCCCGTCCGCTGCACGAGGCGGGTGACGCTCATCTCCGATTCGCAGAGAAGATGGAGAAGGGAGAGGCGCGACGGCTCTGCCATCGCCTTAAGCCTCCTTGCGATTATCTCGAGAGGCAACCTTCCGCCGTTATTCCACAGTTCCCTGGACTCCATATATACATATATACTCATATGAGAATATAATGTCAAGGGAAAATGGTCGAAATTCGGCGTTCCGCCCTGATTTCGCAATGGGTTGGGTGGGTGACGGGAGTTCCGGGGGCGCAGGGCGAATGGGCCGACTTGTGGGGCGGGCATGCAAATTCCTGTAAAAGGCGCGCCTGCCGTAATATAATGAGTATCCCTTTGCCGCAAACCCCGTACTTGAACCGGAGGATGAGATGCCAAGAGCGAAACTCCCCGCCGTGATTGCGGTGATCCCGATATCCCTGGTCCTGGTTTCCTAGATAGAAGAAGCCCCCGCCGCTGAGGGCGCCCGCATGAGCGGTCCGGCACCCGCCGTTGAGAGTGCGCGAAGGAGCAATCCGACCCCTGAAACGGGGGATGGCGGAATCCCAGGCATGGCTCCGGCTTTCGAGCTGCCGGCGGTCGACGGCGGCGGGACGGTTTCGTCCCGCGATCTCTTTTCCTCGAACGAGCACACCTTCCTTCTCTTCTGGGAGAGCGGCTGCCCGCGCTGCGTCGAGGCGCTTTCGGAAGCGGCCGTATTCAACGGGAATTCCGGCGGCGTGGGGGTGGGGCTCGCGGGGATCAATTGCGGAGACGCCGAACCTTTCGAAATCAGGGCGCGCGTCGAGGAAAGCGGCGCTAAGTTCCGCCAGCTGTTCGACCGCGGAAGGGCCGTCGCCGGGAGATACATGGTTCCGATATCGGTCTTCACGATCGTTCTCGTAGACCGCGACGGAAGGATGGTCGCGAGGGCGGAGGATCCGCAGGGCGACATATCGCTCGTGATGGAGGAGATGCTCCTCGGCGACGAGAGGTATCGTTTCGATGAGGAGGGTTCGCGCGGGCCCGGCGAAAGCGCCGCCGTCCCGGCATGGGCGTCCGCCGGGATCGACGTGCGCGGCGAGGCGAGGATCAGGTTCCTCTCGATCAGCGCGAGGGGGGACGGGGCGTCGGGGCCGTACGGGGAGCCGGTCAGCTCCGGCAACAGGATGACCGGCAGGCTCGAGCTCGAGGTCTCGAGGAAGGCCGGGAGGTTCATCACGGCGGGCGGGCTTCTACGGGCGGGCAACGAGGGGCTGAAGGCGCTTCGAGGAGGCCCAGATTATTTCGATTCCGGGTACGGGAGCGTCTTTGCCGCGGTGGAGACCGGCAGGTTTCACGCGAGGCTCGGTTACTATTCGATATCGATGACGCCGCTCACCCTGATGAGGTGGGACTGGGACGACAATCCGCGCTCGG
>JALOPX010000143.1 GCA_025453655.1 Candidatus Krumholzibacteriia bacterium
GACGAGTATCGAATCGCCGGGATTCGCGGCGCTGACGGCGGTCTGGATCTTAGTGGCCGCCCAGCGCGGGAGGGTGTAGGGGAATATGTTCCCGCCGGACGGGGATACGTACCTGTATGGCGGGCCGATTATCCTGAAGTCGGCGTCGCTGTCGTCCCATCCTCCGACCTCTCCGCCGTAATACGCCACTACCTTGACCCTCGCCGACGGCACGGGAAGCTCCGGGACGGTCCAGGAGTACGATACGCTCGCGCCCGGAAGGCCCGAGACGATGGTGGAGTCGTACGAAACGCCCGAGTTGAGGCTGAGGAGAAGGGATATCGAATCGGGGACCTGCCGCCCCGTGGTCCACAGGATCTCGAAGGAACCCCCCATCGCGAGGCCTTCCCCGCCGTTCGGCGAGTCGAGGCGGGCGAGAACTGTGCTCTCGTGATAGTACATCAGGTAGGCGAAGGAGCCGATGCTGCACACCCCGTATTTCACGTAGCCGAACCCGTTCATCCCCCAGTCCTCGCCCCAGCTGTTCTTTATGATCCAGGCCCCCTCGCCGCCGCAGACATTGTCGTCCCAGCCGACGATGAGGACGGCGTGGTTCGGAGTGTCGGCGTAATCGGCCCCGTAGCACCCGCTGATGTAGTTGCTGAAATAATCGTGCGCGAACATCCCGACGGGGATGGGGCCGTAATCGTAGACGGCCTGCTTGATCTGCGCGTCCCCGCTGAGGCCGGCATATCCGTCGATCGTCGCGAGCACCTCGCAGGAGGACATCGCGCAGAACGTGTTCTTGTATCCGAGGTAGGGCATGCATAATTCGCCGACGGCGCCGGGAGACATGAACATCTCCAGGGCCCCCGCCACCCATCCGCCCCCGCAGCTTCCGTCCCACGGGTCGCAGTCGAGCACGGCCTGTTCCGACAGGTCGAGGATGTGCTGGTCGTATATCTTCGCGAAAGCCTCGAGCTGACCGACCGCGGCGAAGGCCCAGCAGGATCCGCACCCGCCCTGGTCCTTGGCGGGGGTCACGCCGCCGAGGGCCCGCCAGTCGAAGGAGGAGGGAAGGTCCGCGCTGACCGTCAGGTCGGCCTTCGGCACCTTCGCCCACTCATCGGCCTTCGGCGGCCTGAAGCCGAGGAGATTCCGCCTTTCGCCCTGAGAAAGGCCTCCGACGCGCGTCTTTCCGGCGACCCAGTCCCCGCCTTTTTCGGCGATCTCCCGGTTGATCCTCTTCACCCTCTCGTCCTGCGTCTCTTCCGCGGCAGAAAGGGCTTGCCGCGGAGTCAGCGCAACGGCGGCGCCGATGAACAATATGAGAAGGGAGATTATGGAGGTCCTGGCGAATCGATGTCTCATGAGATATTTTCTCCTTGTCTGCGTTCAGAGGAAAGCAGCCCGGCGGCGATTCGAGCATAACTCAAACCACAATCCGCCATTGTAATGCGACACATGAAGCGATCTAAACATAGATAAAGAAACATTCCCTTACAAGGCATTTCTCCGCCCCGGGGGAGGCGTCCCGCCGCGGGATCCGGACTCCGTAAGAGACCGGCCGGGGGAACCGGCGCCGGCCCGGCCGCCGCGTTATAATGCTTGAAAATCGCCGGTGTTATAATTACCTTGCCTTTGACAGGTATTGCCATCAATCAATCCGGAGGAAAAACGATGCTGGAACAGGTGAAAAAGGTTCTCGATGAGATAAGGCCGAATCTTCAGGCCGACGGCGGCGACATCGAACTGGTGGGCGTCGAGGACGGCGTCGTAAAGGTAAGGCTCAAAGGCTCATGCGCGGGATGCCCCATGTCCCAGATGACCCTGACCTTCGGGGTCGAAAAGGTGCTCAAGGAGAGGATCCCCGAGGTCGTGAGGGTCGAGGCCGTTCCGTTCGGCCGCTGATCCTGACGCGAATTCATCGTTACCGGGGGAGCTCCGCTCCCCCTTTTTGTCATATTTCTTGCAAAATCCCCCGTGAGTGAAAAAATCGATCTTTTTCGAACCGTAAGGAGTGCATGTTGCGATTCTTTCGTGAAATGACCGGCGGTCTTGCAATCCGGCGTTTCCGGGGCAAAAAGCCGCTCTGGAAAAAGATCGGCATAGCGGGATTCACCCTGCTCGAGCTCTTTATCGTGGTAGAGATCATCGGGTTCCTCGCGACCATAGTGATGTCGAACTTCTACCGTTCCAAGAAGGCGGCCCAGGTCGCCGTCACGCTCCAGAACGTAAAGAACATCCAGATCGCCATAACATCGTATTACGTGATGGAAGGGACATACCCCAACACCCTCAACACGATCTGGCTTCAGTTCTACGGAGGGAAGGTCGTCGACAATCTCGCCTACATAGGGGGGGCCACGGCCGGGAACCAGGGCGGCTGGGAATTCTTCGCGAGCAACAGCCCCGAAATCCGCTTCAGCGGACCGACCGCCATGGAGTACGCGATAAAAAGCACCGACGAGCTCCTTCCATACGCCCTCTACATCTACGGCGATGCGGCCACCTCGGCCAAGATCGTGCATTAGCGCCGCGGATCGGCCGCGCCGGCAGGGTTCATGGGATCCGTCAAATCTTCCTCCTCCGATTAATCTACACAACCGGCTTCCGGATGTATTACCATGTGACTCGTGAACCGGCAGAACCGGCGAAGAACGAGGGAGGACGCGATGAAGGATTCGGGCCCGGCCGCTGTTTTCGACGCCCATTGCGACACGGCCACGAGGCTGATGCAGGGCGACGCGATCGATATCGGGCGCAGGCTCGGCGACGGGCATGTAGACGTGCCCCGGATGAGGGAGGGCGGCGTTTTCGCCCAGGTCTTCGCCTGCTGGGTCGATCCGGACATCCCCCCGGAACGGTGGAACAGCAACACCCTTAAAATGATAGCGCGCCTCAAGAAGGCGATCGAGGCCGCGGGAGGCGGCATCGAGGTGGCCGGGAGCGGTTCCCGGATCGAGGAGCTCGCCTCCATCGGGAAGATCGCCGCGGTGATCGGCGTCGAGGGGGGGCACGCCATCGGAAGGAGCCTCGAGGCGCTGGAGAAACTCCGCGAGAGCGGGGTTCGCTGCATGACCCTGACGTGGAACAACTCGAACGATATAGCCGATTCCTGCGAGGGTGCCCCGAAATGGAACGGCCTCAGCGACTTCGGGCGCGAGGTCGTCGCCTGGATGGACAGGGCGGGAATGGTCATCGACTGCTCCCACTCCTCCGACAAGACCTTTTTCGACGTTCTCGAGACGACCTCCAGGCCGGTCCTGCAATCGCATTCGTGCATGAGGGGGATATGCGACGTCCCGCGAAACCTCTCCGACGACATGCTGAGGGCCCTCGCCGGGAACGGGGGAGTCGTCGGCATCAACTTTTTCCCCGCTTTTCTCGAGCCGGTCTGCGGAGCCCGGATCATGAAGATATGGAACAGGTACAAGGCCGAGAGAAGCAGGCTTGCCGCCGAGTACGGGGGGGACGTGGCGAGGGCGGACGGCGAGATCCTCGACCATTACATGGCACAGCTTCAGGATATCCCGATGCCCGGGGTCGGTGCTGTCGTCGATCATATCATTTATGCAGTCGAGAGGATCGGAACCGATCACGTGGGGCTCGGATCCGATTTCGACGGGATAGCGGTGACTCCGGATGGCCTCGAGGATATCTCCCGGATGGGGGCCGTCGATGCCGGTCTTCAGGCACGCGGCCTTTCCGTCCAGGAGAGAGCTAATATAATGGGGGGCAATTTGTTAAGGCTCTTCAAGACGGTAACCGGGTAGTGATTTCATGGCGCCCCGCGAGGGGATGAGGAAATTATCGAAGACGCCGTAAACTATTTTTTACGACTCTCGTTCCGGGAGCCGGTACCGAGCCGGTTTCAACCTCCCGGCAGCCCTCCAGACCCCCGCGGACACCCTGCCGGCGGGCATAAGCCCCACAAATAAGTAATAATACTCAAATTGTAAAAATTATAGACAGTTACGCTGTTTTCTGATATAATACTTCGGCAGCCTGTGACAAAACGAAAAAATCCATTTTCAGCAGTGATCGGTAACTGGAAAACAAGGTTAACGAAGGGCAGGAAATGAAAAGATCAGGACGTATTTCCCCGGGTGCCAGGAGATATCTTTTTCTATTTTTCGTATTGGTCCTTTTACTCCCTCTCCAGGCCGAGGCTCAGAGGAAGGGCCGCCTCGCCGGGAAGGTAGTGGATTTCATTAACGGCAGCCCGGTTGCCGGGGCCCTGGTGACCGTCCAGGGCACCACGATCAGCACCCTTACGGACAGGCAGGGGAAGTTCAGTTTCGATCTGCCCGAGGGGAAGGTCGGCATCTCGATCCACAAGGCGGGATACCTGACGACCAATTACCAGGATATCGTGATCACCGCCGGGAAGATAACGACTTACAAGTGCGAATGCGTCCTCGGGGACGAGAGGGAAAACATCTTTTTCTCCATAGGGGGGATAACGGTCCTCGAGAGAAAAGACCTGATTCCGGAAAAGATCGAAACGACCCACGAGATATCGAGCGCAGAGATCGAGCATCAGCTTTCGACGAACCTCGGGGACATCCTCGACATCGTCCCCGGCATCGAGAGGACGAAGGCCCCCGGGCTTTCCGCGAAGACCCAGGTCGAGCTCAGGGGCTCCGGCGCCATTCAGGACGCGGAGACCGCGCGGTTCGGCACCAAGATCATGATCGACGACATAACGATCTCCAATAACGCCAACCTCCAGAGCGGGACGGGGACCTCGTACGGGGCGACGGGGACGACGGCCGGAAGCGGAATCGATCTCAGGACGATACCGGCGGACAACATAGACAACGTCGAGGTGATCACGGGGATCCCTTCGGCCGAATACGGCGATCTCACCACCGGCCTCGTCAAGGTGAAGACGAAGAAGGGAAGGCAGCCGCACCGCCTCAAGATCAAATCGAACCCGGACACGAAGGAGGGGAACTTCAGCGGCGGAGTCCTCTGGAAAAGGACAGGGCTTTCCTACAACCTTAACTACGCCCGCAGCGAGAGGGACATAAGGCGGGACGGGGACGAGTACTCGCGTTACAGCGGCCAGCTCACCGCCCGCAACGATTTCCTCGGCGACAGGCTCTCCATGATGAACAAGTTCTACTACACGGGGACGCACGACGAACAGAACCTCGACGTCAACGACCCCCTGTCGATAGAGACCTACAACAGGGACAAGACATTCATTTACGGCAACTCGATCGATTTCAAACCGACGAGCGACACGAAGCTCGAATGGACCGGGAGCATCAACTACACGAAACGAAACAGCTACCAGCAGAAGCTGGTCGGGGCCGACACCCGCGTTCTGACCGACGCCATGGAGGAGGGGACCTTCCCCGGCTTCTTCGACGCCGGGGCGTACCTTTCGAGGATCTGGACCAACGGCAAGGAATACAACGTCAATACGAAGCTTAATTTCAGGTACGACTTCGGGACGGGGGCCTACGATCATTCCCTCCTTGCGGGAAGCGAATATTCCTTCGACGACAACGTAGGGGACGGGAAGACATTCGATATCCTGAAGCCGCCTTACGGAAACCTCGGGCAGCGCCCCCTCTCCTTCGACGCGGTGCCCGGGCTCAGCACTGCGAGCGTCTATTTCGAGGACGAGGTCTCCGGTTCGCTCAGGATGAGGCCGTGGACCCTTAATCTCGGGTTCAGGTACGAGATGTACAACCCCGAGAAGCTCGATCTTGCCGCCCTCTTCAACGAGGACGGCGTCGTCAAATCGAAGAACGGGACCTTCCTCAACCCGAGGGTGGGGTTCAAGTACGAGCTGGCCGCCGACACGCAGGTCCGTTTCGGGTGGGGGAAGAGCTCGAAGATGCCCATGATGACGAGGATCTTCCAGGGCCCCGAATATATAGACATCGTCGAGGAGAACGTCAGCCCCCCGGATTCGATGCCTCTCGTTTCGACATATATTCTCAACATCGACACGAGCCGGCTGATCGGGGATCAGAACGAG
>JALOPX010000144.1 GCA_025453655.1 Candidatus Krumholzibacteriia bacterium
ATTATAGGGTTTCAGATTGATTGTAATTTTACCGGTAGTGGGATCTTTTTCCTCCACCGGTTTGCTGTATGAAAATGAAACCATCGTGGGCTTACCCGGATCTGTCGCTGCATTCGCCGGGTTGAATCCTACACTTTTTATAAAATCCACCGATGTTTGCGCAGATTGCGCCTGGGCTTTGATCACGGCGGTCAAAGGGCCGCCAATCATCGATTGAAAATCAATGGACGACAGTTCTTGACCGAGAGCCATAATGACCTCCCTATTATTCCAATTTTCCGGCAGCTTTTATAGTGGTTCATGCTCCTCTCACTACACAATTTACCAAGGCTTGTTTTTCATCGACATCACTTCCTTCGAATGCGGAATCCGCACAACATAACGAATTCGTGTGCCAAATGATTAACATGGGCCTAGTATCGTTTATTCTTTTGATGTGTTATTTTGGTCCCTGTATGCGGATGATTTTAAGCAGTTAATACATAATTTGTCAAGAAAATAATGTCAATAATACAGTCAATTATTGTTGACGTTATGTCCGAATAAATAACGGCGTAGCAGATTATGCAAAAAGTGTAAGAAAGCTTTCACGTATTCATTTTTTTATGACGCTAACTTTCGCACCTGATCTTAACATCGATCGGCAACAGAAGTTGCAATCTTGATTCCGCTCCGGTAATAATGACAATGTCATATTTTGTTTACGCCCCGTGTGGAACACCATTCCCATCCCTTAATACCATGGTCGGTTGTGGGGACACCTCCGCCCCGATCATGAACCCCCTACCTTATCCCCCTCAGCCTTCCCATCCACGCCGGTCCGAAGAAGGTCACGGCGAGCACCGCCACCCAGACTCGTCCGCGGAGTACATTGTAGTCGGCGAAAAGCCGCTCCCAGGAGTTGCCGAAGAGGTAGTGGCCCGCGAGGAACTCGAAGGCGACGGTCATCGCGAGCCACAAAGAGCCTATAAGCCAGAGATCGCGGCGCGACGCGGGCCGGATCCACGGCAGCGCGAGCCAGATGAGCAACAGGAAAACCGAGCACCCTGTCACCGTGCTGATAACGTGGCCGGCATGCTCGCCGAGCCGCGGAGTTATGAATGTATTGCGTACGCCGGCGTTGAGGATCGCCACCACGCCCATCGCGAGCCATATTACCAGCGACTTTTTGATCATCGCGGGCTCCCCCTCCTACGGCTGCGCAGGCGCCGGAGGCGGGACCAGGCACTGGGCCGCCGCAATGTACCATTGACCTTCGATCTTCTGATAGACGACAAGACACAGCCCCTTGAAAGGCGGAGCCTCCGCGCCGTCGGGGCCTTTAAGCCCGGCCATCTCGAAAGCCCCTTCTTCCACGCCGATCTCCGGGGTGAGAATGCGAATGTGCAGCGGCGTGATCGTCATGCGCGTGCCTTTGAACATCCCCGCGAACTGCTCCTTCAGTCCGTTCGCGATCTCCGTCCGGCCGTGGTGCGTGAAGCCGAGCGCGTAGGTGTGCGTGCCTTCGGGAGCGTAAATGGCCGCCATGCCTTCATGGTCGCCGGCGTTGTAGGCCGCTTCATACTGTTTGATGCGGTCTCTTATCTCCATCTCGAGCGATTCCTGACAGAATGCCGGGCTCGACAGGACCGACATCAGCGCGAGAAACAAAACTGCCGCCTTGCGCATCGTTCTCTCCTTTCACCGGGTCGAATCCGCCCGGGACACTTTTCTATGCTCCGTCAAAACCTCGAGAAGCCACTCGGCGGATGGCATCTCTTTCCCGCTCTTCAATCTCACCATGTACGGCTTGCCGCTCATGGTGCTCATGGTCGCGGAAAGGCGTATGAAATCCTCCGGCGTTTTGATCTCATCCTTGAAATGATTGTATTTTCTTTTCATGTGGCTCGAAGCCTTCTTCGCGTCGTGTTCCTGCCCGTTGCGAATGAACACGCACTCCGATCCGGCCACATAATTCAGAAGGTAATCGACGGTCTGTTTGAGATCCTCCTTCGGCGGAGCCTCCTGCGCCGTGGCCGCCAAAGCCGCGGTAAAGACGAACAGTATCATCAGCGCAACGTGTCTCATAAGTCCTCCCGCCGCCTTGAAGGAAACGCTTCCGTTATCACTCCGAGCTTTTCGTACGCCGACAAGTCGCGCGCGGAGAAGCAGCAGAAGATCACCTCCGGCGCGCCGACGTTAGTCTCGAGAAATTCGCGCACAGTCTCTACGGCGATACGGGCCGCTTCCTCGATAGGATAGCCGTACACGCCCGTGCTGATCGACGGGAAGGCGATCGTTTTCACTCCGTTCTCGATTGCGAGCTCCATGGAGCGGCGATAGCATCCCGCCAGGAGCCCGGCCTCGCAGAACTTCCCTCCGCGCCAGACGGGGCCGACCGTGTGGATGACGTATTTCGCGGGAAGCCTGTATCCGAGGGTGATTTTGGCGTCGCCTGTGGCGCACCCGCCGAGCGTCCGGCACTCCTCGAGTAGCTCCGGCCCCGCGGCCCGGTGAATCGCCCCGTCGACGCCGCCTCCGCCGAGAAGCGACGAATTCGCCGCGTTGACTATCGCGTCGACATGAAGAGTCGTGATGTCCGCAAGTATCGCTTTCATATCACCCTCACTTGCCACGCTGCCCGGGGTTCATGCACCACAGGAATACAAAAAGAAATCCTGGGGCGGCGAAGACGAGCCAGGCCCAGCCGGAGGGGAAGGTCCCCGCTGTCGCAAGATGAACGGCGTAGAACGCAAGCAGGCTCACGACGGCCACGAGACCTCCGAGCCCCTCCTTCCACCAGGCGATAATGAGCCCGAGGCACATCCCGAACGGGAAGAAAATCATCCCGGTGAGCTCCTTCGAAGTGACGCGCCCAGGCTCGAACCCTTCGCCGATAAAAAAGGCGATGATCACGACGATACTCGCGACACTCCAGGCGCGGGCGATCCAGCGGATCGCGAGAGCGCAGCGGCTTCCCTTGCGATAAGTCTCTTCCATGTTCGCCTCCCGTCCAATTATGACAGCCTCGAGCCGAATTCGTCATCGGGTTTATTACCGGGCGACGAGAGCAGTTTGTCCCAAAGTTCGTTGATGCTGTTCATGAAGTCGGCGGCGTAGTTCGATCCGGGAAGGAGCGGCTGCTCGAGCTTTGTCGTCGTCGCTTCCGACAGCCTGCCCTGCCGCCCCACCTCCCTGCCGGCGTCGCGCAGCAGGCTTTTGTATCCTTCGATCACCGGTTCGAGGGCGGGGATGCGCGTCGTGAGGAGCCCGCCGCCCCCGCGATAAATCTCGGCGATCAACTCGGTGCTGAGGTTCCTCGCGATCCTGCGGAACAGGACCCGCAGGACCTGGAAATGGGTCTGCTCCGGATACCCGCAGTTGGCGATTACCATGATCTTCGACGGCTTCGGGTGGCGCCGCGTGTGCCGGCACTCGCCATTCTCGTCCAGTTCCCAGTGGGGGTCGCCGATCACGATGAGCCGGTCCATGAAATTCTTCATCAGGCCGGTCACGTTATCGACGTAGAGCGGGGTCGCGAAACAGAGGATGTCCGAATCCAGGATCCTGGGGATGAGCGCTTCCATGTCGTCCTTCTGCACGCATTTCCCCGGCGTTTTGACCCAGCAGGTCCCGCACGCGGTGCACGGATTGATCTTCAGGTCGGCAAGAAGAACCTGTTCGCCCTCGATCCCCGATTCGCGCGCGCCCTCCAGGAACAACTCCGCCATCACGTACGTATTGCCACGCCGCCCTTTCGGGCTCCCGTTGAAAACCGTAAGTTTCATGATCGTTCTCCGTTCATTAATCGGGCTATCAGTTCCGCGGCCTTTTTCGCGCCGTCGACCGATATCCCGGGGTACGACGTCTTTGAATCGAGCATCCTCGACATTTCCGACGCGAGCGAGGCCGGGGTCGTCTTCGAAAGCTTCATTTCGACGCCCACGCCGTGGCGCCTCAGCATCCTCGCGACATTGGCCTGCTCGCTGTGCCCCTCGAGGGGAAAGTATATGAATGGAATTTTCAGGGCGGCAAGTTCCAGAGAGGATGTCGCGCCGCCCTGGACGATCGAAAGGTCGCAGGCGGCGAAGTGCTCGTAGAGTTTCGGGACGAACTGCCTGACCTCCACTCCTTCCGGCGCCCTGACCGAATCGGCCGCGAGCCGCGGGCCCGTCACGAGGACCATCCGCAGGGAAGGATATCTTTCGCGCAATAACGGAGAGGCCTTCCCGCACAACTCGAGAAGCTCACTGCCGATCGAGGTGCCGCCGATCGAGGCTATCACGAGCGGCTCCGCGCCGTATCCGAGCGCCCTTCGGACCGCGGCCCTGTCGGCAAGATCCGCGGGATCGAACGGCATGATGTATCCGACGAATCTATACACCGCCTCGGCGAACCTCCGGCGGCTCGGCAGCATGAAACCGAACGGCTCGTCCTTTATATCCTCCGGCTCGCCGACGAACAATCCCAGATCGAATGAAGGTTTTCGCCCCTTCATGTGCCCGCTGGCCCATTTATAGTTATATATGTATACGCCGAGCCTTTCGAGCGGATTGCGGGTCATCGTGTCCAGTCCGACGAAATCGAAGATCATCACGAAGGGAAATTTCTTCAGCCCGCGGCGCTTACGCAATGCCAGGCTGATCTCGTATGTTTCGTCCCCGATCACGAGATCGTAATGCCTCGATCCCACGACGCGCTCGAAGACCGCGACGTTCCGATCCCACGCTTTTCGCGCCCTGAGAAGGTATCGCAGAATGTTCAGCCCGCCGCCGCGCGAGCTTTCTTCGGCGAAATCGTTCTCGTTCGCGTATTCGGCGGCTTCGGGAATCAGCTTTTCTCCGGCCTCCTCGATCACCAGGCTCGCCGGATGGACGGCGAGCCAATCAATCTCGACATCGGGCATCAACCGACGAAGTTCCCGGGCGATCGCGAGATCCCTCGTCACGTGGCCGAGGCCAAGAGAGCCGCTGATATAAAGAACCTTCATGTCACCACTCCGGCCCGCTCGATGATACCGTGAAAATTCCCTCAATGAGAGCGCCGTTTCTCTTCGTTCAGAGCCCCGTCTATGACCTTCTCGTGCCTTTCGGTGTCGGCGGCCAGCTTTTCCATCACTACCCTGATCTCCCCTGGGGCCCGGCGGGCCATGACGCCGAATTGCCTTTCGACGAGCGCCGCCTCCAGGTCCCGCGCAAGTGAGAGGGCCTCGATGAGGCTGAATTTCCTTTCGCGCGCCCAGGCGATCTGTTTCCCGACGAATTCGATCGAGATTTTCACAGCCTGCGGCTTCAACCGGCTCGAAGACTCGAACCATTCGCGAAAATCTTCCCGCGACTGCAGGGTCCCGAGAAAATCCGCGTGCCCCCGCTCCTCATTCGCGAGGCCCGCCCAGAAATCGCGCCGTTCGGGGAACATGCCGGCGAACAGCTCGTAAAGCTCCATGATCACGAGCTCGTGCCTTATGAGCACCTCGAGGATATCCGGTTCATTCTCCTTCATCGGTTCCCCCTGTCTTACAAATTTTTGAAACGGCTCCCGGGAATCGCGGGCGCCGCGGGGCGCGGAAGCCTAAACCGACAACACCAGCCTCAGCCCTTCGTCCAAAACCGCCTGGAATTCGGGTTTCAACCCCGACACCTTTTTGGTCAGATAACTTTTATCCAGAGTGATCAGTTGAGAGACGTTGACGACGGAATTTCTGTCCAGCCGGCTGTCCCGGCGCTTGAGAAGAAGGTTGCCGGGCGCCCCCGCCAGGCGCAGATTCGAGGAAATGACCGCAACGATCACCGTGTTGATATTCGAACGGTTGAACGAATCGGCCTGAACGATCACGACCGGATGGCGATACCCCGGCCCCGATCCCCGGGGAGCCGGAAGGCTCGCCCACCAGATCTCTCCCCTCTTCACTCCCAGTCCTCCGCCGCCAGCGACGCGCCCTGAAGCCTCTCGAGAACGGGATCGAGTTTTCCGTCTCGTCCGCCGGGAC
>JALOPX010000145.1 GCA_025453655.1 Candidatus Krumholzibacteriia bacterium
GTCTTCGGCGTCGAGCCGGTCCTGGACCACAAACGGCTGCTCTCGCCCGCAGCGATTATTACGGCTTTCATTCGGTCTCCTTCACGGGCAAAGGGTTTTATCGCGATCCTGACAATAGTAATGCGCCTGAACCATCCCGCATATAAAAATATTCATTCTAAATTCGGCTTTCTGGTGTAGACTCTGAGGGAAATCCTTTCATCAGGGAGACCTTGCCATTCGCGAGACGTGGATAGCGCGGAATCATAAGGAGATCTCTATCGAACATTCAAAGACACTTCTCCATGGAAGCCCCGCGGGAAACTGCGGGAGGCGGGGCACCGGAATCGGGCCGCAGTGGCTGCCGGGATTGTTGAATTAAAAAGCCCGGACGAGGACTTTTCAAAAGGAGAGATCCCCTTGAGGAAAATCATTTTGACGCTCACGGCCGTCGCCGCGGCGGCAATACTCTCTATCGCCGGTGATGCCTTCGCGTCGGATCTTGCCGGCGGCCCTACCGTGTCCGGCAATGATCATTTTGTACGGAGCGACCAGGGGTGTCGTTTTTCGATGAAGGAGATGGTCAACCAGGCCGCCGCCGCTTATAATTTTCCAGGCTCCGCCGCGGGGAGCTCGACGAGGTTCGGCCTCAGGAGATTGCACAAATATCTCGGGTACGGCACTTTGATTTTCGCGGCGGCGACGGCCGTATCGGGCTCCGAATCGGATTTGCATTGCGGGGCCGCCTATGCGGCCACCGGGACGGCGATGGCCACATGCGTCACAGGATTCATGAAGTACCACAGGCGATGGAATCCGGGTAAAGGATTGTTCCGTGACGATAACGCGCATATAATGCTTGGAGTCATCGGGGGGATCGGGATGGTCGCCTCCGTAATAACGGCCGATTCCGACTCCGGGCCCGGTCATGCCGGCGTCGGAGCGTCGGGCGGCGCCCTGATGGCGGTCTCGGTGATATTGATTAAATGGTAGGGCCATTTTCCCCGGGAGAGGATTGAACCCTGTCCGGCCTGCAAACATAAACCTGAGACGGAGGGAAAGCGGAGATGAACGAAGAAAGCAAGTGCCCGGTAACGGGAAAGACGGGCAAGGCCATCGCCGGCCGCGGCGCGTCGAACCGGGACTGGTGGCCGGGCCAGTTGAACCTGAAGACTCTTCATCAGCACTCGAACAAGAGCGATCCGATGGGGGAGGCGTTCGACTACGCCGAAGAATTCAGGAAACTCGACCTGAAGTCCCTGAAAAAGGACCTTGTTGCGCTGATGACCGATTCGCAGAAATGGTGGCCGGCCGACTGGGGGCATTACGGGCCGCTCTTCATCCGGATGGCGTGGCACAGCGCCGGCACGTACCGCATGGGCGACGGGCGCGGTGGCGCGGGGTCAGGCTCCCAGCGCCTGGCGCCCCTCAACAGCTGGCCCGACAACGTGAACCTCGACAAGGCGCGCCGTCTGCTCTGGCCGGTCAAACAGAAATACGGCAGAAAGATCTCCTGGGCCGACCTCATGATCCTCGCCGGCAACTGCGCCCTGGAGTCGATGGGGTTCAGGACCTTCGGCTTCGGCGGCGGGCGCGAGGACGTCTGGGAGCCGGAGGAGGATATATACTGGGGCAGTGAGGACACCTGGCTCGGCGACAAGCGCTACTCCGGTGACAGGGATCTCGAGAATCCCCTCGCCGCCGTGCAGATGGGCCTGATCTACGTCAACCCGGAAGGGCCGAACGGCAACCCGGATCCCGTCGCCTCCGGCCGCGACGTTCGGGAGACCTTCGCGCGCATGGCGATGAACGACGAGGAGACCGTCGCGCTCGTCGCCGGCGGGCACACATTCGGCAAATGCCATGGCGCCGGTCCCGCGTCCCATGTGGGCCCGGAACCTGAGGCCGCCTGCATCGAGGATCAGGGGCTCGGCTGGAAGAGCGGCTTCGGAAAGGGCAGGGGCGGCGACACGATCAGCAGCGGCCTCGAGGGCGCCTGGAAGCCGAACCCGACCAGATGGGACATGGGGTATCTGAAGGTGCTGTTCAAATACGAATGGGAACTGGTCAAGAGCCCGGCCGGCGCGAACCAGTGGCTGGCGAAGGATGTGGCCGAAGAGGACATGGTGGTTGACGCTCATGACCCGTCGAAGAAGAGCAGGCCGATGATGACGACGGCGGACCTCTCCCTTCGCTTCGATCCGATCTACGAGCCGATCGCGCGTCGCTACCTGGAAAATCCGGAGGCATTCGCCGACGCCTTCGCCCGTGCGTGGTTCAAACTGACCCACCGCGACATGGGCCCCCGTGCGCGCTATCTCGGCCCGGAGGTTCCGAAGGAGGAGTTGATCTGGCAGGATCCCATTCCCGCAGTCAATCACAAGCTGATCAATAAAAGGGACATCGCATCGCTCAAGGGCAGGATCCTTGATTCCGGCCTGTCCGTCCCGGAGCTTGTCTCGACCGCCTGGGCGTCTGCGTCCACCTTCCGCGGCTCCGACATGCGCGGCGGGGCGAACGGGGCGCGGATTCGCCTGGCACCGCAGAAGGATTGGGAAGTCAACGAGCCGGTCCGGCTGGAGAAAATCCTGAAGACCCTGGAGCGCATTCGGAAGGAATTCAACAGAGCCCGGTCCGACGGAAAAAAGGTGTCGCTCGCCGATCTGATCGTCCTGGGCGGCTGCGCGGGCGTCGAGCAGGCGGCCAAGAACGCCGGCCACAAGGTGACGGTTCCCTTCGCGCCGGGACGCATGGACGCCTCGCAAAAGCAGACCGACGCGGCCTCCTTCGCCGTTCTCGAACCGAAGGCGGACGGATTCCGCAACTATCAGAAGGCCCGTTATGCCGTATCGGCCGAGGAGATGCTCGTGGACAAGGCGCAGCTGCTGACCCTGACCGCGCCCGAGATGACGGTACTCATCGGCGGCCTGCGCGTCCTGAACGCGAACTACGGACAGGCCGCCCACGGCGTTTTCACCAGACGGCCCGGGGCCCTTACCAACGACTTCTTCGTGAACCTGCTCGACATGGGCACGGAGTGGAAGGCGACATCGAAAGATGCCGACGTGTTCGAGGGGCGCGATCGAGCGAGCGGCAAACTAAAATGGACCGCAACGCGCGTCGACCTCGTCTTCGGCTCGAATTCGCAGCTTCGGGCAATTGCGGAGGTCTACGGGTGCGCGGACTCGCAGGAGAAGTTCCTGAACGACTTCGTGGCGGCATGGGACAAGGTGATGAACCTTGACCGTTTCGACCTCGCCTTGTAACGGGGAGGAATTTTTACCGTGGAAATATTGCAGTTCGTTCTTGGATTGGTCTTTCTGGTGGCAGGCGCAGAAGCGCTGGTGCGGGGAGCGTCACGCATGGCGGCCGTTATCGGCATATCGCCGCTGGTTATCGGACTGACCGTGGTGGCCTTCGGCACCAGTTCGCCCGAGCTCGCCGTAAGCGTAAAGGCGGCGCTGTCAGGCCAGGCCGATATCGCCATCGGAAACGTCGTTGGAAGCAATATTTTCAACGTTCTGTTCATTCTCGGCGTATCGGCGCTGATTGTTCCGCTTGTAGTGTCGCAACAGCTTGTGCGGATCGACGTTCCCGTTATGATAGCGGTCTCGGCTGTCGTCCTGATCCTTTCGCTGGATGCGAACTTCGGGCGCGTTGACGGGCTGATGATGGTCGCGAGCCTCTTTCTTTACGTCTGGTTTTTGATTTATAAAAGCCGGAAGGAAAGCATCGAGGTAAAGGCCGAGTACGCGAAGGAGTTCGGGATCAGAGGGACCTGGGGCAGGAGCATCGCGGCGATCGTCGTCGGCCTCGCGTTGCTCGTGCTCGGCTCGCGCTGGCTCGTCGACAGCGCGACCGCCTTCGCCAGGTACCTGGGGATCAGCGAACTGATCGTGGGATTGACGATTGTTGCGGCCGGGACATCGCTTCCCGAGGTGGTCACTTCGATCGTCGCCGCCGTCAAGGGAGAACGCGACATCGCCGTCGGAAATGTCGTCGGCAGCAACATCTTCAATATTATGGGGGTACTCGGCTTGTCGGGTGTGGTCGCGCCGAGGGGCATCGAAGTCTCGACCGCGGTCATCGGATTCGATATACCGGTGATGATTGTCGTGGCCCTGGCCTGCCTGCCCATATTCTTCACGGGAAACGTAATCAGCCGGAAGGAAGGCGCGTTGCTGCTCGGGTATTACGCGGCATACACCCTGTACCTCGTCCTGGCGGCTTCTCACCATGACGCCCTGCCGAGGTTCAGCGCGGTCATGTTGTATTTCGCGATCCCGCTGACCGTCGCCACCATGATAATATTGGTTTTGCGGGAAACGCATAAAAGGAAAAAGGAACCGCGATAATGATGGCCGCGGCATGAACCTGCCAGGGAGGTTCCGGAAGCCATAACCCTTTGTCCTCTTGCAATCCATCGCGGTTTTTGTTATTCTCCCCGCACCCTCGGTGCCCTTTTGCGGGGCCCTCGCGGGTCAGTTCGCGGCGCATGATTTTATCGCCGGGCCGGCGGGGATTCCCGCGACCTCAAAGGCAGGCCCCAGGATTAAGGATGGAACTGAAGAGCAGAAACATATTAAAATTTCTCCATATCAAAATTCTTGACAGATCCCGTAATCTGATGATAACAGTGGGAGATGCGTGGGATTAAAATTAAAAACGACAAGGAGGTTAATGTAACAAAAGAGGAAAAGCATAACGATGCAAGCCTTCGCGGCTGAAGTAATCCCGAAGGGAACGTCTTATGAACCTTTCCACTTGATGGGAAATCGACCAAACCTCATGGAAGGAGAGAGGCATGGCTAATTTCAACGCCCCGGCCAATATCGCTGAAACCGTCATTTCGACGGTAGGGGTAAAAAAGTGTCAGTTGTCATTCGTTAAGGTAATGCTCCTCGGCATATTGGCCGGAGCTTTCATCGCCTTCGGGGCCGAGCTCGCCACCAGGATCATGGCGAACGTTCAGGATCCAGGGATCGCGATGTTCCTCGGCGGCTCGGTGTTCAGCGTGGGCCTCATGCTGGTAGTCATCGCCGGCGCCGAGCTTTTCACCGGCAACAACCTGATCCTCATGTCCGTGATGGGCAAAGAGACGACGGTAGGCAAGATGTTGACCTACTGGCTTTATGTATGGATCGCGAACCTTCTCGGGTCCCTCCTGCTCGTCTGGTTCATGTATCAGAGCGGCCTGGTTTCCGGCGTGGTCGCGGACAAGGCCGTCGCCATAGCGAAAATGAAGGCGGGCCTCCCGGCAACGCAGATCTTCTTCAGAGCGATCATGTGTAACTGGCTCGTATGCCTGGCTGTGTGGCTGGCTCTCGCTTCCCACGACGTCGTCGGCAAGATCTTCGGCATCTTCTTCCCGATCATGGCCTTCGTCGCTTCCGGGTTCGAGCACAGCGTTGCCAACATGTACTTCATACCGATGGGCATGGCGATCGATCCCTCGGCGGTTCCCATGGCCGGATTGATCAAGAACCTCGTCTGGGCCACGATAGGCAACATCGTCGGCGGCGCCGGATTCGTCGGCTTCATCTATTTCACGGTTTTCGGGAAATGCTCAGTACCCGCGCCGAAGAAATAGCCCTGTATCGAATTTCGATCGAAAAAAAGCCCCGGCTAGTCCGGGGCTTTTTTATTTGTTTTCGCTTTCGGCATTGAAATACGCGCTCATATTGGTATTATCTTTCCACGACTGATCGCGGCGCTGAATTACCTGCAGGGAGGGACTCGATGTTGCTCAAACACATTTTCACCGGGAAGATAGCACACAGTTCATACATCCTCGCGGGAAAGGGAAGCTGCGCC
>JALOPX010000031.1 GCA_025453655.1 Candidatus Krumholzibacteriia bacterium
CTGAAACCGGTCAAGCTCGACTACACGGCGATGGCGGCCATAGGCGGCCAGGACATCGAAATAGGCCTCGCCTTCGAGCTCTCGAAGGCCGTGCGCGGCGGCAGGAATATCTGGAGACTCATCACCGCCCAGACGAGCGATATGGGATCGGCCGTCGACACCTTTGACGTCGACCAGGCTTCCCTGCTCCCGCTGTACAGGGGGATCAAGCAGGGCGGCACGACGGTAAAACTCGACTTTTCCGAAACGGAGATCGTCGGCAAAATGGCCATGGGTGCCAATGAAATGCCGCTGACAACCAAGCTCGACGCTCCGGTGTACGGAAGCGACGCGGCCCTCGAGCTCGTGATGATCGCGCTTCCCCTCGCCCCCGGATACAAAACGAGCCTGAGGACCTTCGACATTCTCACCCAGTCGGTGAAGGTCATGTCGCTCGAGGTCACGGGCATCGAGAACGTGACCGTTCCCGCGGGCACATTCGAAGCGTACAAGATAGAGCTCAGGGACATGTCAGGCGAACCGGGCGGCGGCACGATCTACATAGGCACCGGGGCGGTCCGCCAGGTCGTCCGCTCGGTGATGCAGCTTCCCGCGATGATGGGCGGCGGCACGATAACGACCGACCTCAAGGCGGTGAAATAGATACATCATTAAATAACCGCGCTTTTTCAGGCGGCACGAAAAGAGGGCTCTCCCACCAGGGAGGGCCCTCCTGTTTTTGCGACGAGTTCGCTTTCAATTCTCTTTTTTAAAATGAATTCGCTTTCAAACAGAAATAATGTTTACATGGCCTCACTTCATGTGCTTTTATCCCTCCTGTAATCGCGGGATTTGCATTTGATCGACACCATTTTCAGGAGGTGGTCCGTGAAGCGTTTTATTTCGTTGTTTCTTGTCGCAGGCCTTTTCTCAACGCTCTTTTTCGGGTGCAGCGGCGATGACGGGGCGGCCGGTCCGGCGGGCCCGTCCGGCACCCCGCAGCCGATCAAGGTTCTTGTTCTTGGGGCCGATACGGAAGCCAATCTGAAGAGCGTCGTTGCGGGGGCCTATGCCTACGGCGGATTCCCTCTCGGAACCGAACTGGGCTTCATCGACATAAGAACCGTGGTGCCCGAGGAAGCGACTCTGCTGGCGTACGATGTGACGGTCGTCTACACCGATTACAATATTACCGACAAGCCGGGTTTCGGCGACATGCTGGCCGACTATATCGACGACGGAGGCAGGCTGGTACTGCTTCAGTATTGTTTCTACACCAACGTCGCGCCCGCCGGAAGGATCATGACCGCCGGGTATTCCCCGTTCCAGCCCGCGGCAGGCGCCAGCATAGCCGGCAACAGGTACATCTCCTACAGCTCCCTCAGTTTCCCGCTTCATCCGATATTCAACGGCACGAACGTGAAGGATCTCGAATTCTGGTCAAATGGTAATATCTCGAGCCCGGTCCTCGATCCGACGGCGACCCTTATCGCCCTCGACGACAAGGGAGCGAACGCGATAGCGATCAACGCCGACGGCAATATAATCGCTCTCCAGTTGGCGGGCGCGGCGGTAGCCTGGAACATCGCGGAGTATCCCTACGCCGGCATACTGATCGCCAATGCGTGCCTTTTCCTGGCGGGGGCGTTTTAAGGATTGACTTTTAAAAGGAACCGGTTTAGTTTGATTCTTAAGGAACTTTCAAACCTGGGAGGTCGATCGATGAAGAAATTCATGCTCTGCAGCGAAGGCAAGTGCTGTCCCGAAGTGGTTGTCGATAAAGACATTATCACCATCACCGACGATGACGGCGGACAGGTGAAGCTGACGAAGGAACAGGTCAGGATACTCTGGGATAACCTTAAGTAAAAAACCCGGTTACCAGAACTGTGCTTCAAGGCGCCGTGAATCTTCACGGCGCCTTTTTTTCGCGCCCCTGCGCCGGTCGGGGGCGGCCGGGGCCGCGGCGCTCCCCCTATTGGCCTGTAATATGCTAATCCTCAAACAGTTATGGCATGACTCCACGGTACCCGGCGCGATCGAGCTACGCAGCTATCCCGCCGGCGGCCCATTATATTGAAAAGGAAGGCGGCCTCGTATATACTTGCCTCCGAAATTCCGGCGACTGAATCTGAAACCATTGCGTGAAAAAGAGCGTGGAAATGATCAAATCAAGGAATGTTAAAACCGAAAGAATCCGGCGGCTCGTCGCCGTCGCGGCCGTTCTCGTGACCCTGTACTACCTCTACTGGAGGGTCACCGGGACGCTCAATCGCAACGCGCCCGTGCTCGCCTGGTCCCTCTGGGGAGCCGAGGTGTTCGGCGCCATTACGACCTTTCTTTTCTTCTTCACCGTCTGGCGCCCGGTGAGCCGCAAACCGCCGGAACCGCCCGCGGGGCGAAAGGTCGACATTTTCATACCGACGCTGAACGAATCGATTCCGGTTCTCAGAACGACCCTTCTCGCCTGCAACGACGTCGCGTATCCGCACAGGACCCTCGTGCTCGACGACGGCGGACGCGCCGAGGTTCGGAGCCTCTGCGAGGAGCTCCATTGCGTCTATCTCGCAAGGAAGGATCACGATCACGCCAAGGCGGGGAATCTCAATTTCGGGCTGGAAAATTCCGACGCGGAATTCATCGCCGTCTTCGACGCCGATCACGTTCCCCTGCCCCACTTCATAGAACGGCTGCTCGGCTATTTCAGGGACGAGAACCTCGCCTTCGCGCAGGCTCCGCAGGAATTCTACAACATAGACTCGTTTCAGCACCGTGCCGACTATAAACGAAAGTACATCTGGACCGAGCAGAACCTTTTCTATTCACTGATACAGCCGGGGCGCGACAGGTGGAACGCCGCCTACTTCGTCGGAAGCTGCGCTCTGATGAGAAGGAAGGCGATCGACGATATCGGCGGATTCGCCAGGGAATCGGTTACCGAGGACATGCTGACATCGATACGCCTTCACGCCAGGGGCTGGAATTCGGTTTATCACAACGAGCAGCTCGCGTACGGTATAGCGGCCGAGACGATCCTGCCGTTTCACATCCAGAGGGTCCGCTGGGGGCTCGGAGGCTGGCAGGTCTTTTTCCGCTCGAACCCGCTCTTCATCCGCGGGCTCAAGTTCTCCCAGCGTCTCTGCTACCTGGCGAGCCTCATATACCCCTTCGAGGGATTTCAGAAGTTCATCTTTTACGTCGTCCCGCCGATAACCCTTTTCACCGGGATACTCCCGATGAACGCGCTCGACATCCAGTACCTTCTCCATTTCGTCCCGTACTACACGATATCGATGTTCGCGTTCAACGAGATGGGAAGGGGATTCGGCGGATCGCTCATGCTCGAGCAGTTCAGCATGGGCAAGTTCGTGACATATATGCAGACCCTCGGCGTCTTCCTTCTTCCGAAAAGGGCGAGGCGCTTCAAGGTGACGCCGAAGGGGGAGGGAAGGGCTCCGCGCAGGCTCCTAGTCCCGCAATACACCGTGATTCTCGTCAGCGTGACCGCCATAGTCTGGGCCCTCGTCCAGCTCGTCTTCCAGCTAAGGAACGACGAATTCATCATCGCGGTCAACAGCCTCTGGGCCCTGTACAACACCGGGCTCGGCATAGCGATCATACAGTACGCGAGGCAGAAGATAAGCCAGAGAAGGTCGGATTTCAGGATACCCGACTCCGTCCCCGTGCTCTTCAGGGACGCGGACGGCTCGGGCGAGCCCAGGCTCGCCGTGGCCAACAACCTCACGAGGGACGGCCTTTCGCTCATGTACGTCGGGCGCATCCCGTTGAACAGGCCCCTTAAACTCGACATCCTGCTCCCGGGCAGGATGATCGAGGTGTCGGGCGCCGCCGTGCACGAGAAGATCGTGGAGGCCGGAGAGAACGTGATATGCCGGTCGGGATTCAGTTTCGACGAAATCGCCGTACGAAGGCAGGACGAGCTTTCCAGGTACCTCTTCGAGTCGGCGGTGGGCAAATTCCTCCGGGGATATTCCAACAGGTACGAGACCTGGCTCGAGAGAACCTTCGACGCGCCGAAAGAGCGCAGGAAAAGGGCGGGAAGGACCAGCTCCCACCTCCCAGCCATCCTTCCCGAGCACGGCAACGGCGATTCGTTCGGGGTCATAAAGAATATCTCCGCCACGGGCTTCCTTTTTGAATCGCAGAAGAAATTCAAGGTCGGAGAGACGCTCAAGGTGGTGACTGTCCTCGGCGAAAAGACGATAACCCTGCGGGGCAGGGTGGCCCGGATCCTCCCCGGCGAAAAGGGCGAGTTCACGATGAACCTCGCGGGGATCGAGCTCTCCGAACCGCATTCAGGCGACGTCGATCTGTTGATCGGCCTGGCTGAAAAAAGCGGAAGCCTGGTAACTGTATGAGGAAGTGGATTCTGAACAAGAGGTGGATCATCGTGATGATCCTGCTGTATGGATTCCTCCTTACGGCCACGGACCTCCGCCGCCCCGCCGTTTTCGTCGACGAGGCGTACCACATCAACATAGGGCACCAGCTTCTGAGCGGCTCCGCCTGCCCGGGCTGCCCCTTCGCCACCGGGTATGTTTTCATGCACCCCGTCCTCGCGGCGCTCGGCGATTCCGCAGGGGGCCTCGAGGGGGCCAGGATGGTGAACGTCATCCTCGGCCTCTGCCTGACATTTTTCATCTATGTGACCGCAAGGACGCTCTTCTCGGAGAATATCGGCATTCTCGCGGCGACCATCTTCATCTTTTCGGGGCAGACCCCCTACCTGATGAAGCTGGCCACCTACGACATGACGGCGGCATTCTTTCTCGGGGCGTCGATGATGTTTCTGGCATTCTCGTTCAAGGCCGGGCCGGGCCCTGGACGTTCCACCGCCCTCGTGGTTTCGTTTATCCTTCTTTTTCTCGCGTCCATCACGAAGTTTCTTCTTCCCGTCTTCGTGCCTTTCATGGTCGGCTACGCGATGGCGAGACACCGCCTGTCGCGCCCGATGATACTGGCGCTCTCAGCGGCTGCCGTCATCGCCGCGGCATTCTATTTCCTCGCGCCCCATTCGCCGAAATCCGAGGTCATCGGACAGATACGGCATTTCCGGACGAGCACGCAGATTCCCTTCCTCACCCTGGCCGACTGGACGCTAAGGTGGCTGGCCCTGGCCTACCTTCTGGCGGTCTTCGGCATGATGCACGAGAAGCACGGCAGAACGGCGGCGGCGTTCACGCTGCTGTCCCTGCCAATCATCCTGGTTCACCTCGTTACCGGGGCGGAGCAATCCGTCAACAAGAACATGCTCTACGCCCTCGTCTTCCTGTCCCCGGCAGCAGCGGCGGGGGTCATGAAGATAGGTGATGTTTTCTCCATGAGAAGCCCCGGCAGGGCGCTCAGGATCTTCTTCGCCGCCGCCGTGATGCTCGTTTACTGGGCATACGGAATCAACAATTTCATGTGGCTGCGGAAACAATACCCCGACGTCGCCCCGATGATAGGTTTCTTCGAGAAAAACGGATTCGACGGGATGACGGTCGTCCTGAACGGATGGGACGCCGACATCTACAGTTACTCGCTCCGGTCGAAATTTCCGAATGCCCGGTACCTCCACGTGACCGAGGCCTTCACGAAAGACGGGGAGGGAAATCCGGCGGCTGTGCCGGCGGATTTCGTAATCTGCGAGGACAACTATTACGGCATGATGAATCCGTGCGCGGATTACCGCGATTTTATAGACGCTGATTACGCCCTTGCTGAGCATTTCATGTTCGAACTTTCCTGGGGAATGACCGACGCCAGGATCTACGGAAGGAGATAACCCGTGAAAAAGATTTTGATCATCGCCGCCGCTTCCCTCGTCGCGCTGATTTCATACGGTTCCGGAGCCGAAGCCGTCGAGGGGTTCCGCGGCTCGACCTGGGGCGAGCTCCGCTACGACATCCCGAGGGAGTACCCCGACAACCTCCTGATGGCGGGGTGGGTGAAGCAGGGCGTCGACTGGAAGCGGTGGGGCGAATCGACAACGCTGAACACCTACGTGACGCTGCGGTACAAGTGGGACACGGAGCAGTACGAATGGAACAACACCCTCGAGCCGGGCATCGGGATCTCGGTGGACACCTTCAGCCCGAAAGGCCTCGGCCTTACCGCCGGAGTCGAATATATCTGGGAAAACCGTTTCCTCGATTCGGAATGGTACGACAGCAAGACGGTCGTCTACGTCTCATGGTACGGATGGTGGGACCTTAAAAAGTAGCGGCCCTGGCGCGGGATCCGCGGGCTTTCACCGGCGGGGATCGTCTTCCTCCCCGCCGTCTTCGCTGTTGTCGTCCGCCTCGTCCCCGCCCCCCCCCGCGAGCCTTTCGACCTCCTCCACCGGGATGCCGAGGGCCTCGGCGGTCTTCTCCTTCTGCTTGCCGAAGTATTCGAAGGTCTGCGCAACGTGCCTCTCGATCACCGTATCGAGCTTCTCGATGCCGGCTCCTCCCGCGGCCTCGATCCGGAACAGGTCCCTGATGTACATCGGGAGCGCTTCCGCGCCGATCGTTTCGGAGTCGGAGCCGGCGACCGCGCTCACCACGATCGTCCTGAGTTCCTGCACGTTGTCGGGGTAACTGTAGCCGGAAAGGAGATCGATCAGCTCCGGCGAAAAGCCGCTTACGTTCCTTCCGATCCTCTGCGCCTCCTCCTTCATGAAGTATTCGGCGAGGATCGGGATGTCCTCGACCCTGTCCCTGAGGGGCGGGATCTGTATCGAGTTGATCATCAGGTGGTAGAGAAGGTCCCTCGAGAACCTTTCCTTGTACTCCGGCCTCGTCAGGTCGTGCGAGGAGGATACGATGATCCTTACGTCCGCCTTGCGTATCTGGGTCGAGTTTTCCCTGTAGAATTCGCCTGTCTGGATGACGCGGTTGAGCCTGACCTGGGTCGGGACGGGGAGCGCGTCGACGTTGTTGAGGAAGAGGGTCCCGTGGTCGGACTGCTCGATCAGCCCCGCGGCCTCCTCCCTGGACCCGCTCCAGTCCTTCGCCTGCCCGAACAGGAACGAGGAGAATTTCTCGGGGTCCCGGCTCCCCGCGTCGGCAGCCACGAAGGGCCCGTCCCTTCTCGGGCTCGCCGAATGAATGGCCCTCGCGATGGCTTCCTTTCCCGTGCCGCTTTCGCCCCAGATGAATATGCTCAGGTCCGTCGACGCTATCTTCTCTGCCTGGTGCAGAAGCCTTATCATCTCGGGATTCCTCGTCGGGAAATGCCTGAAGGCGTCCTTGAAGGTGAGGTCCCCGCAGCTCAACTGCTCGGGAAGCCGGCTTATACTCTGGCGTATCTCCCCGTGCTCCATCGCGCTTGACAGCACCTCGAGAAGCTTCTCGTCGTCGACCGGCTTGATGAGATAGTCGAAGGCGCCGAGTTTCATCGCCCTGACGGCCAGATCGACGTCGCTGACGCCTGTCAGTATCACGACCGGCGTATCGAGCTTGCGCTTTCTCATTTCCCTGAGGATGTCCATGCCGCTCACGTTCGGCATGTCCATGTCGAGGAGCAGAACGTCGAACACCGTGTTTTTCAGCAATGGCGAGGCTTCCCTGGAGTCGTTGATCACGGTGGCGTCGAAACAGCCGGTCTGCATGAGGAAGACCTTGAAATAATTCGTGACGGCGACGTCATCGTCAATTATCAGGATCTTTTTCATCCTTCACCTCTCTGCCAGGGGCCGCCGGTTTCCCGGCGGGAATCCTGATCGTGAATGTCGTGCCGGCGCCCGGCCTGCTTCGGACCGATATGTTGCCTCCGTGCTCCCCGACGATCTTGTAGGCGATCGCGAGCCCCAGACCCGTTCCCCCCTGCGCCCTTTTCGTCGTGAAGAAGGGATCGAATATCTGTTTCAGCACGCTCTGGTTCATGCCCTTGCCGTTGTCCTCCACCTCGACGACCACGGAGCCGCCGTCCATCCGCGTCCGGACCTTGATGAGCCCCTTCCTGTCCTCGGGCATGGCGTCCCCCGCGTTGACGATCAGGTTGATCAGGACCTGCTCTATTTTCTGCGAGTTCCCGGTGAAAAGCGGGATTTCGCGGGACAACTCCAGCTCTATGTCCGCGCGCTTGTGGACCTGGTTGTGGACGAGCCTGGTCGCCGCCTCGATCAGGGTGTTGATGTCGACCTTGTCGACTAGAAGCCCCTCGTCCTTGCGGACGAAATTGCGAAGGCCCTCGACGATCCCCTTTATCCTCTCGGAACCGTGCGACATGTCGTCGACGAGCACCATCACGTGCTCGCGGAAGAAGGTGTAATCGAGCCTCGCGATCTTCAACTCGGGGTGGGATCGATAATAGTCGTCCACGATGGGCAGGATGTCTTCCAGCGCCTGCTTGAGTATCTTGATGTTTCCCCTGATGAACTGGTTGGGGTTGTTGATCTCGTGCCCGATGCCGCTCACGAGCTGCCCGAGCGAGGCGAGCTTGTCCGCCTGCTGTAGCTGCTGGTCCATCGTTTTCTCGAGGGTCACGTCCCTGTAGAACTCGAGGATGCCGTCCACCTCGTGATCCTTGTTGTAAACCGGAAGCGCGTGGACCTGCAGGAACCTGTCGTCATGCTTCATCGTGAGCATGACCGGGGTTTTTTCGGCGAGAATCCTGGCGAGCCTGCAGTTTTCGCAGGGTTTGTCGCGGTGAAAGTAGCTCTTGTAGCAGTAGTCCCCCGGCTCGATGTCGTCGCGGTTCGACATGACGACCTTCCTGTCCCTGTCGAGGAGGATGACCTCGTCGGGGATCGCCTTGAACATCGTCTCGAGCATGTACTTCGATTCCTCCCAGCCGCGGTTGACCCTGGCGAGGTACGAATTCACGACGTTGAGCTTGCTCTTCTGCTGCTCGAGCTCCCTGGTCCTCGATTCGATCTCCTTCTTCAGGCTCTCGAGCTTCCTGGTGTACTCGGCGCTTTCCTCCTGCTTCATGACGAGCCTGTCCCTCAGTTGCTTGCGGTCGAGGGCGAGGCTGAGCGTCCTCCCTATCTCGTCGAGCATCTTCTGCTCTTCCGGAAGGAGAGCGTGGTCGCTGTCCGGATAGCCGACCCTTATCTCGCCCTCCTCCTGCTGCCCGTAAACGAGTTTCACCGAGAGATAGTTCGATTCCGGTTTCTGGCCGTACTCGACGCCCTGGTAGAAGGAGTAGACGACAACGTCGTCCGGGAAGAGCATCCCCTGGCTTATGACGGCGGGAAATTTCGAGAAGAACTCCTGAACGGACACCGAGGTTTCGATAAGGTCGGCCACCTCGTAAAGGCAGCTCAGCTCCTTGATCCTCTCGTCCTTCTCCCACCCGTCCACCTTGTCGAGGCCCGCGAGCTTGCTTCTGTAAAAAAGGAAGAAATCGCCTGAGGAACTTTTTATGTAGCTCGTCTTCATCGGCAGGGAGCCGATATCGCCCTTCGACGGCGTGAAGATCCCTATCCCCCTGACGCCTTCGAGGGTCTCCCTCATGGCGAACCTGAATGTCCCGAGCGAAAAGGGGGTTATCACCTTCTCCAGGGGCATGTTTCTGATCCTGAACCCGGCAGGCAGGCAGTCCCTGCGGAAATTCTCGCTTACGTGCGCCACCTTCTCGTCCGTACCTACGACGAGGAGGTAATCATAATTGCTTTCCACGAAGGCGAACAGCGCTTGATGCTTTATCATCTGGTCCTTTTCGGGCCGGGCTCACTGCCTTACCCTGAAACGGTCGGTCCCGACCTCCCGAATTTCCTTCCTGTATTTCCCGCTGTGTGTGAGCGGAGGATCTATCGCGCCGGCCTTGATCCCCCCGCCTGGAGCGACCAGTTTCCCGCGGCCGCCTTCCCTGGCCTCGCCCTTGTTCCAGTAATGGCAGACGAGCTTCCCGAGCCCCTTCGCCACTACGGAGTCGAGCCCGGAGGCGACATCGCCGTTTGCCTTTATGCCGAACCCGTTCGCCAGCGTCCGGAGGATCTCCACCGAGCAGAAGCCGGCCGGCGGCTCGACGGCGCGAACGTACCGGGCGACCCTGCCCTCGAAGTTGCATCTCGTGCCGTTCGTCTCGAGGAATGTCGAACCGGGGAGTACGACGTTCGCGAACCTCGTCGTCTCCGTGTCGGTCCAGTCCATAGCGGCCATGAACTCCACGTTGCCGAACCACGACCCGGTTCGTCCCCACGCCATCGGGTCCTCCCCGATGATGAGCGCCGCTTTTATCTCGCCCGCTTCGAGAAGGCCGCGAAGCTCCTTGTGGCTTCGAGCGCCCTTGAATGAATCCCCGGCCGGAATCCTTCCCGGTGTAAACGCCGGATCGGCCCCCGTCACCTCGAGCCCCGCGCTGTTCGCCATCAGCCTCGGAAGGAGAAGATCCGCCCTCTTGCCCGCGGCCCTTAGAAGGGCGACCAGATTGGCGAACACCTTCATGTCGCCTGAAGCCTGGTCCTGGGGCCTGTCCGGGCCGTGGATTATAACGATTCTCTCCGCGTTACGTATGATCGATGCGGCCTTCTCCATCCTGTCCCTTCCGATGCCGGAGAGCTCCTCGGCCTCTTCGAGGGAAATGTCCATGCCGGAAAGGAATTCGCCGGAGCCTTCCATCGACCTGATCAGTTTCTCGTCGAAGCATCCCTCGTTCATGAGAACGCGGATGATGCCGTTCCAGAGGACGGCCGCCCTGCCCCTCATCGGGTCCATCGCGATGGTCGAGAGAAGCTGGTCGGCCGGATCGAGCGTCGAGTTCGTCACGATAAGGCCCGCGCCCTTCCTGACGGACTGAAGCATCTCGGCGGCGAGGACGAGATGGTCCGACTCCATCGCCGTGTTGTTGCAGATGAAAAGATCGGCGTCCGCCATGCAGGACCTGTCGGCCGTCGAGGCCGTGAATCCGAACGACTCGTCCAGCGCTCCTGATTCCCTGCCCGCGCACAATATCGATAGCGAGGCGACGTTGTTCGTCCCGAGCCCCTCCCTCGCGATCCTCGCGGCGAGGTACATCTCCTCGTTCGTGCACTCGGGCGATATGAAAACGCCGACCTTGCCGGCCCCGTATTTTTCCGCAGCGCTCCTGAGGCCGGACACGACGGCGCCGCAAGCATCTTCGAGAGACGCGCCCGCCCTCGCCCCGCCTCCCCTAATCTCGGCCGCCTTTATCCTGTCCTGCTTGATGAAGAGCTCGTTGCCGAATCTTCCGTACCTGCAGAGGTACTTGCCCGGCGCTCCGGAGGAGGCGATATAGTAACGGTCCTCCCCGAATTTCCTCACCTTTATGCTGCAGGCAAGGGAGCAGAAGGCGCAATTCGTGACCACGTCCCCGGTCTCTATGCAGGACCGTCCCGGGAAGGGATACTTCACGGTCAGCGCGGCGGTCGGGCACGAGTCCACGCAGTTGCCGCAACTGACGCAGTTCGTTTCCACGAGCGGATCGTTCATCGCCGGCCTCATCTCGGTGCGGAATCCCCTTCCGACGAGGCCTATCGCCGATATCGGCAGCACCCTCGCGCATGTCCTGATGCATCTCGCGCAGAGGACGCATTTATTCGGGTCGTAGATGATGTACGGATGGCGGTCGTCGATCCTGTGCTTGCGGACGTACCCCTTGAAGTGCTCCATGTCGACGCCGTATTCCTGCGCGTAAAGGCGAAGCGCGCAATCGTCGAACCTCACGCATCCGCATGAGAGGCATCTCGCGCATTCGTGAGTGTTGTCCTCGAAGTCGAAGCCGGTCGAGACCTCCCTGAAGCTGCTCTTTCTCTCGTCGACGTCTATCAGATGGACCTCGTGCCTCGGGCTTTCCCCGATTTCGCCGAGCTCCGCCTTCCCCGGTTTTGTCCAGAACTCCTTTTTGACCGTGAACGGTTTCCGCTGCGTTTCGGCGCCGCGAAGCCAGGCGTCTATCGCCGCTGCCGCCCTCTGACCGTCCCTTATCGCGTCGATCACGACGGTCGGGCCGTCGTCGGCCGCGTCACCGCCGGCGAAGACGCCGTCCAGGTTCGTCGCGCAGGTGGCGGTGTCTATCGATATCGTGTCCCATCTCGTCAGTTTCAATTTCGCGCCGCCGATTTCGGTCAGGCCGTCCAGGACGGGGGCCTGCCCTATCGCGGAGACCGCGAGATTGCAGGGAAGATCGAACTCAGAGCCCTCGAGGGGCACCGGCCTCCTCCTGCCTGACGCGTCGGGCTCGCCGAGCTTCATCCTCTGGCACCTCAGCGCCTTGAGCCTCCCCTTCTCGGCGATGATGCCGATCGGGGCGGCGAGCTCCATTATCTCTATGCCCTCGTCCAGGCAGTCCTCTATCTCCATCCTGTCGGCGGGCATCTCGTCCCTGGTCCTGCGGTAGAGGATGATCACCTTGTCGGCCCCGAGCCTCCATGAGGTCCTCGCGACGTCCATCGCGGTGTTCCCGCCTCCAACAACGACGACCGTGCCCGAAACGGGTTCGCGGTCGTCAGCCCTCGCCGGGAGGAAATCGGCGCCGGTCACGACCCCCGGCGTATCCTTCTCCCCTTCGACCATCATCGGCTTCCCGGTCCAGGCCCCGGCCGCCAGGAAGATCGCGTCATGCTTCTTCTTGAGCTTCTCGAGGGTGATGTCCTCGCCGACCTTAACGTTGTAATTTATCTCCGCGCCCGTTTTGCAGATATAAGCGCCTGTATTCGGGGATGCCGTACCTGATCATGCCGCCCGAGCGCGCCTTCGCCTCGTAGAGCACCGCCTTGTGCCCCTTCCTTCCGAGGAACCAGGCCGCGGTCAGTCCGGCCGGCCCGGCCCCCACGATTCCGACCGACTTGCCGGTCGGCGGAGCGCATTCGGGGACGCCGTCGTACGCGCCGGGGGAGTCGGTGACGAAACGTTTCACCGCGTTTATCCCGACGGGGCTGTCCACGTCCTGGCGGCGGCAGACGACCTCGCACTTGCGGACGCACACCCTCCCGCAGACCGCCGGCAGGGGATTGCTCTCCCTGATCAGGTCGACCGCCCTGCGATATTCCCCCATGGCGGAAAGCGCTATGTATCCCTGGGCGTCGACTCCGGCCGGGCAGCCCTCCATGCACGGAGAGACGCAGTCGGCGTAATGGTTCGACATGAGGAGCTCGAAGGCGGTCTTTCTCGACGCGACGATCCTCTCGTTTCGCGTCTCGACCTCCATGCCGGCCGCCACCCTGGTCGCGCACGAGGGGACGAGGTTGGGCCTGCCCTTCACCTCGACCACGCAGACGAAGCACGAGCCGAACGGCTCGAGCTCGTCGGAATGGCACAGGGTCGGGATGTCGTCGAGTTTGTGCTCCCTCACGACCTCCAGGATCGTCCTCCCGGCGACCGTCTCGATTTCCCGCCCGTTTATCTTCATCGTTATCTTTTCCATATATCCGCTCCTCAACTCTTGTAGACGGCGTCGAAGTTGCAGCTCGTGATGCATTTGCCGCACTTCACGCAGACGGAGTTGTCGATTACGTGCGTCTGCTTGGGCTTGCCGCTGATCGCGTTCACCGGGCAGTTCTTCGCGCAGATTGTGCACCCCGTGCATTTCTCAGGATTGATCTTGAAGTCGACCAGGGCGGAACACGCCGACGAAGGGCAGCGCTTCTCCGCGATATGCGCCTCGTATTCGTTCCTGTAAAAGCGAATGGTCGAGAGGACCGGGTTGGGCGCGGTCTGGCCGAGGCCGCAGAGGCTCGCTTCCTTGATCTGGCGGCCGAGCTCCTGAAGCTTCTCGATGTCGCCGCTCTCCCCCTCGCCCCCCACTATGCGGGCGAGGATCTCCAGCATCCTCAGGGTTCCGATCCTGCAGAAGGTGCATTTGCCGCACGATTCGCTCTGCGTGAAGTCGAGGAAGAATCTCGCCATCTCGACCATGCACGCCGTGTCGTCCAGGACGACCATCCCGCCCGAGCCCATTATCGCGCCCGTCGCCGGTATCGATTCGAAATCGACCGGCGTGTTGTCGAGCTCGACCGGTATGCATCCCCCGGATGGCCCTCCCATCTGTACCGCCTTGAATTTTCTTCCGGCCTTGATCCCGCCGCCTATATTGAATACGAGATCGTGTATCGTCGTGCCCATCGGCACCTCGGCGAGCCCGCCGTGGACGACCTTCCCGGCGAGGGCGAAGACCTTCGTCCCCCTGCTCTTCTCCGTGCCGAAGGCCGCGAATGCCGCGGCGCCGTTCGAGATGATCCACGGCACGTTCGCGTAGGTCTCGACGTTGTTGTTGTTGGTCGGCTTCTGCCAGAGCCCCTTCTCGGCGGGGAACGGGGGCCTTATCCTCGGCATCCCCCTCTGGCCCTCTATGGACGCGAAAAGCGCCGTCTCCTCGCCGCAGACGAAGGCGCCGGCGCCCTGCTTTATCTTTATGTCGAAATTGAATCCCGTCCCCAGTATGTCCTTCCCGAGGTATCCCTTCCCCCTCGCCGCCTCGATCGCTATGTTGAGCCTTCGGATGGCCATCGGATACTCGGCCCTGCAATAGATGTAGCCGAAGTCGGAGCCGATAGCCTTGCCGCAGATGATCATTCCCTCGAGTACCGCGTGCGGATCGCTCTCCAGCACCGAGCGGTCCATGAAGGCGCCCGGGTCCCCCTCGTCGGCGTTGCAGACGACGTATTTCCTGTCCGCCTTGTACGACGCGGCGAAGGACCACTTGAGCCCCGTCGGGAAACCGGCCCCTCCGCGCCCCCTCAGCCCCGAGGCCTTTACCTCCTCGACGATCTTCTCCGGCGTCATCCCGCGAAGCGCCTTTTCGAGCGCCCTGTACCCTCCGGCCGCCTCGTATTCGTCGATCGACTCGGGATCTATCGTCCCGCAGTTCCTCAGAACGATCCTCTTCTGCTGCCTCAGGAAATCGGCCTCAGTCCCGCCGTCTCCCCCCTTCCCGTCGAGGCTGTAGACGACGTTTCCGTCGAAGACCTTCCCCTTCACGACGTGGCTGTCGAAAATCCCCGCGGCCGTCTCGGGGGTCACCTGGCCGTATATCGTTCTCCTGTCGCCTTCGCGCACCTCGAGAAGAGGCTCCCGGTAGCACATCCCGATGCACCCCGTTCTCGAAAGCGCGAAGGTCCCGGGATTTTCCGAGAGGATCTCCTGCATCCTGTCGTAAACCTGCTGCGCGCCGGCCGACATCCCGCAGGTCCCCATCCCTATGATCACTTTTTTCATCTGAAAACTCCGGATTTCCTGTTAATGAATTCCTCTTCGTCCATTTCCTGATTGATTCCCGCGTCGGCGCGCGCCTTATCCGGCCGCCGCCTTCTGCCCGGCCGCCTTTTCCCTGCGGCGCAACTCGCGCAGCAGTTTCCTCACCGATGCCGGGGTGAGCTGCCCGTGGGTCTCGTCGTTTATCATGATCACGGGCGCGAGCGAGCAGCAGCCTATGCAGGCGACCGTGTTCAGCGTGAATATGCCGTCTTCCGTCGTGCCGCCGACCTCTATGCCGAGCTCGTCCTCGATCGTGTCGATGATCATCCTCGATCCCGACACGTGGCAGGCCGTCCCGTCGCAGGCGCGAATGACGTATTTGCCCATCGGCTGCAGCCTGAACTGGCTGTAGAAGGTGATCACCCCGTAAACCTCGGATTCGGGAACGCCGGTGACCCCGGCGATGTAATTGATCGCCTTTCGCGGCACGTACCCGAAATGATCCTGCGCGGACTGCAGCAGCGGGATCAGCTCGCCGGGGGCGCCGTCATAGCGCCACAGGCGGTAGTTGAAATTCTCTTCTCTGCCGGCCGTCGTAATCACTCCCTTCGCCGGCCTCAGCCGGCATCTGGCGTCGAAAAATGACGGAGGCCGCCCGTCACGCGGAACGGCGGCCTTCCGTTACAAACTGTTTTCCGGATGTCCCGAGAAACAACATCAGTCTTCGACGAGTTTTATGATCGTCGCCTCGCGAACCCGAAGCACTCCTTCGATCTGGCTCAGTTTTTCGATTATCCTGGGCATGCGGCCCACGGCTCCGTGCCCCGTGACCATGCCGACGAGCTTCGAGCCCCCGTCGATCACGTCGCAGAAAACGACGTCGTCTATGAAGAAGACCGTCGTGAAAATCTGCTGAATCGCGTCCTTGTCTATGTCGACGATGATGTAGCTCATCGTGCCGGGCTGTTTCTGGGCCGCGGTCGAGGCGGGCTTCGTCTTGACGGTCTGGGAATATATCTCGATGAACTCGTCGACGTCGCGGTCCAGTTTCGGCCTCTCTATCTCCGACACCGAAACGACCTCGACATCCTCCATCTTCGCTATCTTCGCGAAGAGGGCGTCGATCTCCTTCTTCGAGGGCGCCTGCGCGAGGATGATGATGTCGAAATCGCCCCGCACCGCCTCGCAGGTCTGCACCCCCTCGAGCTGGTAGAGCGCGTTGTAGATCTCCATCGATCTCGACGCGTCGTCGATCCTTATCGTGAGGTACGCGCTCGTCGACTCCCGGAGGGCCGGAGTCGATTCCGCAGGCTGCCCGCCCTTCCCCGTGGTTCCCGGGACAAGCTCCTCGAGGGCGGCGACCAGGTCGGGTATCTCGAACGGCTTGTCCAGGTATCCCGTGTTATGTTCCGAGAGAGCGGTGAGCTTCAAAGCTTCGTCCCCGAACCCCGTTATCACCAGAACGGGAAGATCGGGATACTGGACCTTTATAACCTTGAGGATCTTCAGGCCGTCGATGTCGGGCATGAAGATGTCGGTCACGAGGCTGTCGTACGCGATCCCCTTCTCTTTGGCGGCCCTCAATTCGTGTATCGCGGAGATGCCGTCAGGGCATGCGGTTACACTGTACCCTTCCTGGGTGAGGCCGACCGTGAGATTGCGGCGTATCTCGGCTTCGTCATCGATTATCAGCACACGACCTTTCAAGGCAATCCTCCTGGTTGTTATTTTCTTCAAGATAAAAAAAGAGAGATCGGGACGGCCGGGAACCCCCGTGGCGCCCTTCTGCTCACCTGCTTAAGGTAGTACCAACGTTTAATATTGTCAATTAATTTTACTTATATCTGAAACGGCGCTTAAAGCCATGTCCGGAAACAAGTTGAAATCAGACCTCCCGGCTAAACCTTTCTCTGGATTATGAACAGTTTACCCGACAGGAAATCGGTTATCCAAAGGCCTCCGCCGGAGCCGGTTTTCCCCCTCGTCAGCGAGAAAAGAAGGTCGCCGTACTGGCCTCTCATGTAGAAGGATACGTTCCCCGAATCCATCGAAGTGTCTCCGTACGGGTAATCCTCCCTGTGTATCAGCGTGAAACGCTCCCTCTCCGGATCGAATCTGATCAGGTGAAGCGCTCCGCACGAGAACCCGGTTATAACGAGATCTTTCCCGAAGGCGAAGATATTGTCGGGCCTGTTGTCGAACGGAAGCTTCCATTTTCGCGGAGGGCCGCCGGCGACCCGCTCGAGTGTGTTCCCGGCATGGCATATCGCGTAAACCGCCCCGTTCGAGGCGCAAAGGCGGAGGGGCTGCGCCGACGTAGCGACCTCTCCGACGGTCCAGTCCTTTTTGCTTATCACGTCGACCCTGTCCGAATCGAAGGCTGTCACGTAGATATTTTCCTCGTCGAAGGCGAGGTCGGTGGCCGTCACTCCAACCTCGACGCGTGCCGCGACCTTCGAGCTGTCCGGATCGACGACCTGGAGAACGCTCCGGTCCTCGTCCCTCTCGCCCGCCTTCACAAGGTATAGAAGCCCGTTGCCCGGGTCGCCGCGGAGAATCCTCTGCGTGATCTCCCTCTCGACATCCTCGCCGAGCCTTATCCTGTCGTCGATGCTGAAGAGGCGCACCCCGTCGCGCATGCGGCCGACGAACTGCTCCTCCTTCCCCCAGTTGTTCTGCGTGAAATAGAGGGAGCCGTCCGAACCGAAGACGAGCTCCTGGGCCTGCCGCGGGATGCGCCGGTCATAGAATGACAGGTCGTCCCTGTCGATCGAGAGGATCCCGTTCTTCGCGTCCCATATGTAGACGACGGGCCAGTACGACTGGTGCGACCCGTATGAAAGCATGATATCGCCGTCCGGGCCTTTTTCGGCCCTCCCCGGATAATCGAACGGGAGCGTCCGCGTTTCATAGCTGCCGTCGGGCCGAACCTCGGCAAACCTGTCTTCGGAGTTGAACACGAGGAAGCTTCCCCTCGATTCGACCTCGACGAGGTCGACCGGCGCCCATCCCGTCCTGATCCTGTCCGTTCTCTCCGTCGCGGGATCGAAGAAGGTGACCGCCGCCCCGAAGGTCCCGTTGACCGCGGAGGCCCCCTTCGGGAAATAAAGAAGCCCGTCGGCGGGATTGAAGACCATCGAGAACATGTGGGGTATGATCCCGACCCCCGGCACCCTTTTCACGAGCTTCCTCTCGGAGAGATCCACTACGTCGATCTCTCCGAAGGCCCAGCTCGCGATGTAGAGGATCCCGTTCGCGGCGTCCAGGGAGCTCCCGTCGTTGCCGTAGGCGGGGATCATGATCTCGCTTATCTCCCCTCCCCTGGAGAAATCGACGACGTGGACCGAGGGGTGGTTGTCGTAAGGTATGTACACCTCTTCGCGCGTCTTGTTGTAGAGGATCCCGACCCCCTCGGTGTATCCCGGAAGGCGGACGACCGTATCGTCATCCCCCGTCAAGTCGATGGAGGCCGCCTCGATGACCTGCCTTTTCGCCGTCTCGGTGACGATGAAAAGCCTCCGGCGCGCCTCGTCGTAGCCGCCGAGGTGCCACCGGCCGCCCGGCGAAAGGGCAAGAGGCCGCGAGGAAATTTTTTTGCCGCTCGCGCCGTCGAAGAGGGATAGGGCTGGATCGAGCCCGTCGACCGCGATTACCGCCTTGAGGGCGGCGACCGCGACGACCTTCCTCACCGGGGGAGGCGGCGTCGCGTTGAGATTGATCAGCGCCTCCTCACTCTCCACCCAGTCGAGAAGCTTCATCTTCCCCGAAGAGGCGTCGTAGAAACCGAGCTTCGAGCTCTCGCGGCCGGCGAGAAAAACATTTCCCGTCGCCTCGTCCATGGCTATCGACTCGAATTGTCTTTTCGTCGGGATCATCCTGGCGGTTCCGTCGTCCGGCGAGACGATATAGAAGCAGTTCCTGCCGACGAGGCAGACTTCGCCCGTCCTCGCGCTGTGGGTCATGCACTCCGACTTGAGGTGCTGGAACCCCCGCCCCCCGAGGGGAATGTTCACGACCCTCCCGGTCGCGCAATCGATTATCGAGATCGTGGAGCTGAGGGTGTTCGCCGCGATGAGGCGCCCGCGCGCCTCGTCGAGCCTGAGCAGAAAGGGTCCCGCCGCGTTGAAGGGCATCCCCTGGTCCGCGGCGAAATCGACCTTCGTCACGGTGAAATCAGGGTCGAACGCCCCCGTCCCGGCCGCCGCCGGGCCGCACTGCGAGCCCGCTGATATCACCGGAAGAATTATTGCGCAAAGGATCCATTTCATCGCCGGCCTCCTCGATCGCCCGCCTAGAAGGCGAGGTTCGCCCGAAGTTCGATCATCCACGTGCCGTTCTTCATCTGGTACAGTGTCGGGTAATGCATGTCGAGATTCATCCCGCGGTTCGTGTGCGTGATCTTCAGGAGGATATCGCCGACCGGCTCCCAGCCGGCTCCCGCGTCGTAGAATGAATAGAGGAAATCCTCCTCGCTCGAGACCTCGATCCGGTTCAGGTCGAGATCGCAGAGCAGCGAAAAACCACGGGGAAGATCGTATCTCGCTTCGGTCCTCAATATCATGGTCTGGACATCCCTCCCCTGGTATTCCGCATAGACGGCCCACTGGCTGAACGGCCTGTTGAAATTCCGGAGAGGATAGAGGTAATCGCCCACAGTCGAGGGCTGGTCGTAGATGCTGTTCGAACGGTAAAAGAACTCGTCGGTCCCCGATTTGTATCCGAGGTTGAAATACCTTCCATAGTAGCGGCGCTCGGCGACCAGCCGCGCGTCGAGGTTCCATTTTCTGAGGCGGTAATCCACCCCGGCCAGATGGGCGCACCGCTGGATCCCCGACTGGGACGATTCGGTGACGCTTCGCACGCCGAGCTGCGAATAGGCCCTCATCCCGCGGGGATGCTCGAGGGCCGCCGAGAAATTGCTCCCTTCATCGGGAATGTTGAAGGAATGCGTTTCGCCGATCTTGTAGAGCCCCGCCTGAAGATCCATGCTGATCGACCGGAAAAGCGGGATGTCGCTCAGCGAAAGCGTGTAATCCATCATCTCCCCGACAGCGAGGCCTATCCCCATCGAGAGGTCCCCTATCTGCGTATAGCGCGCCTCGAGCCCCCTCCATCCGGCGTGCACCGAGCCGCCCTGCATGTCGAGGTTGTAGACGGTCAGCCCCTCGCCCAGCTTGAAATCGTTATAGTTGCCGGCGCTTATCCCGAACCTTATCCTCCGGCCCGCGATGTCGAAGAAGGTGTCGATGCGGGCGTGAAATTCCGGAATCGCCGTCATGCAATCCATCGTGTACACGCCGTAGGAGGCCCCTCGGTGCTCCACCATCAGCCCGGTAAGGATGCTGATGCCGTCCTTTTCCGCCGTAAACCTTATATTGGAGTACATCGCCCCGTGAAGGAGCGGGTTGTCGGTCAGGAAACCTCCTCCGAGCCCCGGGATCAGGATCGTTTTATCCGACCAGGCGGTCTCGTTCCTGACGAAATCGGGAAGATGAACCGATATCTTCGAATGCTCGCCGTACGACTGCTTCAAATATCCGCTCTCCGCGGTCCATCCGATCTTCCACGAGCCGGGGCCCGCCGGCGTCCCTTCCGAGGCCGCGCCGTCGCCGGGATAAAAAAGGAACGCCGCGGCGAGGGCCGCCGCCGGCATGAACGCGGGTCCATATCTCCTGAATTTCGACATATTCCCCCCTGGTGAACCGCCCGGTCGTGGCCGTGAGGCAAACACCCCGGGAGGATATATCATTACGGCGGGCATGACAATTCCAAAGGTTAAGGAAACGGCTTGGAACTTGAATCGATCCGGACATGTATATATGATGGTCGCGCGCGGCTCGGAAGAGCCCCGGCGCGCGCCCCCACGGGGGGGGGAATATTCCCGCGCCACCCCGGCCATTCACGTCCGGGAGGACCGTTCACCGCTATCCGATGGAGGCCCGATGAAAAAGATCCTCTTGATCCTCGCGATACTGATACCGGCATCCCTCTCCGCCGCCGCGAACCGGGGTTACTGCCGTTTCCCCGATATTCACGGCGACACCGTGATCTTCACCGCCGAGGGGGACCTTTGGAAGGTGCCGGCCGCAGGCGGCGTGGCGCAGAGGCTCACCACGCATCGCGGATTGGAAACGAACGCGAGATTCTCCCCCGACGGGAAAACGATCGCGTTCAGCGGCCAGTACGACGGGCCGGTCGAAGTCTATACGATACCGGCCGGGGGAGGCGTCCCGGAGCAAAGAACGTGGGAAGGGGGCCGGGCGACGGTGGCGGGATGGACCCCGGACGGCAAAATCATATATTCGACGAAGCAATACTCGACCCTTCCGAATACTCAGCTGGCCCTTATCGATACCGGCTCCGGCGGGATCGGGATCGTTCCACTCGCCCAGGCGAGCGAGGGGACATTCGCCCCGGACGGCCGGACCCTCTTCTTCACGCGGCTTCCCTTCCAGGGGAGCAGGACGAAACGTTACAGGGGCGGCACGATACAGCAGATCTGGAAATACGCGGACGGCGCCGAAGAGGCCGTCCCCCTCACGACGGATTTCGCGGGGACCAGCAAGCAGCCGATGTGGTGGAACGGGCGCGTCTATTTCATCAGCGACCGTGACGGGACGATGAACATCTGGTCGATCCGCGAGGACGGATCAGATCTCAGCCAGCACACCTTCCACAAGGGATACGACGTGGACAACGCCTCCCTGCGCGAAGGGAAAATCGTCTATCAGCAGATCGCGGACATACGCATCCTGGATATCGCGAAGGGAGAAGACCGCCTCGTCCAGATAACCCTCTCATCCGATTTCGATCAGATGAGGCCGAGGTGGGTCACCGATCCGGCAGAATACATAACGGCTGTCCACCCCTCTCCGGGCGGAGACCGCGTCGTCCTGACCGCGCGCGGGCAGGTCTTCGTCGCGCCCCTTGAGAAGGGGCGGCTTGTACAGGTTACGAGGAAGGACGGTGTCCGGCACCGTTTCGCGAGGTTCATGCCCGACGGGAAAACCGTCGTGATGCTTTCAGACGAGAGCGGCGAGACGGAATTCCATACGGCGCCCGCCAACGGGGTCGGCGGCGAGGAAATCCTCACCGGCGACGGGAAGGTGCTGAGATTCGAAGGGATCCCCTCGCCCGACGGCCTTTATATCGCCTATACCGACAAGGATTTCGTCCTCTGGCTCCTCGACGTGAAAAAGAAGAGCTCCAAAATTATAGATTCCTCGCAGAACTTCAATTTCTCCAGTCTCGCGTGGTCTCCCGACGGCAGGTGGCTCGCGTACGACGCGACCGCGGACAACCAGTTCAACATCATAAAGATCTACGGGCTCGACTCCGGAACGGCCCGGCAGGCCACGAGCGACAGGGTCGACTGCTACAGCCCGGCCTGGAGCGCCGACGGAAAGTGGCTCTTCTTCCTTTCGGACAGGACCTTCGAGAGCGCCGTCAGCGGCCCGTGGGGCCCGAGGCAGCCGGAGCCGTTTTTCGACAGGACCACCGGGATATACATGGTGTCGCTCATGCCCGGGGAAAGATCGCCCTTCCTCCCGGACGACGAGGCGTGGCTCGCCGTAAAGGAGAGCGGAGCCGCGGCGGGCGGGGGAAAAAAGGGCGGGGAGAAGAAGGAAAAGGAACCGCCGGAGAAAAAGGCCGTCAGCGTCTCGATCGATTTCGGCGGGATCATGGAAAGGGTGATCGAGGTTCCGGCCGGAACGGGGAATTTCTCCAACCTTTCCGTCAACGAGAACACCCTCTTCTGGACGGACAGGGAGACGGGCCGGCCCGACAGCCGTTCTCTCAAGGCGCTGAAGATACAGAACACCGGGATCGAGGTCAAAACGGTACTCTCCCCCCTCGATTCATACGAGCTTTCGCTCGACGGGAAAAGGATAATGGCGCGCAAAAAGGGGGGGATCTACCTTTTCGAGGCGGGAACCTCCGCTCCCGCCGATCTCGAAAAGGCGAGGGTCGATCTCGGAGGCTGGTCCTTCCCGCTGAAGCCCGCACTGGAATGGCGCCAGATCTTCGTTGAATCGTGGCGCCTCGAACGCGACTATTTCTACGACAGGAATATGCACGGGGTCGATTACGACAGGCTGCTCGCCAAATATATGCCGTACGTCGACAGGGTCACCGACAGGTACGAACTGGGCGACCTGATCTCGCACATCGTCGGGGAACTTTCCGCGCTTCACACCTTCGTTTCCGGCGGGGACCTTCGGACTCCCGCGGAAAACATCAGCCAGGGCGCGCTCGGCGCCCGGTTCGAGAAGGACGGGAAGAAGGGGGGATTCAGGATCAGCCACATCCACAGGGCCGATCCCGACATCATCGCCGTCTCCTCCCCCCTGGCGAGGCCTGATCTCATGATATCCGAGGGGGACGTCATAACGGCGATAGACGGCGTTTCCGCGATGGAAGCGGGAGACCTCCCGGTTCTGCTGAGAAACAAGGCGGGCAGGCAGGTCCTCCTCTCGCTGGTCGACGGGAAAACGGGCGCAGGCCGGACCGCCATCGTCAAGCCGCTTTCCTCCGCGGAGGATTCCGACCTTCGTTACCACGAATGGGAATACGAGCGAAGGAGGATGGTCGACGAAAAAAGCGGGGAAGAGATGGGGTACGTCCACCTTAGGGCGATGGGCGGCGACAATATGACCGAATGGGTGAGATCCTTCTACCCCGTGTTCAACCGCAAGGGCCTGATCATCGACGTCAGGCAGAACCGGGGCGGCAACATCGACAGCTGGATCCTCGAGAAACTCCTGCGCAGGGCATGGTTCTACTGGAAGCCGAGAGTCGGCAATCCATTCTGGAACATGCAGTACGCGTTCCGCGGCCACATCGTCGTCCTGTGCGACGAATTCACGGCTTCCGACGGGGAGGCCTTCGCCGAGGGCTTCAGAAGGCTGGGGCTCGGCAAGGTGATCGGGACGAGGACCTGGGGCGGGGAGATCTGGCTGTCGGTGACCAACAACCTCGTCGACAGGGGGATAGCCTCGGCGGCGGAGCTCGGCGTTTACGGCCCCGACGGCGACTGGCTGATAGAGGGGCACGGCGTCGATCCCGACATCGTGGTCGACAACCCGCCCCGATCGACGTACGCCGGAGAGGACGCGCAGCTCGAGGCCGCGATAGCGCATCTGAGGGAGATGATCCGGAAGGAGCCGGTCGAGGTGCCGCCCGCGCCGGCGTACCCGGATAAATCGTTCGGGCATTGAGGATCGGCCGCGCGGGACAGGGCGGATTTTCCGCTTGTATTATCCCGGCGGATATATTATTCTCTTGGTAGAATACTAATTCAATTGGTAAATCAACCCCTCGGAAGGATGATTTCCCTGAATGCGGGAAAACGCATGAAGATTGGATTGATTCAACCCGTTTGCTACGATCCGCCGGCCGAATTCGGCGGAGCACTTCCGTGCGGAGCCTCCTCCTTTCCCGGAGAGCGCGCCCGCACATCATCCAGTCTCTCCAAGCCTGCCGCAATACTACGCTTCGTTTTGCCAGAGATGAGCGTGGCCACTCTACGGGTCTGTCCGGTGACGAACGAACCGGCGTGGTGATTTGTTCACCGGCCAGACCCGTCTGGCGCTTCATTGCGCGGAGGGCCTGTTGAGCGCAAAAAACAGCGTCGAAGCGTTCATCGCGCTCGGCCTGACAAGGGTCGAAGCCGAGGTCTACGTCTATCTCATCGAAAATTCGCCGGCCACCGGATACGCGATAGCAAACGCGATCGACAGGACCAAGGGGGCGACCTACAAGGTTCTGGGCTCCCTGGAAAGGCGCGGGGCCGTATTGATAGAGGACGCGGAGAAACGCCTCTGCAAGGCCGTCCCGCCCGGCGAGTTCCTCAAGCAGCTCGACCGCGATTTCCAGAGGGAAAAGCAGAAGGCCATCGCCGCGACGAAAACCCTCGGAGCCGCTCCGTCCGACGACGGGATCTACCGCCTCACCACATACGACCAGATATACGAGAGGTGCAGGGTGATGCTCCGCGAATGCAGGGTCGTCGCCTACCTCGACATCTTTCCCGGACCACTCGAAGAGCTGAGGGAGGAGATACGGGCGGCCGCGGCGCGAGGAGTCAAGACCGCCATGATCATCTATAAAAAAGCGAGAATTCCCGGCGTATGGACGATCGTGGAACCGCAGGCGGAAACGGCGCTGCGGAAGGAGCCTTTCCACTACGTATCCATCTCGGTCGACGGAAGGCAGTTCCTGATGGCCGTCATAAGCAGGAAGGACGGCCGGGTCCTCGACGCCTTCTGGTCCGCCAACCTGCTCTATTCGTTCTCGATGGGAAGCTACCTGAAGTACGCGATTCTCGCGGTCATCTACGAGTCCCTCATCGAGAAGAACGCCTCCGCGGCGAAGCTAAGGGAGGTGCGCGGGAAATGGTACAAGGCCCTCCCGAATTTCATTTCCCCGGGCTTCAGCTCCCTCGCCGAAAACGCCAGGGCGATGAACCTTCGGAAAAAATGACCTGGATCAGCTCAATACCGGCAGTCCCTGACGAGATCTTCGAGGGTGATATCGGACAGGTAATCCATCATGTGCTTCTGAAGTTTCTTCATGCGGCCCGTTACCGGGCATTTCTTCTTAAGGCCGCAGAATCCGTCGACTGAAAGGCATCTGCTCAGCGTCAACGGGGGCTGCACGGCTTCCATGATATCGAGGAGGCTTATCGCCGAGCTCTTCTTTTTAAGGGTGAATCCTCCGGACGGACCCATCCTGCTTCCCACGAGCCCGGCACCGTGCAGCCGCTGCATGATTTTGCACGCAAGCTGGTAGGAGATCTCCCCCCGCTCGGCGATTACCCGCGTGGACACGGGTTCCCCCTCCCGCGCCTGTCCCACGATGATCATCGCCCTGATGGCGTAATCGGTGTTCCTTCTTATAACATCCACGAGTTTTCCCGCCTGCAGTCTACGCGCGCCCTGCGCGGCGCGCGGCGGCCGGCAGGGGCCCTTCCCTCCCGTCAGGATTTTTTCCTGTTCCAGACGGGAGACATGGCCCTCAGCCTGGTCACCGTCTCGGCCGCCGTCGCCACGACGTACGGCACGTCTTCGATCACGCTGGAGCGGCCGAGGGTCAGCACCATCGAGCCGTGCACCTCTTCGTGTTTCAGCCCGATCGCGAGGAGCACATGCGAAGCCTGGAGGGTCTGGGACGAACAGGCGGAGCCGGTCGACACCTGGATCCCCGCCCTGTCCATCAGGAGCAGTATCCCCTCCCCCTCTATCGCGGTAAACCGCACGCTCGCGTGATGGGGAAGCCTCTTTTCCGGATGCCCCGTGAGATACGTTTCCTCTATGCCGAGAAGGCCGGATATCAGGGCGTCCCGTATTTCGGCGAGCCGGGAGCTCTCTTCATTCATCTCAAGGGCCGCGAGCCTCGCCGCCTCGCCCATCCCCGCTATCGCGAAGACGTTCTCCGTGCCCGATCTCAGGCCCCTCTCCTGGCCGCCTCCCGGCATGACGGTCTGGAGCTTGACTCCCGGCCTTACGTAGAGGGCCCCGGCGCCGCGCGGCCCGCCGAGGTCGGAAGAGGAAATCGTCAGAAGATCTATCCCGTCGGCCTCGACGTCTATGGGGATGCGCCCCGCCGCGGCCGTCGCGTCCACGTGAAAGATCGATCCCGCGGCACGGACGATTTTCCCTATCTCCCTAACGGGCTGTATCGTCCCTATCTCGCTGTTGGCATACATCACCGAGGTGACGACCGTGCCTGGAACCGCGATCTCCGCGAGCCTGCCCAGGTCGACGAGGCCGTGGCCGTCAACCGGCGCCAGCTCCGTCTCGAATCCGTTTTTCTTAAGCTCCCTGACCGGGTTGAGGACCGACATGTGCTCTATCGCGCTGCAAACCGCTTTTTTGCCGATTTTATCGGCGTTCCGGTACGCGGCTCCCCGTACGGCGAGGTTGTTCGCCTCGGTCGCTCCCCCGGTCAGTATGATGTTCTTCGGCGCCCCGGCGTTCACGAGAGCGGCTATCTTCCCCCTGGCCTCTTCCACGGCCTCCCTCGCTTCGAGGCCCGGCGTATGCTGCGAGGAGGGGTTGCCGAACCGGTCCTTCAGGAAGGGAAGGGCGTACTCGAGCACCCTCCCGTCCAGGGGCACGGCCGACTGGTGGTCCATGTAGATTCGTTTCATATTGTCACCTCAGAAATTCATGACGGCGCCTGCTTCGAGCGCGAGGTCGTTGAGCGTCGCCGCCCCCACGATCTTCGCCTCCGGGATGAAATCACCCCTGGGGATCCCGAGAAGCTGCGTGCTCTGCTCGCAGACGTAGAGCCGCACCCCTTCCCTAACGGCCTGGTCCAATATCGATTTCAGATCGGGGAAATTTCCAAGCTTTATCTTTTCGGCCTCCCCGGTCTTGACGACCTCAACTCCGCCTATCATGAAGAATATCGAAGCCTCGACGTCCATCGCCCTCGCCGCCATAGCGAGTATGAACGGCGAATAAAGCCTTTCGGGGCGGTCGACTCCCGACGTCTGCACGTACAGGATGCTCTCACTCTTTCCGGTCATCCTTCGCCCCCTTTCTTATCATGAAAGTCAGAATGTTCCCGTCTCTTTTGAATTCCAGGACCTCGTTCCCCGTCCGCCTCGCCCATCTCTGGATATCCTCTTCGGCGGCCGGATCGTCGGCCGTGACGAGAAGTAGCTGCCCCGGCTCGAGAAGCCCGATCCGCTCCCTCGTCATCGCCACAGGCATCGGGCAATAGAGGCCCACGCAATCGAGCTCGGCGTCCGGCGCGGTCACAGCAATCTCCCCTCCACCGAGACCGTTATCTCATTGATGTCGATCTTCACGCCGGCCTTTTCCATCGCCTTGCGAACAATCGCGCCTGTCCCGCCGCAGCAGGGCACCTCCATCCTGAGAATCGTGACCGATGCGATCCTGTGCGAGGAAAATATCGCGGCCAGCTTGTCGACATATTCATCGACGTAAGGATCGAGCTTCGGGCAGAACATTATCACGATCCGCCCCCTTACGTACCTGCGGTGGAAATCGGCGAAGGCGAAGGGGGAGCAGTCCGCCGCGACAAGCAGATGGGCGCCGTCGAAATACGAGGCGGCCGGATTGAGCAGTTTGAGTTGAACGGGCCATTGCCTGAGCTCGCTCTCGATCGTTTCCCCGCCGGGGATCGCCGGGCTCCCGCCCTTTTCCCCCGTCCCTTCCCGCCCGAGGAGCCCCGCGAACCTCTCCGAGGCGGGGCAACGCTTCGGCGCCGCGGCTTCAAGGCCGAAACCGGGGACATCGATTCCCTTTTCCTTCAGGTATTCCAGGGCGGCGGCCAGATAACCTTTTTCGCCGTGATCGGACAGGTGCTTCAGATGGGCGGCAATCGTATTCATCCCCTGCCGCGATATGTTCTCCATCACCCTTCGCTCGTCATAAGGCTCAGCCTCCCTCTCTATCACGGAGATGGCGCCCTCGGGGCACGTCCCGATGCAGGCGCCGAGGCCGTCACAGAAAAGATCGCTGATGAGGCGGGCCTTCCCGTCGATAAGCTGAAGCGCCCCCTCGGGGCAGTCGGGTATGCAGGCTCCGCATCCATTGCACTTTTCTTCGTCTATGGTGATGATCTTTCTTTTCATCGGGCGGCATCCTTCCTTTCCGCCGGGAGGCGGCCGGTAATTTCATGATATCCGCGGATATGGAATCCTCAGGCACTTTTCTTCAGGGCCTTTTTTATTTCCTCCGAGATGCCGACCACATGCTTTCGTTCCTCGTTTATCAGCATGTCGATCTTCTCCGCCCCGAAATCGGCGCGCGTCATCGCCTTCATTTCGGCGAAGAAAAGAATCGTGTCCTTTTCGAACGCCAGGGCGGCCTTGAGAGCCTCGATCCCGTCCTTCGCCCCGGCTGCCGCAGCCTCGGCCTCCTTTATGTTCGAAAAGAGCCTCGATTTGACTATCGCGTCGAGATAAAGCCCGTTAAGCCCTTCCGCGTCGATGATGTTCCCGCCGCCGCCGGGAAGTTCCTCGCGCAGCCGCCTGAAGGTCTCCCAATGGCTCTTCTCCTCCCCCGCGAGCCAGGCGAAAACCTTCCTTATGCCGGGATCCCCGGACAGCTCGGCGCATTTCCTGTAATAGGCTTCCCCGTTTTTCTCGACATCCATGCCCATTTCGAATATCTCGTCGGCGTTGAAACTGATTCCCATTTGTCCACTCCCGGTGTTTTCGCCCGATCGTCTCGGCGGCGATTTACATCATCTCGAACAAGTCCTTGCTGACGCCGCATTCGGGGCAAACCCAGTCTTCCGGAAGATCCTCGAAGGAGGTTCCGGGCTCGATGCCTGCGTCGGGATCGCCGTTGTCGGGATCATAAATGTAACCGCAAATCGTGCATCTCCATTTCTCCATGTCTGTCGCCCCTTTCCGGCTGAAAGCCTATTCCTCCATGAACGAGGAGGAATCCATGTCGAACCAGTAAAAACCCCCCATAAGCTGATTCTTTTCCGCCTGAAGCAGATTGTAGTGGCCTTTCTCCTCCTCGGCGAGATTCATAAACAGGCTCTTCAACTCACCGTCCGAAGCTTCGGCTGCGCGTTCCGAGTAGAAATCGGCCGCGCGCGATTCGGCATCGATCGCTATGTCGAGGGCCGACATGGCGCCCGTCATCGCGTCGACCTCGAAACCTCTTATCTCGGTCTCCCGGAGTTTCGCGGGGTCCGTGACGAAGGCTCCGCCGAAAAGCCGCTCGCGCCAGGAGACGAGTTTGGCCCTGTGCCCCTCCTCGTCCGATGAAAGGCGCATGAACCTTTCCCTGCCTTCGGGATTAACGATTTTGCCGGCGATCGCGCCGTAAAAATCCCTCGCCCCGATCTCCCTGTATATGGCGAGCTCCAGGGATTCCCTGAGCCCCGTTTTCGATTCGCTCATTCCTTCTCTCCTTTGGCCGCGACTATAACGATGGTCATCTCGTCGTCCAGGGGCGTGCCCCCCGCAAATTCGCGCAACCTGTCCAAAAGATCCTGTATTATCCTGTCCGGCGCCTTGCCGGCCGAGCCCTTCAGCAGATCCGAAATCCTCTCGCGCCCGAACATGTCGCCGGCCGGGTTTTTCGCCTCGATTATCCCGTCCGAGAAGACGCAGAAGACGTCGCCTGGATCGAAGGGCGTCGTGGCCTGCCTGTATGGATACTCCGCGTCTATGCCGACCACGAGCTGCGTGTTCATCAGCGATTCGACCTTCCCGTCTTTTCTTATCACGAAGGGCGGCTCGTGCCCCGCGATCGCGTATGTCATCTCCCTCGCCGCCGTATGGAAAAGAGCCGTCACCATCGTGAGGAAGACTCCCTGTCCCTCGAACCTCTCGTTCATCCTCCTGTTGAGATGCTTTATCACGTTGCGCGGGAAAAGGAGCTCGGTCTCCATCCCTGAGGGACCGGCCGAATCGATGTATTCGCCAAGGACCTTGTTGGCGAAGGCGTTGATCCCGGTGGTCTTCAGCCCGTGCCCCATCACATCGTAGAGCGAAATGAATGTCCCCGCGACCCCCTTCTTGCCGTCCTTGAGCACGAGGGTGAGAATGTTATCGCCGCCCACAAGAAGGGACGGAAGGGCGATGGCGCGGGCCTCGAGGCAGGGCGAAACTTCGAGCACCCTGATGGGAGGCTTGTCCGGAACGGGGTACGCGAGGACCGTCCCCTTCTCCTCGCTCCAGCTTTCGTTCCATCCCTTCTCGATCGACATGTATTCATTCATGAGAAGTCGCCTGTGTACGCGCTCCTCCTCCGCGAGCCTCGTGAGAAGCCCCGCCAAATCCGGCGTGAGCGATTTGTCCTCGCTCTGCTTGTAATAGTAATTGAAGGCCGCCGTCTCCCTTATGATCGCCTTCGAGAGTATGGCAAGGACCTGTTGTATATCGCCCATCAGGATTCTCCGTTTATCATTTTCCCCAGTTCGCGACCCGATTGCCTGACGGCGGCTAGATCATTTTCATCCGGTATATAATTTATTCGTATCTTTTCCAGCGGAAGTTCCCACTTGAGAAGGCGCATTACCTCCTCCACCTCTCCCACCGACTGGCCTCCCCATCCGTACGATCCGAAAGCGAGGCCGATCTTGTTGCCCGGACGCAATCCCCTGATATAGGTCAGCAGAGCCCCGACGGAGGGAAGGATCCCGTTGTTGAGCGTCGGCGAGCCGATCAGTATGGCCCTGGATGTCAGGATATCGGTCATGATGTCGGATATGTGAGCCGCCTTGAGGTTCCTCCTGGTGACGGGGACACCGGCGTCCGAAAGCCCTTCTTCGAGGCTCAGGGCGATCCTGCCGGTCGAGCCCCACATCGTATCGTATACGATCAGGGCTTTCGGCTCCGTCCCCCCGGCGGACCATTTCGAGTATTCCCCGAGTATCTTCGGGATCATGGAGCGCCAGACGAGTCCGTGGCTCGGCGCGATCATGTCGATATCGAGGCCGGAGAGGGCGTCAAGGGCCTTCCCCGTCTGCTCGCCGT
>JALOPX010000032.1 GCA_025453655.1 Candidatus Krumholzibacteriia bacterium
GTCCACATCGCGCGAAAGCAATACCTCGACGGCTCGATCCCGACCGGATTCCAGCGCACGACGATCCTCGGCGTCGACGGGTCGATACCGTATGGAGACCGGAGGATCGGCATCATTCAGCTCGGGCTCGAGGAGGACGCCTGCAGAGAGATAAGCGACGCCGGGCATTTCCGCACATACAGGACCGACCGCCTCGGCATCCCCCTGATCGAGACTGTGACGATGCCCGAGATGCGCACCCCGCAGGAGGTGGCCGACGTCGCCGAGATCCTGAGGTGGCTCGTCCGCTCTACGGGAAAGGTCCGCACCGGGATCGGCGCGACTCGCCAGGACGTCAACGTCTCCGTGACGGGCGGGCAGCGCGTCGAGATCAAGGGCGTCCCGAGGATCCCCGACATTCCGCTCCTCGTTCACAACGAGGCGCTCCGCCAGGTGGCGCTTCTCAGGATAAAGAAGGAACTGGCCTCGCGCGGCGTCGATCATTCGACCTTCAAATTCGAAGCCCACGACGTCACCGACGTCCTCAAAGGGACGCAGTATTACCCGGTCGCGAAGCCCCTGAAGAAGGGGCTCGAGGTTCGCGCAGTGGTCCTACGCGGATACCGCGGCATCCTCTCGACGAGGACACAGCCCGAGACGACCTTCTCGAAGGAGATCTCGGACCGCGTCAGGGTGATCGCCTGCCTCGACCGCCTTCCCAACATCGCGCATTCCGACATGGAGGGGGAGACCTTCTCGAGCGCCGAATGGACGAGGATGAAAAAGATCTGCGCGATGGGCGACAACGACGCGATCGTCGTCGTCTGGGGGGAGCCGGGCGACCTCGCGACTGCAGTGAAGGAGATCGCCATCAGGGCCGAAGAGGCTATCGACGGGGTCTGCAACGAGACGCGTCAGGCCCTCGACGACGGGACCAACGGGTTCGAGAGGATCCTTCCAGGCCCGAACAGGATGTACCCCGACACCGATCTCCCGCCGATCGCGATAACAACAGAGCATATCGAAAGGATCGCAGCCGGCCTTCCGGAGAAACCGTGGGAGCGAAGGAACAGGTACATCGAGGCCGGGCTCCGCGAGGATCTCGCGCGGAGGATGAGCGTCTCTCCGATGCGTTTCGTCTTCGACCGGCTCGTCATAAAGACCCCCTTCACCCCGATCTCGCTCGCGGTCTTCCTCCTCGACATCCTGAGGAGGATGCGAAAGAAGGAGGAGTTCCCGGGGTACTCGGAAGAGGCGATGGAGAAGGCCGTGATCGCCGCCGGAGCGGCGGGGCTGATCGTCGAGGCCCTTCCCCATCTGATGAAAAGGGTATTCTCCGTGAAGTCCGCCCCTGTCGACGAGGCCGTGAGGGCCCTCGAGCCCGTTCCCGCGGGGGAGCTTCGCGTGACGATAGGAACCTTCATTACCGGGCTCGAACCGCCCGATATCGACAGGGAGAAGCTCGCGAGGCATCTCGCGCGCGCCGTGATGGAGAAATTCGGGGGGCTCGCCCCCGGCCGGAATATTATCAGGATGATAGAGGATTGCGTGAAGGCTTGAAACTGCGGGAACGGCATCCCCGGGGAGCCGGTCCCGAAACGAGGTGATCTGCGCTGACATCGGATCTTTACAAGGGGTACAGGGGCGGAGCGCTCGACTGCCTTAAACGGCACAAGGTCGGAGTCTGGTCCGACGTGGAGATAGAATCGACGAGGGGAGACTTCAAAGGGATCATTCTCCCGAGGTCGGAGACGGCCGACGCGGAGCATATCGTCCTCAAGATGCACAACGGGTACAACGTCGGGCTCGCGATAGAGACGATCACGTCGATAAAGGAGCTCGGCCGCAAGGAAGCGCACTACAAGATCCCCGAGAAGGCCTTTCCCTACGACCCGAAGAAGCCGAACGTCAAGCTGCTCGGCACCGGGGGCACGATCGCCTCGAGGCTCGACTACAGGACCGGCGCGGTGATACCCGCGTTCTCCCCCGGAGAGCTCTACGGCTCGGTCCCCGAGCTTGCAGACATCTGCAACCTCGACACGGAAAAATTATACGGCGTCTTCAGCGAGAACATGGGACCCGAGCAGTGGCGTGGGACCGCCGAGGCGATCGGCAGGGAGATAGCGAAGGGGATCGACGGGATCGTCATCGGGCACGGGACCGACACGATGCACCACACCTCGGCGATCCTCTCCTTCATGGTGCAGAACTCGCCCGTGCCGATCGTGATGGTAGGGTCGCAGAGATCGAGCGACCGCCCCTCGAGCGACGCGGCGATCAACCTTATCAACGCGACCAGGACCGCGGCCGAGAGCGATTTCGCCGAGGTGATGGTCTGCATGTTCGGCCCGAGACGAGAGGGTCACGATAGTCTACTATTACCCGAACATGAAGCCGGACATCATCGATTCGCTGATCGACAACGGGTACAAGGGAATCGTGATCGCGGGAACGGGGCTCGGGCACATGAACAAGCCCCTCTACCCGTCGCTGAAGCGCGCGTGCGATTCGGGGATGCACGTCTACATGACGGTCCAGACCCTCTGGGGGTACGTGCAGATGTACGTCTACGACACGGGGCGCGACATCATGGAGCTCGGCGTCATACCGGCCGCGAACATGCTCCCCGAGGTGGCCTACGTCAAGCTCGGCTGGGCGCTCGGGCAGAGCCAGGACCGCGAGGAAGTGAAGAAGATCATGCTGACGCCGATCGCGGGCGAAACGACGGACCGCGAGCCGCACAACGGATATCTGATCTATCAGGGGGGGATTCCCGAAGTCGAGGAATTCATAAGCCGTTATAACAAGTGATCGCGGTTTGCCGATGAAAAACGACGCGCCGGTAAATCTATCGACCTCCCAGGTGATCTCCGACACATTCTTCGTATCGGCGGCGAGGATCGGGACGACCCTCCTGAAGCCGATCCGCGGCATCATCCTCGCGAGGCTCCTCGGCCCCGAGCTCTACGGGGTCCTCAGCATCCCGCTTCCCTACGTTCAGATTATGACGCTGCTGGCGAACATCGGGTTCAACACCTCGATCGTGAAGCTCGCCCCCGACTACCTTCAGAAGGGGCGCTCCGATCTCGCCCGGATGATCTTCCGCTCGACGACGGTCATGACCGTCCTCCTGAGCCTTCTCTGGACGGCCCTTCTTCTCATCCTCTCCGAATGGATCGCCGTCGACGTCTCGCACAGGCCCGACGCCGTAGGCCCGATCAGGTTATTCGCGCTGATCATCCCGTTCATGTCGCTCAACGCCTACTACGCCGCGGCCTTTCTCGCGATGCAGAAGGGGAAGCTTCGCGCCGGCCTTTCGGTCGTCTACGGCCTCGTCGACATCGTCCTCCCGATCATCGCGATCTTCTGGAAGAAGGACGTGACGCTCGTTCTCGGGGGATTCCTCGCCGGCGAGATATTCGGGACCGCGATATTCGCGATCTATTTTCAGAAGCGGGCCATTCGCGGCCTCGCGGCGAGGGCCGGATCGCTCGTTCGCGGGATGAGGGAGGTCGTGAGCTTCGGTTTCCTCTTCTTCTTCGCGACGCTCGGTTGGAACCTCATCAGCTCCGTCGACCGCATCATGGTGAAATACTACCTTCCCGCCGAGCAGCTCGCCTTCTACAGCATGGCCGCCCTGATCATCACGGCGCTCAACATCATCTCGGCGACTGCCGGCACGGCCCTCATCCCGTCGCTCACGGCGGCGAGGACGATGGGCGACAAGGCCCTCTTCAGGAAACAGATCTGGAACATGACGAGGCTGAGCCTGATGGCCGTCGTCCCCGTGGCCGGGATCCTCTACGCCCTCGCCTTCGATATCTTCAACGTGGTGCTTCCGAAGTACACCGATTCGGCCCCCGTCCTTCGCATACTGATCTTCGTCGGGTTCATCGACATACTCTGCCGCGTCGCCTGGGCCTCGCTCGTCGCGTACGGGCGCGGCGGGAAGGCGGCCTTCGCCTATATCCTCGCAGCCGTCGTCAACGTCGCCTTCAACGCCCTCCTGATACCGCGGATGGGGATCGAGGGGGCTGCGCTCGCCTCGCTTCTGAGCTTCATCGTCCTCGCGGCCGTCCTGCAGGTCATGATGTCCTCAGTAGCCGGGGTCAGAACCGATCCCGCTGTCCTGATCCATCCGACGATCTTATCCCTCGTCTTCCCCGCCCTCGCTCTACTGCTCGGAAGGCTCGGCAGCCTGGAGAGATCGGTTATCGTCACGATCGCGGGGGGCGTGATCTACATCGCGCTCGCGGCCGCCACCGGGCTTATTCGGCGCGAAGATCTCGACAAGACGCGCTCGATCCTCGACGCCCGTCCGCCGGGGATGATGAGAGGCCTCGGGCTCTTCACTCTGTCGTCGATCGCCAGGATAACCCGCGGGAAATAGTTCCGGGCGCGGATTATTGATATCGCCTCCCCGCCACCTCATTTTGTAAATTTTCATTTACTATCAGTAATGATTTGTTTACTATTTAATTTATTATATAACAACGCGATGCGGCGTCGCCCGCCCGTATGTAAACATTCATTTACAGTATTGTTCGGGCGGGGAGGGCAGTCATATTTTACCGCCGGTTTTTCTGCCATCTAATTTATTTAAATACAATATGTTACAACAAATTGGGAATCATGAGGAACAATAAGGAAGTTTGGCACGCCGGCTGCTATTACAAGACATCGTAAGGTTGATAAATAAACGAAAAGGAACTTTAAGGTATTCAGCGAAAGGAGTCGGAAATGTTGTTCTTCTCAAACATCGCGCTGATAGTCGCCCTGATGATAGCTGGCAAGAGTGTCTGGGGCAAGAGTGTCTGGGAGGAATAAATCCCTACCGGATGCGGACGAAAAGCGGAAAGCTCCCGGGCTTTCCGCTTTTTTTGTGCCCTGCGCGGGGCGCGGCGCGGTATATTGAGGCGAATCTCCGGGGCTTCTCCCGGGAAAGGTTGAACGCATGGCTCGGCTTGAAAACATATTGAAGGAATTCCGGGCCGAATTCCTGACGGCGAGCGTCCTCCCGGCACTTCTCGGCCTCTCGGTCGCCGTATACGAGACGGGGCGCTGGGAGCCGTTGCTCTTCCTCCTCACCCTCGCCGGGGCCGTCTTCCTCCATATCGGCACCAACGTCGCGAACGATTTCTTCGACCACCTCTCGGGGGCCGACGAGGCCAACCGCGAATTCGCGAGGCCCTTCACCGGCGGGAGCCGCCTGATCCAGGAAAAGCGGATCTCGCCGCGCGGCGTTTTGACGATCGCTGTCCTGTTCTACCTGGCGGCCGCGGCCGCGGGCGTTCTCCTCATCATGGCAAGGGGGACGACGATCCTCCTTTTCGGCCTTTTCGGGCTCTTTCTCGGGATCTTCTACACGGCTCCGCCGGTGAGGCTCGCGAGCCGGGGCGCCGGCGAGGCGGCCGTCGGTCTCGGATACGGCCTTATCACCGCGGGGGCATATTACGTTCAGACCGGGACCTTCAGCGCGGCGAGCATCGCGGCCTCCGTCCCGCTCGCCTTCCTCGTCGCCGCGATCGTGACGATCAACGAGTTCCAGGACGCGCCGGGGGACGCCGCGGCCGGGAAAAATACCCTCGTGGTGCGGCTCGGCAGAAGAAGGGCGGTCCGGTTCTATTCGCTGCTTATGATCGGGGGATTCGTTTCGATAGCGGCGGGCGCCGCCTTCGGGCTCATGCCGCTCTTAACGTTCGCCGCGCTCCTGCCGGCTCTTCTCGCGGCAAGGGCGATATCGGTCGCAAGGCGGTTCCATGACGATCCCGTTGCCCTCGTCCCGGCCAACGTCCTGACGATCGCCTGCCACCTCGCGACAGGGGCCCTTCTCATCGCGGCCTTCCTCATATCGGCCGCCCGGGCCTGAATCACTTGTTGCCGTTCTTCAGATTCATGTCGGCGTAGAACCGGTTGATCTCGTCGACGACCTCTTCGTGCGAATCGACCATGTGAAGGATATAGAGGTCCTCCGGGGATATCATCCCCTGCGCCACCATCTTCTCCTTCACCCACGAGATCAGCCCCCCCCAGTAGTCGCTTCCGACGAGAAAGACGGGGAACGGGGCAATTTTATGGGTCTGGATGAGGGTGAGCGCCTCGAAGAGCTCGTCCATCGTCCCGAAGCCGCCCGGCATGATGACGAACGCCATCGAGTATTTGACGAATATGACCTTGCGGACGAAGAAGTACCTGAAGTGAACGAGCTTGTCGATGTAGGGATTGGGAACCTGCTCGAAGGGCAGGTCGATATTGAGGCCGATCGACATGCCGCCCCCCTCCTGAGCCCCCCTGTTCGCCGCCTCCATCACTCCTCCGCCGCCGCCTGTGATGATCGCGAATCCCTGCCCGGCGAGTTTCTTCGCGAGCTCCCGGGCGCTGACGTACCCGGGGTCGTCCTCGCCGGAGCGGGCGGAGCCGAAAAAGGTGACCGCGGCCGGGACGTCGATCATGCTGTCGAAACCTTCGACGAACTCCGCGAGTATGCGGAAAAGCCGCCATGATTCCTGTATGTTCAGGTCGTCGATCATGTAATTTTTTCTGGTGGTCATCTCTCCTCCGCCCCGTTGGTTTGATTCCATCGATTTTGATGCCGTTTTTGGCGCCGACTGCATGACCGGCTCCGACCGGATCAAGATTAAGCCAAAAGGCACGCGCCATGCAAGGAGTAGATTCCAGGCAAAAGATGCCTTTGATTTCCGTGATTTTTGCTGTATTTTTTACACATTGACGATTTTAATGCCGGTTTTTCGGGCACCGCGCGGGGGGATTTAAGCCGCCTTTTCCTCCGTGAAGGGCCGTCATCGGGCGATGGCCCGTCATCGGGAAAACCGGGGAAGACGGCAAAGAAGGAAAGAGATGATATCGGACGGGTTGTGGCTGACGGTAATAGGAATGTCCGTCGTTTTCGTTTTTCTGATTCTGCTGGTCGCGGCGATCCAGGCCGCGTCGCTTCTTCTCAGGAAACTGCCCGGGGATGATTCCGGGGCGGCCCCCGTTTCGGGGAACGAATCCGCGGCCCCGTTTTCAGGGGGCGCACGCGCAACCACACCGCAGGGCGCGGAAAAGATAGCGGCGATACTCGCCTCCATCGCGGACCGCACGAGGAAGGGATCCTGACCGGGAAAGATCTTCAATGGCGAAGAAACGGATAAGATTCATGATTACCGCCTTCCGTGACGGCTTCCAGTCCGTCTACGGCGGAAGGGTTTTGACGAAGGACTATCTCCCCGCCGTCGAGGCCGCGGTGGGCGCGGGACTGACGCACCTCGAGACCGGGGGCGGCGCCATGTTCCAGACCCCCTTCTTCTACTGCAACGAGAACGGATTCGACAGGATGGACGCGATAAGGAAGGCCGCGGGGCCGGAGGCGAACCTCCAGACCCTCGCGCGGGGGATCAACGTCGTCGGCCTCGATTCGTGCAGCAGCGACATCATCAGGCTACACGCGAAGCTTTTCAAGAAACACGGCGTCACGACGATAAGGAATTTCGACGCGCTGAACAACGTCGAGAACCTCGATTACACGGGGCGGTGCATCGCGGCCGAGGGTCTGAAGCACGAGATATGCGTGAGCCTCATGGGCCTGCCGCCGGGCCTCTCCGGCAGCCATACCCCGGAGTTCTACCTGAAGGTCCTGGGTGACCTTGTCGGAGCGGGGATCCCATTCGATTCGGTATGCTTCAAGGACGCCTCGGGAACGACGACGCCGTCGACGGTGCATGAAACGGTAAAACGGGCGAAGGCCCTTCTACCGGGCGGGACGCCGATCAGGTTTCACACGCACGAGACGGCGGGAGCGAGCATAGCCTGTTACATGGCGGCCCTCGAGGCGGGCGCGACCGACATCGACCTTTCCCTCCATCCCGTTTCAGGCGGGACCTGCCAGCCCGACCTCGTGGTCATGTGGCACGCCCTTCGCGGGACCGACTACACGCTCGACATCGACATGGACAAGGTTCTCGAGGTTGAGAGAATCTTCGGCGAATGCATGAAGGATTATTTTCATCCTCCCGAGGCGAGCAGGGTGGAGCCGTCGATCCCCTTCTCGCCGATGCCCGGCGGAGCCTTCACGGCCAACACGCAGATGATGCGCGACGGGAACATGCTCGACCGTTTCCCCGAGGTCATGACCGCGATGGAGGAGGTCGTGGCGAGGGGCGGGTTCGGGACGTCGGTGACGCCGGTGTCGCAGTTCTATTTCCAGCAGGCATTCAACAACGTGATCAGCGGCCCCTGGAAGAAGATCGCCGACGGATACGGGAAGATGGTGCTCGGATATTTCGGCAGGACCCCCGTCCCGCCCGATCCCGAGATCGTGCGCGTCGCGATCGAGCAGACGGGGCTTCAGCCCGCCGTGAAAACGCCGCTCCAGATGAACGACGAGAATCCCGCGAAGGGAGTTACGGCAGCGCGGAAGATGCTCGAAAGGGCGGGGCTGCCGGCGAGCGAGGAGAACATATTCATAGCGGCGACCTGCCTCGAGAAGGGGATCGCGTTTCTGAAGGGCGAGGGCAGGGTCAGCGTGAGGAAGAAGGAAAAGGGCGGCGCGAACGGATACACGGTCACGGTCGGCGGCGAGAAGTTTTCGGTGAGGGTCGACGGGGGGACCGCGTACGTCGACGGCAAGGCCTACGCTGTCGACGTCAGGGAAGGAATCGACGGGAACGGCGCGGCGCGGGGCGCGGGCTCACAGGCCGCGGCAGGCGCAGCTCCTTCCGCGGTATCATCGGCAGCGGGAAACGCGCCCGGCGCGGGTACGCCGGGCCCGGGCGTCGCGGGGCCTTCCCCCACAGGCGATTCAGCCGCGCGCGGCTCGATCACGATAAAATCCCCCCTCCCGGGGATTATCCTCCGCCTCAACGCGCGCCAGGGAGACGCGGTCAGGGCCGGGGATCTCCTCGCCGTCCTCGAGGTCATGAAGATGGAAACGCCGATCAAGGCCCCCGCCGAAGGCGTTGTGTCCTCGATAAACGTCGCCGCGGGCGAACAGGTGTCGACAGGCCAGGTAATACTCGGAATGAGCGTGTAGCCGGGACCTCCCGGGGGAACGGGCATGAATCTTATCAGCGGGTTTCAGAATCTATGGATGTCTACCGGCCTGGGCGCCATAACGGCTGGGCAGGCCGCGATGATATTGGTCAGCCTCCTTCTGATCTACCTCGCGATCAGGAAGGGATTCGAGCCACTGCTTCTCCTTCCCATAGGATTCGGCGGGCTTCTCGCCAACATACCGGTCGCGGGGATCGCGGATCCCGAAGGCTTCCTCGGAATAATTTACGGGTTCGGGATCTCGACGGGCCTTTTCCCCCTCCTGATATTCATGGGGGTGGGCGCGATGACCGATTTCGGCCCGATGATCGCCAACCCGAAGACGGCTCTCCTCGGCGGCGCGGCGCAGATCGGGATCTTCGCCACCCTTGTCGGAGCGATCGCGCTGAACGGCCACGCGGGGCTCAGTTTCGACCTCAGGGACGCCGCCTCTATCGGCATAATCGGCGGGGCCGACGGGCCGACTGCGATATTCCTCGCATCCCGCCTCTCACCGCAGCTTCTCGGATCGATAGCGGTGGCCGCCTATTCCTACATGGCGCTGGTGCCGATCATCCAGCCCCCGATCATGCGCTTTCTCACGACGAAAAAGGAACGAGCCATCCGGATGAACCAGCTCCGGCACGTGACTAAACGCGAGAAGATCGTCTTCCCGCTCGTGACCCTCGGGATAAGCATCCTGCTCATACCGACCGCGACCCCCCTTCTCGGATCCCTGATGTTCGGCAACCTCGTCAGGGAATGCGGGGTCGTGGACCGCCTCTCCCGGACTATACAGGGCCCGATGATCGACATCGTAACCATCCTTCTCGGCCTCTCGGTGGGAACGAAACTCTCGTCGGACAAATTCCTGCAAGTCGAAACGCTGGGGATCCTTCTTCTCGGATTCCTCGCCTTTTCGATCGGGACGGCCGGCGGCGTCCTTCTCGGCAAGTTGATGAACAGGATGTCAAAAGACCCGATCAATCCCCTTATCGGAGCGGCCGGCGTATCGGCGGTGCCGATGGCCGCCCGCGTCGTGAACAAGGTCGGGCTCGAGAACGATCCCGACAACTATCTTCTCATGCACGCGATGGGACCTAACGTCTCCGGGGTCATCGGATCGGCCGTGGCGGCCGGCGTGCTGCTCGCCCTTCTCTCGTGATGAAAGCCTTCGCGGCGCCGGCGAGGGCCGTAGCCCGGCGACCGGCCTTTTCCTGATCTTCCGGCGCACCCTCATAAACCGCCGTTCCCCTGCACCGTCACATACAGTTTGAATTGCCCGCCGAAACCGGTTATATATAGGGCATGTTTCTGCCGCTCAAGGATATGAACCCCACTTCGAGGGCGCCGGTCGTGACTGTCGGGCTGATAGTCATCAACGTGATCGTCTATTTCTACCAGATGTACCTCGGCTCCCAGGGGGAGGTCATCATCTCGTCGCTCGGCGCGATACCGTTCGAGATAACGCGATACACCGATCTCGTGGGAACCTACCTCAACGTGCAGCATTACGAGGGGCCGAAACCGGTCTTCCTGACCCTCTTCACCTCGATGTTCCTTCACGGGAGCCTCCTTCACCTCGGCGGGAACATGCTCTATCTCTGGATCTTCGGGAACAACATCGAGGACATCCTGGGGCCGCTTAAATTCCTCCTCTTCTACGTCCTCTGCGGAATGTTCGCCCACGCGATGCACATCGCCTCCAATCCCTCCTCCGTCATCCCGACGGTCGGGGCGAGCGGCGCGATAGGGGGCCTGCTCGGCGCCTACCTGATAGCCTATCCGAACGCCAGGGTGCTGACTCTGATGTTCATATTCATCTTCATCAGGCTGACCGTCGTGCCGGCCTTCATCATAATAATCTTCTGGTTCATCCTGCAGATCATATCGGGATTCGCCTCCCTCGGGAGCCAGCAGGGGGGCGGGGTGGCGTGGTTCGCCCACATCGGCGGATTCCTCGGCGGGATAGCGCTGATCCTCCTGATGGCCGGCGACACCGTCAGGTGGCTGAGGCGCGGCGGGGGCGGCGCATACTGATCGAAGCCTCAAGGCGGCCGGAGAAATGAAAATCAAACGCATACTCATCGACGAGCGCGCCGCGAACGATCCCCTGACCGCGAGGATCAGGGAACGCCTGCCGGGCGCGGCGATCGAGACGGTTTCCGCGGCCGGGGCGGCATCGATCGGCGCGGCGGATTCGGGGATCCTTGCCGGCACGGATGCCCCGGCGGCCGCGGGAGCGGGAGAGCCGGGAGCATCGCTCCCGCCCAGGGCCGGATCGATCCTCCTCACGCATCACCTCGGCGATTTCGTGAAGGATTTTCCAGTTACGCCAGGCTCCTCGCCGTGCGGAGAGAAGTACATCGTCGCGATGCACAACTGCCCCTTCGACTGCTCGTATTGTTACCTTCAGTCCTACCTCGAGCGCCCGATGATCACCGTCTTCACCAACACGGAACGGATGAAGAGCGAGGTCTCGTCGGTCATCCGCCACGAGGCGCCGGCGAGGATGACGACCGGCGAATTTTCCGACTCCCTCGCCCTCGACGACATCACGGGAACCGCCCTCGACCTGCTTCCCCTCTTCCGCGGCACGAAGACGCTGCTCGAGCTTCGGACCAAGAGCGCGAACGTGGCGCATCTCGCGGGGTGCGGCGGGGAGAACCTCCTCGTCACGTGGACGCTCGCCCCCGGTGAGGCGATACGGGCCGAAGAGCCGGGAACGGCCGGTCTCGCCGAACGGCTCGGGGCGATGAGCCTTCTCGCGCGCGGCGGCACGATGGTCGCGATAAGGCTCGATCCCGTCATCCCGGCCTGGTACGGCGCCGATTCGTACCGGCGGCTCCTCGAAGAGGTCGCGGGGGCGGTCGAGCCTCGAATGATCCACAGGGTGGAGACAGGGATCCTCAGATTCACGCCGGGGCTCTGGGAGGTCGTCAGGGAGAGGGGTCGTGGGAAGATGCTCTTTCGCGGGGAATACTTCGCTGGTGGGGACGGAAGGATGCGCTATTACAGGCCGGAGAGGATCAGGATCTACAGGGAGATCGGCCGGATGGTCAGCGAGATCCTTCCCGGCGTCCCCGTCGAGCTGAGCATGGAGGACGACGAGTTGCGCGAAGACGCGGGGTTCGATATCCTTTGATGGATGGGGCTGGCGCCGGCGCGTGAAGGATTATTTCACTCCGGAGGGCATCCCGTCGAATCCGAGGGTCGCCGCGTCGAGGTGCGACGCGTCGCCGAAAAGCCTCATCCTCGGCCTGAACTCGAGCATTATCGTCGTCACCGATGTGTTGGGGAGCGAGAAGGACCAGATGCGGTCCGGGTGCATTCCCAGGAGACTTGTGAGCCAGGCGCAGATGACCCCGCCGTGACTTATGATCAGAAGGTCTCCCGAGGTGGAGCCGATGATCCTGTCCATCTCGCGGGCCACCCTCGCGTGGAATTCCATGAACGGCTCGGCCCCATCGATATTCACGCTCGACGGCTCCCTGAACCATCTCTCCATCGCCCCTGGGAATTCTTCCTCGAGCTCGGAGACGAGCTTTCCCTCCCACGTGCCGAAGGCTATCTCCCTTAGCTCGTGCGAGAATTCGATCGGGCAATCCTCGCCGAGGGCCAGCCGGGCGGTGCGGACCGCCCTTTCAATGTCGCTGCAGAAAACCGCGTCGAATTTCATCGCGCCGAGCCTCCTGCCGAGCATTCGCGCCTGCTCGATCCCGCGCGGGCTGAGCCCGGCGCAGCAGGAGTTCCCCTGCACCCTTCTCACGCTGTTCCACACCGACTCGGCGTGGCGGACAAGGTGTATCCTTCTCGGCGTCTCTCCCATTATCGCGCTCCCGTCATTGCGTGCCCATGGCCCCACTCTACCAGACCCCATCTTTTTTCTCAAGATACCTTGCCAACGGGGACGCTTTTAATTAATCTGCATCTGCGGGAGAAAATCCCGCGCGCAACCGGGCCGGCCCCATGGCCGGTCCCTGGGGATGGAGCATTTAATGACGATCAGGCTTGTCTCGTTGCTTCTATCGTTTTCGATCCTTCTAGCGCCATCGGTTTCCCGTTCAGGCGGCTTCGAGCTGCTTTCGAGATCCCTTTTCCAGGGAACCCCGCGGGAAGCCTTGATCGCCGGAGGCAATATCGTCCTCGCCTCCGGCGGGGCCCTCGCCGTCCTTGGCGATCCTTCCGATCCCGGCGCATTCACATTCGTCCCGCTCGACGGGCAGCCCTACGACATCGAAACGAAGGGCACCGTCGTTTACGCCGCCGCCTGGGAAAAGGGCATCGTGACGGTCGATCTCGCCGATCCGGCGAAGCCCGTCGTGTACAATTCCTTCTCCATGCCGCGGATCACGCACCTCTGCGCCTGCGGCGACCTGCTCGTGGCGGCCGATATCGGAAAGGGGGTCGTCACATTCGACCTCTCCGATCCCCTCAACCCGGCGCCCACCCCCTTCGAAGGGATAAAGGTCAGGCCCCTCTCCCTCCTTGCCGACGACGGGACGGTCGTCATCGTTGAAAGCGGAGGCGCGGCCGTTTATTCGGCCGGAGAGGGCGGCGCGCTCGATCTTCGGTCCCGCATCGAAGCGAAGGCCGGCAAGGGAAGATCATATCTTCACCGCAAGATCCTCTACATCCCGGCGGGCGGCTCCTTCGAGCGTTTCGACATATCCGACCCGGGGTCCCCGCTGAAACTCGATCCCCTTCCGATCGCCGGAGCCGCCGCGCTCGCCTTCAACGAAGACCGGGGGCTGGCCCTGACTGGCGGGGGAAAAATCATCCCATTCGACATGCAGGGCGGGGGCGGCGGCAGGCGTGCCGCCGACGCCGGCGGCGGAAGCAATCGAAGCTCCCGAGGACCCGCCGTTTCCGGCAATCCTCTTCGAGCCGATTACGGGAGGGTCGCCGCCGGGGAGAGGCCCTCGCCGAAGCGAAACATCGTCGACAAGCTGACAGGCCGAGATAAATCCGGCTTTTTCCCCGGATCGTCGATAGCGATATCGGAAGGGCTGCTGGTCTGCGTCGACGAGAAGGAAGGGTTCTGGATATACGATCTTCGCGCCGGCGACGCGTCATGTACGGGCAAGGTCGCGGCGAAGGGGTACGCGATCGATCTCGTCGCGGAGGACGGATACGTCTACCTCGCGAACGGCGCCGACGGGCTCAGAGTCGGGAAGGCCGGCGAAACGGGTTCGATCGAATGGATCGGGCATCTTCAGACATCGATGGCACGGGACGTCGCCCTCGAGGGGGATGTCCTCTATCTCGCCGACGGGAATGACGGCCTCAAGACCGTCGACATAAAGGACCCGGCGAATCCCCGCCTGCTGGGGCGCTCCGCCTCACCCTTCTTTCTTTCAGCCGTGGTCGCCGAGGGAGACAGGGCGTTTGTCGCCGGCGGCCTCGGGGGCACAGAGATCGTCGACTGCTCCGATCCCGCGAAGCCCCGGCTTGTCTGGAGGGAGAAATTCTCGGAGGTCAGGGGGATATTCGCAGACCGTGAATATTTTTATTTCGCCGACGGCTTCAAGGGGTTCAGGATATACGCGCACGGCGGGACGGCTCCGCGCCTCGTCTCTTCGACCCGCACGCCCGGATGGAATTGCGACGTCTTCGCCGGCGGCGGCCTCCTATACCTCGCTATCGGCGGGGACGGCCTCGCCGTCGCCGACATCGGCGACCGGTCCAAACCCGTGATGCTCGGCTCGGTTTCGGTGGGATCGATCGCGAGGGAGATACACGTCGAGGGACGGACGGTTTTCGTCGCCTCGCAGACGAACGGGATCAACGCCATCGATGTCTCGGACCCGGGAAACCCCGCCATCGCGGCTAATCACCCCTCGGTCGACGACGGCAGGGGGGTATTCGCCGACGGAAGGTTCGTTTACCTGGCAAGCGGGTCTGGCGGCTTGTATATTTTCAGGTATAACGTCAAGTGAACGGAAGGAGAACGATGATCGCTAAAGCAGCATGCCGGCGCGCCGCTTTCACGGCCGCGATCGCGATGATCGCCGCCCTGTGCGCGGTTTCCACAGCGGCCGGCCAGGATTTCTTCACTCAGACGGGGAACCTCGTCGAGGCGGAGGCCCTGGCCTCACTTTCCGTCTTTCATCCGGGCTCCACGGGTTACATAGCCGTAAAAGCGACGATCAAGGACGGATGGCACATCAATTCGCACGAGCCTCTGGATAAATTTCTCATACCGACGAGGCTTCTGCCCCGCCTCCCGCGGGGGATAGAAATGCTCGGCGTTCTATATCCGGAGCCGGAGATGGCGAAGCTCGAGGTCAGCGACTCCGAAATGTCGCTCTTTCACGGCACGGTCCTGTTCGGCGTCATCATAAAAATCGCTAAGGATACGCCTCCCGGGGAATACGAAATCGCGAACTCGCTCGAATACCAGGGATGCAACAACCTGACCTGCCTCGAGCCGGGGACGGTTACCGCCGCGATCACGATCAGGGTCGGGGCGATGGAGGAAACGGCCGAGGCGATCAACACCGACATATTTTCCTCCCCTCCCTTCGTCGACAAGGATGGCAACGCAGTTCGGGCGGCCGGGGAGGCCGGCTCGGGCGGCACTGCCGGGAAGTCGTTCGGGAAGACGATCGAGGAGAAGGGATTATTTCTCACCTTCGTCCTTATATTACTCGGCGGGCTCGCCCTGAACCTCACGCCGTGCATCTATCCGCTGATCCCCATCACGGTAAGTTACTTCGGCGGCCAGGCGGGAGGGAGGACCTCGAGGACCTTCATGCTCTCGCTGATATACGTGCTCGGGATGTCGATCACCTACAGCGTGCTCGGCATCGCGGCCGCGATGACCGGATCCCTTTTCGGATCGGCCCTGCAGAACACGTGGGTGATCCTCTTCATCGTCGCGATGCTGGCCGGCCTGGCAGCGTCGATGTTCGGCTTCTGGGAGATCAGGATGCCATCATTCCTTCAGAGGCGCACAGGCTCGGCGAAGCAGGGCGGCTGGGGAGCCTTCTTCATGGGCCTCACGGTAGGCATCGTGGCGGCCCCGTGCATCGGCCCCTTCGTGCTGGGCCTTCTGACATGGGTCGGCGAGATGGGAAAACCGGTGATGGGATTTTTGATGTTCTTCACCCTCGCGTGGGGGATGGGAATCCCGTTCATCGTGCTCGCGACGGTGTCGGGATCGATAAGCAAACTGCCGAGATCGGGCAACTGGATGATCTGGATACGGAAATTTTTCGGATTCATACTCCTTCTGATGGCCCTCTATTTCGCGCGGCACCTGATGTCGGCTGCGGCCGCGGCGATAGGATACGTAGTCGTCCTCGTCGCGGGCGGGCTCTTCCTCGGATGGATCGACATCGTGCCGGGGATGGGAAGGGGATTCGCGAGGTCGAGGAAGATCGTCGGAGTCATGATGCTCGCGGCCGCCGCCTGGATCCTCTTCATGCCGGGCGGCCCGTTCGGCCAATCGTCCGGGAAGAAGGGGATAGCCTTCTCTCCGTACTCGAAGGAAGCCTTCGACGCCGCGGTCTCGGGCGGCAGGGGGATCATGATCGATTTTTCCGCCGACTGGTGCGTGCCATGCCATGAGCTCGAGATGATAACCTTCTCCGACCCGGCAGTGCTCTCCCTATCGGGGAAGATAACGACGCTCAAGGTCGATCTGACCCGGTCGGGGGAGCGTGAAAAGGAATTGAAGAAGGAATTCGGCATCGTCGGCGTGCCCACGATAATATTCTTCGACGCTTCGGGAAGCGAGGTTCCGGGATCGCGGATCACCGGGTTCGTCGGGCCGGAGGTCCTGCTCGAGAAGATGAAAACGATCGCCGGGGAATAAACGGCGCCGGCGTGGCTGGGACGGCCCGGACGAGGCGCCGGGCTTGAGCGCAGAAGGGATCGCTGATTGAAACTCGTGACCTTTGCATTCGGCGACGAGGGGCCCCGGGCCGGAGCGGCCATCGGGGATCTCGTGCTCGATATCGCGGCGGCGCAGCCCTTCCTCCCGCCGGACACGGGGGAGCTTCTGCGAAGGGGGCTTCTTCCCGAGGTGCAGAACATGGTCGACAACGCCTCCGAATTCGGCAGGGAACATTTCCGCCATATCAATGACGTCGCCTTTTTCCCGCCGGTCTTAAGGCCCGGCAAGATCATATGCCTCGGCCTCAACTACCGCGACCACGCCGAAGAGCAGGGAAAACGGCCCCCCGAAAAGCCGGTCCTTTTCGCGAAGGCCCCGACGGCCCTCGCCGGCCCCTTCGACGACATAGTCATCCCGCGGGGGATCGAAAACGTCGATGCCGAGGCAGAGCTCGCCCTCGTGATCGGGCGCGAGGCGAAGGACGTTTCGGTCGAGGAAGCCTCCGACTATATCGCCGGGTACATGGCGCTGAACGACGTCAGCGCGAGAAAGGCCCAGAAGGAGGACGGGCAGTGGTTCAGGGCGAAGAGCTTCGACACCTTCGCCCCGTGCGGCCCCTGGATCGTCACCCCCGACGAGATCGGCGACCCGGGCAACCTTCACGTCTCGCAAAGGCTGAACGGAAAGGCGATGCAGTCCGGCTCGACGTCGATGCTGATACACGACATCCCCTCGATCATCGCTTATATCACGGCCGGGATGACCCTGATGCCGGGCGACATAATATCGACCGGGACCCCCGCGGGGGTCGGGGTCTTCCGCGATCCCCCGGTATTCCTCAAGGAAGGCGACACGGTGGAGATCGAGATCGGCAGGATCGGCATTCTTCGCAACGTCGTAAGGCGGGAAACGGGGTGACGCGATTTTGAACGGGAAACTTTCACGAATAGCCGTTCTCTCGATATGGGAAGGGATGTGGTCGCTCGGCGAGGGATGCGGCGTGCCCGACGAGATGCATTTCATAAACGGGCTCACCGCGCGCGGCGTCGAGATAGATTACCTGATACCGGAGCCCGCCGACCGAAGGGATCCATACACTCACGAAGGGCTGCGCTACCATCACTACCCGAACATCTTCCGCTCGTACGGCCGCCTTCCGGGACCCGCGAAACGTTTCCTGGTGCCGGGCCTCTTCCCGCGAGCCGTCATGCCGGCCCTGAGGAAGCTGGCCTCGGAAAGGCGCCCCGACCTGATCCTCGGATATACCTACTACGCGCTCGGCCCGATCGGCGTCGCGGCGAAGGAAGCGGGGATCCCGTCGGTGGCGAAGCTCTTCGGCGTGATGTACCTCAACCACCTCGGGATGCCGAAGCTCAAATACTGGTGGTACAATTACGAGCAGATCCTCGCGATGCGAAAGCGCGTCGACCACTACATCGTGCTCAACGACGGCACGCAGGGGCGCGACGCCCTGACGCGGCTCGGGATACCCGCGCAGAAGATCTCATTCCTCCCCAACGGGATGGACAAGGGTTGGGCCGGGCTCGACGTGGATCGAGCCGGGACGCGGGCCTCGCTGGGCCTTCCGCCCGACAAGACCCTTCTCGTGACATTCTCCCGCCTCGTCGGATCGAAACGGGTCGACCTTTTTCTCGAGGCGGCCGCCCTGATCTCGCCCGCGCTTTTGGAAGGAGCGGCAATCGTCATAGGCGGGGACGGCCCGTACAGGGCGAGGCTCGAAGCGAGGGCCAGGGAGCTGGGGCTCGGCGACAGGACCTTTTTCACCGGGCCGCTAAGGTACGAAGAGGTGCCCCGCTTCCTCAAGGCCTGCGATATCTTCGTCGGGACGAACGAGCTCACCAACATGTCGATGCCGCCCTGCGAGGCCCTGCTCTGCGGGCTGCCCGTCGTCGCTTTCGACGTAGCCGGGACCTCGGAGACCGTCATCGACGGGCGGAACGGACTGCTGGCGCCGGACAACGACCTCCCTGCGCTCGCCTCGAAGATCGAGACCCTCCTCGCCGACCGGGAGCTGCGCGAAAGGCTCGGAAGGCAGGCGATGGCCTCCGCCCTCGAGAATTTCATGTCATGGGACGAAAGGGTCTCGAAGGAGATCGAACTGTTCGAAAGGCTCTCCGGCGGGAAATATCATCCATGACGGCCCAGACCACCCTCCAACAAACGGAATGTGTTTTTTTCGAGGATTAACTTCATGTGTGGTATGCCTATTTCCGAGATATGTGCCGATCACGTTTGGACGATCCGGTCATCAGCGCACTTTCCCCGTGAACGGCATTAAAGGTTTTTGTGCAGTCAAGATCATCTCAATATCAACATTTTCCTGGAAAGGGTGGTTTTGCCCGCATCGAGCCTGTAGAAATACATTCCGCTAGACACTTGTTTCCCTTCCGAGTCCATTCCGTCCCATAGAACCCGCCTTTGTCCTGGCTCGACATATCCATCGATCAGCCGGGTTACGTGTTTACCAGCAGCATCGTAGACATCAAGCTTCACGAAGGAACCCTCCGGGAGATAGTACTCTATCACTGTCGATGGATTGAATGGATTAGGGTGGTTCTGGTACAGAATCAATGTCGCCGGCGGCAATGTCAGAACCTGGGTCTCGAACAAAACGCTGGTCTCCAGACCGTCTTCGACGGCCACCCTGTAGACATAGCTGTTCCCCGGAAGGCATGTTTTATCCACGTAATCGAAGGAATAAACATTTTGGCCGGCGGTGATCCTCTGAATCTCAAGGTACTCGTGTGATCCCGGGTCCTTCCTCGAAACAACGAACACCTCGTTCTCGGCACTCCCCGAAATGGACCAGCTCAACATTACCCAGTCCCCCGTGACATCCGCCCAATACTCCTGCAGGAAAGTCGGGACGGGGACATCCCCGGTGTTCGTGATTTTTTTCGCAAATGTGCACCCAGCATCTCCTCTGGGTTCCCTCCACGAAACTATCCCACCTCCGTTGCCATCCGTCACCATGAGAACACCCTCCAGACTCGAAGTCCCAACAGTATGATAAACTTCAATTCCTTCAGATGCCCAGAGCCTCACCCCATCCGGACTCACCCGCTGTGAATAGATATCATAGGTCAATGTTCTGGCATCCTGCCATGTCACAATTATTCCATCATCACTATCCCTTACGACCTTTGGGTAGTATTGCCCGGCCGGTTCGTCGCAGACCGCAATCCCATTTGTCGCCCACTGTATCGTTCCCGCGGAATCCACCTTCTGAGCATAGATATGACCAACTTCATCCCTTAAATCCGTCCAAACTATGATTATGTTATTCTCGTCGATCCATATGGGGCTCGGCGTCGCACACCACCAGTCTGGAGACACACATATTCCCACGCCGGCCGAATCCCAGGCCACACTCCCATCTGCTCTTATTCTTTGTGCATATATATCGTCCTTGGCACCTAAAAAACCAGCCTCTACATTCCATACGAAGACCGCACCCCCAAATCCATCAACTGCAAGAGTATAACTACCTTCATCCAGACTTGCATCGTTCGATGACAATCTCACACCGTTCTCTGTCCATAGCATCTCTCCTTCTCCGGTGATCCTCTGCGCAAAAGTATAATGGGTCACATTTCTCGTATCCGCCCAGACAACAATAACACCTCCAAAACCGTCTGCTTTGGGCTGGGGGGACGTCAGGCTCACCTCGATATCCGTACTTCCCGATGCGCAGAATCTTATGCCGTCCGGCGCCCACATCTTAACGCCGTTCGAATCCACCCTTTGTGCGTAGAAATCCTCGAATCCATCCCGAAAATCCTTCCAGACTATTATCGCTCCCCCGATTCCGTCCGGAACCAGCGCCGGATACGTCTGATCGCCAACCGCATCACATACCGGCAATCCGTCTTCGGCCCACAAAACACTTCCGGCGCCGCTGATCCTCTGCATGTATATATCGTACTCTCCTGTTCTCTTGTCCTGCCAGACAACAATTCCTCCTCCCTTTCCGTCAGATTCAATTTTCGCATTGGACTGAAATCCAGGTGCCGTGCAAGCCGACAAACCACTCAATCCCCATAAAACATACCCATCCCCGTTAATCCTTTGTGTGTATACATCCGGGTTTGTGTCACCATGCCTGTAATCCCGCCA
>JALOPX010000033.1 GCA_025453655.1 Candidatus Krumholzibacteriia bacterium
ACCATGTAGCTCCCCCTCTTCTGGCCCACCTCCCGCCCCTCGCTGTCGTAGTCCCCCTCGTTCTCCCCTACGAAGATCACGGCCTTCTCGAGCCGCCGGTCCTCTCCGGAGCTTATCCTGTATCCGATGTCGTTCGCAAGGCCGGCCCTTTCCCAGCTGTCCCTCAGCCGCACCCTGGCGAGATCGTACCTGCCGACGCCGCCCGCCCCGGTCTCGCGCGTCTCCCTGTGGCTGAGGTAGAGGTCGACGATCCTCGATCCCCCCGCGTACCCGCCGTCGAAAACGATCTCGTCGTTGCGTCTCGCCCTCTCCCAGAGCCCGCCCCCGGCGGACATGTTGTCCGTCGTGCGGCTGATCCAGGAAAGGTCGGCCCTGAACGGGCCGGTCATGCGGGTCGAAAGCCCCGCTGTGCTCTGGTGATAGTACCTGCCCGTATCGGCCGCCGAGGCCGAGAAGGAGCGGTAGCGTTCCGTCTCGAAGGAGAGGCGCGGCACGAGCCGCCAGAAGGAATATGCCCCGGAAAGCTGCGCGAACCTCCTGTCCCTCGTGTCGGCGGTCTTCGATTCGAAGGCCTTGAGATTCATTCCCCTCGACGAGGGATCTCCCAGCCTCGCCGTGACGTCCCCTCTCGTGGCCGTCAGGCCGGCGCCCCGCGACAGCCTCCTGAAGCTTCCACCGAGATCCCAGAGTTTCTCCCCCTCGAGCTTGAGCGACGCGCCGGAAATCTCCTCGCGCCCCGACAGGGGAAGATCCTCGAGATTCCAGTTCCTGTAGAAATACGACTCGCGCGTCTTGTCGGGAGAGACGAACCTCTCGTCGAGAAAGGAGTACTCCCCCTTCAGCGACAGGAGGCTCGACGCGATTCTCAGGCCTCGTATCCCCCCCTGCAGCAGGGCCGCGCCGCCGTCGTTGTCGTCGTCGTCGAGAGGCGAAAGGGTGTTCCGGTCGTTAACGCTGACGTTTCCCTCGGCCACGGCGAAGAAAACCCCCTTTTCCGCCTCGATCCCCGCCGTGAAGACCTTCTTCATGGCGGGCAGCGGGAGCGAAACCCCCGTCACCCAGGAACCGTTACCGGCACCGACGTACCTGTACCTGACCTCACCCCTCTTCGTGAACCCGTCCGTTTCGTAATCCCCCTTCCCGGGGCCGACGCTGCGGAAGGAAACCCTGTGCGTGCCGCCCGTCTCGACGAATAGGAAATGGGCCGTCACCGAATCGATCTGCACCAGTATGTAGGCGTCCTCGCCGTCCTCGATCTCCTCGATGCCGGACGCGACTGCGAGCTCCCCGTCATCGCCCGCCGCGCGGAGGATCGATTTGTCTTCGTCGGTGAGAACGCGCCGGAGAGGCTCGTCGGAGCCGTCCCCCTCCTGGAAGAGGAAGGCCCTCAGGCGGACGGCGTTCGAGGCGAAGGGGGCCGACCATCCGGCCATAAGCGTCGTCCTCTCGTAGTTGTCCTCCCCCATCTGGTAATCGACGACGATCTCCGAATCCGGACCGATCGAAATTTTTTCCGTGAAGGTGATGGTCCCGCGGTTGTAGTCGATCGTGTAATCGTTCTCGCTTCCCCTCTTCATCCGTCGCCCGTCGAGCATGACGGTCTCGGTGCCGGGAAGCACGATTACGCCGTTGAACCTCCTCGCGTCGAGGAGCTCGTAAGGTCCCTGCACGCCGTCCCTGCCGCGCAGCTCCGAGGTCCTGAACCTTCCCTGCGCGAGGCCCCCTCCCGCCATGAAACTCTGCCCCCCGGCGTCGACGCCGAGCGACGCCCCCCTCAGCTCGCGCTTGAAGGAGGAGAAGGCCGACCAGTCGAGGCCGGTCGAAAAATCGCCGAGGCGCGCCTCCATGTGTCTGCTGTTGACCTGCACGTAGACCTTGTCGAGATGCTTCAGTTCCTCCGTGTTCCCCTCGGGCTGCACGGGAAGGTTGTCGTCCGAGAGGTAGGCCTTGACCTCGAGATCCCTCGCAAGCCGGCCGGCCATCGTCACCTTCAGGCTCTGGTCTATCCCGACGCCCCGTCCGGTGCCGATGGAGAACCCCACCGTCTTGCTCCCCGAAAGGCGCAGATTGTACAGGCCGCCCCCTTCGTCCGGAGGCGATGCCGCCTCTTCGGTCCGTGGAATCGTGACCGGGCCGGCCGGCTTTTCGCCCGGGAAACGCGAAGCGAAAAGGGGGGCGAAGGGGAACGGGTATCTCGACCAGGAGACGAGCAGCCTCTCCCCTCCGGCGGCGGCGCGCACCAGGATGAGGGTCCCGCGGAGATAATTCATCCTGTAATCGGTTTCTCGCTCGAGAAGCCTCCCGTCGAGCGATACGGAATCGCTTCCCGGGATGAGGAAGGACCTCTCTAGGTCGATCCTCTCCTGCCCGGAAAGGAGGATGAAGCTTCTCTTCTGCCTGTACTGATCCCTGACGCTCGCAGCCCCCCCGGGCCGCTCCGCCGCGGGCCCGGCCCCGGCGCCGCCGACCGCCGGCAGGGCTCGGGCAGGGGCCCCGCAAAGCAGGGCGGCGCAGAGGATGAGGAACGTTGACCCCTTGTGTTTCCCTGTCGGGACGAGGGATGATGGTCTCATTGCAATCATGTTCATTTGCCGGGTGAAGAAAGCCTGAAAACAAGTATCGAGCGCGACGCGAGATCCGCCACGTACAGATCGTCGTTCCAGCCCGCCGCCACGGCGGAAGGGGATATCGCGTCCCCGAGATACGAATCGATCCTCAGCAGGAGGGCGCCCCCGGGCGAGAAGACGTACAAAGCCCCGCCGCCCGTGTCGGCGACGAAGAGGTTGCCGTCCTTGTCCGCGCAAAGGCACCTCGGGCCGATGAAGGGAACGCTGTCCGGCGGCGACAAGGTCTGCATGAAGGCGCCGGCCGGCGAGAAGAGCTGGACCCTCCTGTTTCCGAGATCCGCGACGGCGATTCGCTCGCCATGAAGGATGGCCGCTTTCGCCGGCCTGTCGAAGGCCCCCTCCGCCCTCCCGTACGCGCTCCACGAGAGTTCCACGTCGAGGAGGGGGGTCCAGACCGTAACAGCGCTGTTCTTGAAATCGGTCGTGACGAGCCTCCCGCCCCCCCCGGAGGTCACGGAGACGGGTTGCGTCCTTTCCAGCGAGGAATAGGAGATCAGTATGTCGAGGTAGGAGCCCCTGTCGTCATAACGGAGCAGGTTCCCGGCCGTGTAATCGAGCACGTAGACGAACGAGCCGTCCACGGCGAGATCTATCGGGTATATCGAAGAATTGCGCGGGGGGTTCTCGAACTCGATCACGGTCCCGTCCGGGGAAAAACGGAAGACCTTCCCCGTCATGGCGTCGGCCGCGTAAACGTTCCCCCCGGTATCGACATCGATCCCGAGAGGTTCGCGCAGCTCCCCTTTCCCGAGGGGCGCGCCGTACGGCTCGACCCTCAAACCGGCGGCGGGCTCGGGTTGCGCTGCGGCGGGGTCCGCTGCCGGGCCCTGCAGTATCAGCGCGAGCAGGAAGGGAATAGAGAGCTTTCCCATCTGACATCCATTCCGGCCACGGGCCACGTCGTCAGAAACGGCGGCACAGCGACACCCTTACCCCGTCCACGCAGGGCTCCATGTCCAGCCGCATCCCGGTTTCGCCTCCCGCTTCGCCGTTCGAGTCCCTCGCAATCTTGAGGGCATCGACCATGCTGACCGCCCTGAGCCCCAGGATGAAGAAGACCGCGTATACGGCGCGCCTTCTCGACGCGTCGCTCCCCGCGAAAAGATCCTTGAAGTTATGGTAGGATTTTTCCGTCTCCCATCTCCACGCGAGGTCCCCTTCTATCATGTTCTCCTCGTAATAGGCGTCCATGGCGGCCTTGTCCGGATAGTAGAGGTTTCTCGCCTCGATCAGCACCGATTCGTTATATCCGCCCGGGCCGTCGCTGCTGATGAAATCGCCTATCTTCTCGTAGTAATCCTCGTCGAGCCCGGTCCCCGGCACTCCGGCGTAGGCGACGGCGTATTCCTCGTATTCGTCCCTTCTAACCATCGACTGCCAGAAGAAGGCTCCCGCGGCGATCCATCCGGCCCCCTCGAGGCCGAAATATATCTTCGCCCTCGTCCTGTTTCCCATCCTGTACTGCCCGAGGCCCGGCAGAAGGAAACTCATCGCCGCCTCCCTCGCGGGAGACCTCGGTGCGCCGCCGTGGATCGATTCCCCGTCCGGGCCCCCGCCGATCAGCCTGAGCCCCGCCGTTTGCGCCGGGGACGCCGCGGCGTCCGCGCCCGCCGTACCGAAGGAGGGGCGGGCATGCGTCCACGATCCGTCTTCCTTCAGGGGAATCTCTTCAGCCGCCCCCAGGGCCCGCGGCGAGGCGGCGGCAAACTGGAGAAGCATTATCGTCAGGAAGATCCTTTTCAACGGGACACCCCCCTGGAAACGGTTAGAAACGATAGTTGACCCCGACCGTCGGCATCCGCGAGTCGGGCCTGAATTCGATATTCAATCCGCCGTAATCGTCGTCGCCCCTGTTGATCGTGTAGGCGATCCAGGCGGCGTCGAGCACCGAAAGAACCCTGTTGACTATCGCGAGCATCACGTGCTGATCTGCCCTCACGAGGTACTTGTCGCTCTCGTCGCGGATGCTCCAGTACTCGGTCCTGTGAGGGGTCCAGGGCTCGAAGGTCTCGTAGCTGCCGTCCCATCCTGTCGGGTCCCAGTCGTCCCACCCGAAGGCGAAGGCGTCGTACTTCCCGCAGTTCTCGTAGTACTCCTCCCTGTCCTGGGATTTCGGCATGTAGATGAAGAAGAACTGCTGCATCTCCGAGGCATTTTCGTTATACTGCTGGTAATCCGTACATCCCTCCGGCCCGAGCCCTTCGCACCATGGATGCTGCAGAAGGAACCTTGCCTCGCTCCAGTGCGCGTCGCAGTAATCCTCGTACTCCGACTTGAAATCCTTCCCCTTGTCGAGGTTGGTCTTGTACCCGTACCAGAGGTAGGCGTCGAGGGCCATGAAAACGGGGGCCCTGTAGAGGGCGGGCCTGTACCCCGAATCGAAATAGAGGTACAATTCCCCCGCTCCCGGGAGGATCGCCGAGGCGACCATCGCGATCGCCATCTTCTTCTTGCCCCCCGGCCTGATGCTCCGGCCCGGAAGGCTGTTTCGCGCGTCCATGAGATCCTCGTACCTGACCGAGGGGCTCTCGAGCTTCCGCCCGGCCAGCCGAAGCGTCTCCTCCGCCCTGTACGCCCTGAGATCGAAGCCGCCCGGGATTTCGGACTTCGGGTCGCCTGACGCGAACGAGGCGCCCGAGAGGAAGAATATCGCCGCGGCGAAGGCCGGCAGGAATGTTCGTCGTCCAGAATGCATCTTAATCCTCCAGTATCATCTCACAACCGCGAATTTTCCCCTTGCCTCCACCGTTTCGCCCGCGGAACGGATGACAAGCCTGCAAAGGTAGATCCCCGAAGCCGCGCCCCGAAGCGAAACCCTGAATTCGTCCTCGCCGCCCGAGAGGGTCTTGCTGTCTTCATAGACCAGCTCTCCCGCGAGATCCATGATCACGACCCGCGCGTCGCCCGAAGAGGGGGCGTTGAAATGGACGCCGACCTCCCCGTCGCGCGACGGGTTCGGATAGATGACGAGGTCTTCGGCCGCGAGCCTCCAGTCGGCGGCCGGCCCCTCGAACCCGGACGATGCCGCGGCGAAGGCCGTCCTTCCCGCGTCCCCGAGCGGGGTCGTCCACGAACTTTCCACGTCCAGCCCTTCGAAGGGGCCGAGGCGCCATCTGACCGACCCGCAGGCCGGCCTGAAATCGTAAAAGGGGTTTATCCCCTCGTTGTATATCGCGTCGACGAAGGAATAGACGGGCTCGCCGCCCCGCTCCGATATCGTAACCGCCTGGTCGAATGAGGACGCCGTCCTCTTCGGGTATCCGTGCACCAGCTCCCCGCCGCCGTCCAGGATGAAGAGAAGCCCCGCGTCCGTGCCGGCCGTCACCCACGCTCCCGAAGGCGACACGGCGGTCGTAAGGGGCGCGCTTATCCTCACGGGAGCCGGAAGGACGAAGAGGTCGTTTATCTTCCTCGGCCAGCCGGTGATATTGGCCCCGGATGTGCCGACGACATTGATGGCCGTTCCGTCCGTGCTGACGAGGTCCGTATAGGTGTCGCCGTTCATGTCCTGCAGCGAGGGCGCGAAGGCCACCGGGGCGCCGAGCTCCCTCGTGGAGATCACGCCGTCGCCGTTGCAGAAGATTATCGTGCCTGAATCCATCGCGACTATGCAGATTTCGATTCCCGGCGTCAACGGATCGAGGTCCCCTCCGAGAAGCGAGATCCGCCCCGCGATCTTCGGGGCGGCAAAAGGTATCTCCACGCCGTACCCGAGATCCGGAACGACGGCCCCGCCCTCGATGAGGAACCTTTCCAGCAAGACCCCGTCCGCTCCGTCCGCGGCGATGAGAGCGAATATCCCCGTGGCCATGCCGTCCTGCGGGCTCGCGATCACGAGGTTGCCGATGAAACGCGAGCCGTCTGCGAGAAAATATGGGACAACCTCAGCGGTCCCGGTCGGTGATACGGCGCGAAGGGCGCCGTCGTCGTAAGCTGCCACGATATGGACATCCCCGCCCGTGTCGAATACGGCCGGGCATGAAACAAGCTTCGCGCCCGGATCGTAGGGCCAGGAGCCGCCGCAGCTCTCCCAGTTTCCGGCCCTTATCGCGTGAATCCTTCCTTCGGCGTCCCCCACGATGACCGCATCGTCGCCCGAGGGGACGTCGAAATTCATCGCGAGGGCCATCGGGGTCACCGCGGGGGCGGCGACATGGAAGACCGGAGCGTCGAGGCCGGCCACGCGCGCATACCCGTCCTTGTCGATCAGGATCGCCCCGAACCGCCCGGGCAGATCGAGCGTTCCGTAATCGGCGACCCTCGAGCCCGGCGTGAACGCCACGGCCGCCCTCATATCCCTCACCCCGGCCCCGAAGGTCATCAGGGTGTCCCGCGCTGAAACATTCTCCACCCTCACCCCCGACGGCACCCCCCAGTTGCTCCATGAGGAGGGAAAGGTCGAATCGGAAAGTTCCACGGCGTTCCCTTCGAAGAATGCGTCGTCGTACCATCCGAGCCTCAGGCTCGAATATGGATTGCCGAGGTCGACTCCGCCGGAGGCCTCGACCAGGGAGACACCGAAGGGCCACCTGGAATTGACGAGGTTTTCAAGGAATCTGCCGGCGATGAAGCTCTCGTCGACGTGCCAGACGAGCACCCCAGGGCCGCCCTCGCTCGAGGCGTAGTCGTACTCGGTCGGAAGGAGTATGTCGTAGGCGTTGACAAGTTCCCATTCGTATTCATCCGGTTCGGGGCCGTCGCAGTTGAGGCAGTTCCCCCAGCCTATTATCACTCCCGACTCCGGATCCCATACCGGTTGTGTATATATGTCGTCGATCTCCCCCGCCCTGTTTTCCACGAGGAAGAACTCGTCGCTCGCGATATCGACGCGCACGATCCTCGCCGGGCACTTTTCCACGGCTCCGAGAGCGATCGAATTTTCGAAGGTCCTGACCGTGTCGACATCGGCCCACCCGAGCATGTACCTCGACCACGCTCCGAACCCGGAGGGCTGGATGCCGGTGGCGAAGATCTCGTCCCCGCCGTCGATGAGCCAGACTCCCACCTGGCTGCCCGAATCCATCTGGTCCCATACGCCGACGATCGGCATCCCGTAATATACGTCGTAAAGATCGGGCAGGCCCAGCACGTGTCCGAATTCGTGCGCCAGGACCGAGGCGTGGCCTCCGAACTGCCCGTCCTGGATCGCCGTCTCGGGGACCACGGAAACCTCGGTTATGATCTTCGTCCCCCCCTCGATCGGGATCTGGTCGCCGTCCCCGAGAAGGGCGAAGAAGGAAGGCAGATCGTTGGGGCTGTCGGCGTTCACGTCCCCCTGAAGGTCGGCCCCCGCGTGCACAAGAATTATCGCGTCGTAATCGGAGAGCCTCGCGGGGTAACCGAGCGAGGCGAGCCCTTCGTCGGCCGCGGTCACCGCGGCGCGGAGAAAGGCCGCGAGAAGAGGGGTTGTCCAGCCGGCGGAGCCGGTGCCGGGACCGTAATCGGCTATATCGGAGAGTTTGAAAGCGTCGTTTGCGCCGGGCGGGAGTATATCCCATTCGACCTCGAGTTTCCCGCAGGACTGGAAACCGATATAGTTGTTCAGCCCTCGCATCTGCGCGTCGAAGAAAACCCTGTCGTGCGGGGTCGGATCGATCAGCGAGGCGCCGCCCGGGGTAAGGTCGAAATCCCCTTCGGTCTCGATGCTGGTGAGCCTCTTTTCCCTGTTCGTCTCGAAGGCGATCCTTATGACCGCGACCCTGATCGCTCCCTCGACCGCCGACGCCCCGTTTCCGGAGCGCAACATCTCCCTGCCGCTTCGCTTCCTCGAGAATTCGTCGAAGTCGAGGATCCGGCGCGGCCTCGCCTCGTCCGGCACGGCTTTCCATTCGCCCGTTCTCGCGAACCGGCCGGTTTCGAGCCTCTGGAAAACGGGGGCTTTCTTCGCTGCCGCCGGAAACGGCCCGGCCTGCAGGAGCAGGATGGAGAGCGATACGATGATCCCGGCCCGTTTATTGAAGCAAATCGACAACAACTGTTTTTAGACCTTTCCCAGGGGAGCGCCTAGAAATTGTACCCCACCGACCAGCGGTACACTCTGGCGAGATCGGACGCCTGGGGTATGCTGGCGAAATCTATCCTGAGCTTGTCGTTGAGAATGAACCCGAGGCCGTAGGTCGGATTGACGATGTCCCCGTCATCGTCGTAAATATATCCGCCCCGCACTATCAGCAGGTTGGCGTACACGAATTCCGCGCCGGCGTGATATGTGTTGGAACGGTTGTAGTCCTCGTCGCTGCCGTACTCGACGAGAGATTTATTGACGTCCGCCACGACGGTGACCTCTCCCGTTTCGTTCTTCACCGGCGTATATGCGAACCCGAGCCTGAAGTTTCTCGGAAGCGGCGCCGCCTGGTCGCGGTTGCTGTAGGTCAGGGAAGGGCCGAGATTGGAGAAACAGGCGCCCAGCCTCAGACTGCTCACGGTGAACCCGGCGATGCCGAATTCGGGAACCTTCCACAATGCCCCGAGATCTAGCCCCACCGAATGGCCGATCCCGTCGATCTCCTCGACGGTGGCCCACGCCGGGGCGAGGCTGACATAGATGAACTTCAGATTCATCCCGATGGCGATGTCGTCCGTGATCTTCAGCGCGCCGCCGACGGTCGGAACGAACTCGTACGATTTCGCCGTTCCGAGAGCCACCCCGGTCTGGTCGGTCGCTTCCCACTCGCCGTACGACAGGTACTGGAGATTGGCGCCGATTACCGCGAAACCCTTGATTTCGTACAGGACGCCCAGGTATTCGAAGAATACGTCCGAGGCAAGATCGGGCACGAGCTGGGTGTGCATGAAATCGACCGAACGGGCAACGAAGGCCATCCCGGCCGGATTCCACCAGAGGCTCGTGGCATCGTCCGCGATGGCGACGAAAGCCTGTCCCATGGCGTTGGCCCTGGCGCTTGGAGGTATGATAAGGCTGCTGGCTCCGGCCTCTCCCTGGGCGGAGGCGGGACCCGCATTGAGGATCAGCAGCGCCAGAATAACGAAAAACAGACCAACGAATCTTGCCATAGTGTTATCTCCTTCTTTCTCGAAACTGTTGTACCATAAAATTAATGTCGCACGGGCCCCGGGTCAAGCTTTTTGGAAGGCGCGGCCGCCCTCCCGCCCGGCCCGTAAAAAAATATATTTAAAAGGCTTATCTTAACAATACCGCCTTTCCGGTGACCGATTCGGTGCGATTGAAGGAATTCCTGAACGAAACATCCAGGACGTAGAGATAAGTCCCGTTTGCCGGCCTGTCCCCGGCCGAATCCCTGCCGTCCCAGTATATGCTGTTGAATCCCTCAACGGCCTGGAGGCTGCTGTGCCAGATCTGCCTTCCCGACACGTTGTAGATCCTCAGCGTGACGTCGGCCTCACTGCTGAGCTGAAAAACGAAATTCGTGCTGTCCCTGAAGGGATTGGGCATGTTGAAGACGTCGCTGACCGTGTAAAGCCCCTCCTCGATCACGTCGAAGGAGAGGGTGTCGGTGGCCGATTCGCCGAGGTTGTCGAAAGCCCTGACGACCACCTGGTGCGGCCCGGGCGTGAATCCGGAATGCAGCGGGTACTCGACCCTCCCCGTGGAGGAGGAGCCGTGGTCGTACGTGAAATAATCGGTCACGAATATCGGATATCCGCTTTTATCGAATTCGAGGAAGATCGAGCTCTGGGGATCTCCTCCGAGAATGGCGATCCCGTCTGGATCGGAGATTTCCACGTTGAGGGTGGCTCCCTGTTTCACCTTCGTCGCCTGGCCGCTGAAATAGATGTTGATTTCCGGCGGGCCCTCGTTCACGGGGGTGTTCGGGTTGTTGAGTATCACGAGGGAATCCTCCGCCCCTATCCCGTCCATTCCGGATGCTTCGACGTATGTCCTGACCCTCGCCCTGGAACCGCCCCTGCACCTGACCGGCACGGTGAAATCGGCGCTGAACCTGCCGGCCGCGACGTCGAAGGTTCCCCTGAATATCTCCTTGCCCGGGATGCTGTAGGCCAGCCTTTGAAAGTAATAGCAGGGAATCGTGCCTTCGTCGATCTCCTCGGTGGATTCCTGGACGATCACCCTTGCCGTGCCCGTGAACGAATCGAGACGATTCCCGCCCGAAACGACGCTTCCCTCGATATGGTACCTGTCGCCCTTGTACATCGTGTCGATTGCGGCGATATTGTGCTCGACCTTGTAACCGGGCATGGCGAGGGTCGTGGCCGGGTCTCCGATCAGGATATACTGGGCGTTGTTCATTCCCCCGGCGAAATCGTCGCAGCATGGTTTGGCGATAAGCATGGTTATGCCGAGCGGTTCCGTCCCGGTGCTGTCAGCGGAGGTGAAAAGCGACCTGAATATCGAATTTGACAACTCCCTGTTGGGCACGCCGAGCGTCCCGCCCGTCCCGGAGATCGCCGCGATCGCGCCGCCGTCCTGACGGACCACGAGCTCCTGCGCGATGCTCCTCTGGTACGGGGATTCTATGTTGCCCACGGAACACGAGAAGGCCGTGAAAAGGGGCCTGAGGCTCCCGTTGATGAGCGAGTATACATCCGACTTCTGCATTACCCTTTCGTCGGACATCTGCTGGGGGGACCCGTGCCCGGTGTAATTGACTATCAACGCCCCCGCGTTCCATTCGTCGAGGAGGTCCCTCGTCGCGTCCGGCTTGAGATCGCCGCTGAAGGGATAATGGTGAAGGTAGATCTTCTTCCTGTCGATAAAGCCGGGGAAATACTCGTAACCCGTGGCGAGCGCCTCCGTGTCGAGCATGAAACTGAAATCGCAATCGGTGGACGCCGAATGCTCGTCGTCGGCGGCAAGGACGACCTTGTTCCTCCACTCGCCGTGATCGGCGCCCGATTCGTAACGCGCGATCTGTCCAACCCAGAAGGCGGCCTCGGAGGCCGTCAGGACCGTCATCCTCCCGACCGCGATATCGGCGAGCCTGTCGCCGCCTTCGTCCATCCTCACGAAATAATCCTCGTCCTCGACGATCTCCCTGCCGTAATCCTTCATGTACAGCGGCACGAAATCGTTTCCCGTGCCGAGGATGTCCATCGGATCGTATGTCCCGTTTCCCATCAGGAGGAGGTACCTTATGGCCGGCTCGCCGTTCTCCGTGAAGTTGTCATGGAGATACTTCATATAGTTTCTGACGGCCACCGGATCCTTCATTCCGCCCGAGAAGTTGTCGTAGACTTCCTCGATGTCGACGGTTTTCACGCGCGGGGCCTCCACTCCGGGAAGCCTGCCGGACCTGAAGGAGGCGAGGGCGCCGGCCGCGTTCTGGAAACGGCTGTTGTAAATGATTACCATGTGCGGGGAAGACGGGTCGTCGCGAAGCGATTCCAGATCTCCGGGGTAGAGGCCCGCCACCTCGATCCGAGGCTTCATGAGGGCGGACGAAACCGCCGCCGCGTAATGCGCCCTGGCGCCTCCGCGGGCATCCTCGAACTCCACCGTCCCGCCCTCCTGCTCCCATCCCTCCAGCAGGACCGGGGAGCGCCAGTCCGTCACGTCGAGCAGATACAGGGCGCCCGACGGGAATCCGGTCATGGTGAATCCCGCCCTGCCCTGCGCCGCCGGGCCGAAGAAATCGAGCTTCCCCGCCGCGGCGGCAAGATACCTCTCATAGAATATGTCATGCCACATTATGTACATCTTGTCGCTGGACCCCTTCGTCACCCTCAGGATGTTCGTATCGTTGACAAGGTTGGAAACGTCGACATCGAGCGTATCCGGCAGGAAATAATAGGTCGTGGTTATCCAGTCGAACGATCCGAGCTCCACGTTGTTCAGGTAATAGGTGGCGTGGTTCGTATAGAAGGAATTGTAGGGGCCGTAGATCAGGGCCCTGACCCTTCCCGCGCCCGTCGCGCCGGTCAGCGTGAAATTATCGGAAAAGGTCGTCGTCCCCACCCCGAGCGATCTCCAGTACCAGCGGTCGTCGGTGTACTTCGGATCGTAAAGGTTGTTTTCCTCCCTGTGAATCCTTTCCGTGTACCTGTCGACGGCCACGTCGGGCGGGGAACCGGCGGGCGACACGTCCCTCGGCTCCATCCTCGCGGGCTCCCCGCTGAACGAACCGCCCCAGGTCAGCCAGTAGACGTTCTCCCTGTCGTAGTAGTGCTCGTAGTACTCGTGCTCCGCCGCGGAGGGATCGACGGCATCGGTCCATCCCTTCGCCCCGAGCGCGTAGAAGACCATCGATTCCCCGGGCAGGAACTCCCCCGAATTCGATCCGCTGTAGATGATCGCCGTCTCGCCGAGATGGAAATCCTCCCCGAAGCTTCCGCCGTCGTCGACGAGATCGGGCTGCTGCAGCGGGCCCGCGGAGAAAAGACGCAGGGTGGCCGGATCGATCGTCGACGGATCGATGCCGGCGCCGAGCAGGTCGCTGTACGTCAGGGTGTGGATCCCCGTCGAGGAGATGTTGAGCCTCAGCCATCTGTCCGAATAGGAGAATTCGAACGGAGTCCGCAGCGACGGGGACCGCGCCGGGCCCTCCGCGCCCCAGCCGGCCGCCTGGGAGGCGTTGACGATAAACCCGTCATGGATGCCTGAAGGCCTCGCTCCCGCAGTTCCACGGCTCGCCGGAGGGAAGGACAGCCTCACGACGATCCTGTCCGCGTAGAGAAGGGTCGACGCTGCCGGGTTCCAGATCACGGGATAGATGTCCACCATCACGATATCCCTGTGCCTGAACCTGCCGGACCCGGCAATAACGGCGAAATCCCTGCCCCGCGCCGAAGCGGGATCCGAGAGGGCCCTCAGATGCTCCTCGGCCGGGGCGCCGGCGCCGAACCAGACTTCAGGAACGACTCCTTCGAGCGGAGCCGCGTCGAGATCCACAACCTGAAGTCCGGCCGCGCCGCCTGCTGGCACCTGGAAAAAATATCTTTGAACGGGCAGGACCGGACGGCCCTCGAGCCGTTCGGTCAGGTATCCCTGGATCCTTATGGAGGCGAGGGCCGCGCCCCCTCCCGTTTCCGCGCGGGAGACAAGCGGAGAGGCGGCCCGGAATTCGACCGTCAGTCCCGTTTCGTCCTCTGAAAGGATACGGTATTCGCCGCAGCGCGATTCCGCGGCAAAAAACGAGATTGCGAGCGCCAGGAACAATATTCTTCTCAATGGCTTCTCCATACAATAAAGACGAGCGCGGCCGCCGACGCGGCTAACTGCAGCCCAAGATTCGCATGACCGGCTCTCCGGCCATGCGGTATGAATCCCCTGTGTCCCGGAAAAATTTTCTGATCCTCCCTTATGACTCCCTTTTTAAAGAGCAGGTTCTCGAGGTCCGGAAGGACACCGAAGAGCCCCCCGGCGATCACGGCGAAGCCGAAGACTCCCCCCCCGAGAAGGACGGCCAGCGCCGCGAGCCCGAGAACGATCTCGAGCTTCATGCTCTCGAAATCGTAATGGGGAATCACGTCGAGGATTACGTGGCTCCCGAGGCCCAGCAGCGGCGCCAGGGCCGCTGCGGGCGAGAAGGAGCCGGCAAGGGCTCCGGCCGCGAAATGCGTGAAAATGCACATCCTTCAAAGGGCCTTCCGTTATCTTTTGTCGATCCCGACGGAGCGATCCGTCAACATTATGGGTATGTCGCCCTCGATCGGATACTTGACGCCGCACGATTCGCAGATGAGCCATCCCCCGTCCTCGCTGAGGACAACCTTCTCATGGCACCTGGGACAGGCCAGGATGTCAAGCAGTTCCTTTTTTACCATATCCTGCTCCTTGACGGTCTTCTTATAAAAAAATCCCTGATCAAGCGGAAAGACACCCTTTCCCGTCAGGGACCTGCAGCACAGTTGTTTTTAACCCTTTCGAATCTCCAAGCTGGCAATAAACAGTATAGACTATCGCGCGATACACGGTCAAGCACAAAAGAGGCCGCCCGCCGGCCGGCTCCACGGGGGATGGAGCCCGGAATCCGGCGCTTCTCATACCTCGCCGTAATCGCCGAGCGCCAGGAATCGGTCCTCGCGCCGCCTGAGCAGGGTGTCGGGAGGGATATTATCGAGCTTTTCGAGGTGTTCCAGCAGAGCCTCCTTCAGCAGCCTCGCGCATCCTTCCGGATCCCTGTGCGCCGCGCCGTGGGATTCATTTATAACGGCGTCGACCACCCCGAACCTGAGGCAGTCGGCCGAAGTGAGCTTGAGGGCCGACGCCGCGTCAGCCGCCTTGTCCCTGCTGTTCCAGAGTATCGCCGCGCACCCCTCGGGGGATATGACCGAATATATCGCGTGTTCCAGCATAAGGATGACGTCGCCCACGGCCAGCGCGAGCGCCCCTCCGCTCCCCCCTTCGCCGATGATCGCGACGATTATCGGAGTGCCGATGTCGAATACCTCCTTGAGGTTGTCGGCGATCGCCCTCGGCTGTCCCCTCTCCTCGGCGTCGATCCCCGGATAGGCGCCGGGCGTGTCGACGAACGAGACTATCGGCATGTTGAATTTCTCCGCCATCTTCATAAGCCGCAGGGCCTTCCTGAATCCTTCGGGACGGGCCATGCCGAAATTCCTGGCGATCCTCTCCCTGGTGGTCCTTCCCTTCTCGTGCCCGACCACCATGACCGGCTGATCCCCCAGCCTCGCGATGCCTCCGATCACCGCGGGGTCGTCCCCGTAATACCTGTCGCCGTGAAGTTCCTCGAACTCGTCGAAGATCATCCTTATGTAATCGTTTGTCGACGGCCTCATGGGATGCCTGGCCAGACTGACCCGTTCCCAGGCCGACAGGTCCCTGTAGACCTTTTTCTCCAGCTCGGCGAGCCGGTCCATGAGCCTCGCGATCTCCCCGGCGCCCGCCGTGTTTCCCCTCTTGAGATCCTCTATGCGGCCCTGCAGTTCCACGACCGGATTTTCGAATTCCAGCACCTTGAGCGGCTTGTTTTCCATGCTCACCTTTTTCAGAAGTTATTGACGAACAGGATCTCTATCGAACGGGCGACGCCCTTCTCGCGGTTGTAGTTGCCGTTCAGATCCATGAAAAGAAGCCTGATCCTCAGGTTCTCCCTGTAATCGAACCTTATCCCTGTATCGAGATACCCCTTGCCGCGCGTCCGGCACGAGGCGAGACGGGTGTCGTTGTCGTTGAGCGACGGTGTGTAATCGAGCAGCGCCGACATCCCTTTGAAGAGCTCGATCGAGAGGCCCGCGAAGAGGTCGGCCCCGCCCTCGTCCTTGTTCTCGAAGGAATAATTTACGCCCCCATGAAGGGCCACGTTTCGCAGGAGAAGATAATTCTTGCTCAGCGCGAGGTACAGCCCCTTCGATTTGCGCTCGAACCTGTCGTCGCCCTCGTCGAAGGCGGCGTCCCCCTGCGTGTCCACGCCGATCGCGAGGGCCGGCCGCGGCACGGTCTCCTCGAGCAGCCTGAGTCTGGCCTGGAAACCGGGCCTGTCGTTGACCGTCATCCCGCCCCGGCCTATGAACTCCTGCATCCCGAACGAAACGCCGGTCATCAGCCGGTCGAAGAATCCCACCCTGACCCCGAAAAGCAGGCTGCTGTCGGGGCCGATCGCACCTTCGAACATGTAGGAGCCGTGCGGTATCATCCCCGCCGTCGGGCTTTTTATGAGGCTGAGGTCCTCGAACCCCTGCGCGAAGGCGGCTCCGGGAAGCAGCAGCGCCAGGGCGGCGATCAGAAGGGCCCGAGGCGTTTCATGACGAAACTTCGACATTTTCCACCCCCGATAACGTCTTTAATTCGCGAAACAGCTCCAGCCCGGGAGAGACACCGGCGGCCCTCGACCTTATTGTATACATCGTGCTCCCGTTTCTCTTCCAGTGAAAGACCAGGTTCCTTTCGCCGCTGTGGCGCTCGATTATGTCGTGGAGGCCGGCCAGCTGCTCCTCTCCGAAGAGGCCCTCCCTCAGCGTCAGGTGAATGCTTCGCGACAGGTACCTGACCGCGTCATCCATGGAATAGACCTTGTCGGCGATTATCTTCGTCTCGCCCTTGTCCTTTACCGAGACCTTGCCGGACACGACGATGAGATTGTCCTTGCCGAGCTCGCCCTTCCTCGTCTCGTAACAGCTCGCGAAGACTATCGTCTCGAATGAACCGTAGAAATCCTCCATCGTCACGAAGGCCATCGGATTGCCCTTGCGGTCGAGGATCACCTTGACCTCCGTTATCAGCCCGGCGAGGACGACCTGTTCGCGGTCCTTCTTCTCGGGCAGGGTGACGCTGTCCGCGTTCAGGATCCGCCGCATGATATCGCTGTACCGGTCCAGCGGATGGCCGGAAAAATAGAACCCGAGCGATTCCTTTTCCCTGTGCAGCCTCTCGCTCTCGTCCCATGGCGGCGCGTCGTCGAGAGCCGGGGCGTCGCCGGAGGCGGAGTTGTCGGAGAATCCCAGGAAGGTCTGCCCCCGGTCGCGTTCGATCTGTTTCTTCTGGGCGCAGGCCATGATCCTGTCGAGAGAGGCCATCTTGCAGGATCTGGTCCCCGGAAGCGAGTCCATCGCTCCGCTCTGGATGAGATTTTCCATGACCCGCCTGTTGACGACCCTCGGATCGACCCTGCTGCAGAAGTCGTAGAGGTCGGCGAAGGGGCCCGAGCGGCGGATTTCGACTATGCCGCCGACCGCCTTTTCGCCGATATTCTTCACCGCCGCCAGTCCGTAGGTGATCCCGCCGTCCTTCAGTCCGAATCCCACGCCTCCCGAATTGACGTCCGGAGGCCGGACCGGGATGCCGAGATTCCTGCATTCCTCGAGAAGAACGATCAGCCTGTTCGTGTCGCCCATGTCGCTCGTCATGGCAGCCGCCATGAACGCCGCCGGATGATGCGCCTTGAGCCAGGCCGTCTTCATCGAAAGCATCGCGTAGGCGGCCGAATGGGACTTGTTGAAACCGTACCCGGAGAAAAACGCCATGAGGTCGAATATCTTCCCCGCCTTCCTCTCCGGTATCCCCCTCTCGACGGCCCCCTTGACGAACTCCTTCCCCTGCTTGTCCATCTCCTTCTTTTTCTTCTTGCTCATGGCGCGCCTCAGCGAATCGGCCTGACCGAGCGAGAATCCGGCGAGGTCGCTCGCTATCCTCATGACCTGCTCCTGGTAGAGGATGACGCCGTACGTTTCCTTGAGGATCGGTTCGAGCTTGGGATGCTCGTACTTTATCTTCTTGCGCCCGTGCTTGCATTCGATGAAATCGGTCACCATGTCGCTTCCGAGCGGCCCCGGCCTGTAGAGAGCGTTGACGGCCGTGACGTCCCCGAAATTGGACGGCTCGATCTTCCTGAGCAGGTCGCGCATCCCGGCGCTCTCGAGCTGGAAGACGCTGATGGTCTGCCCCTTTTGAAGCAGCTCGAAGGTTTTTTCGTCCTCGACCGGGATGCCGGCCAGATCCAGTTCGACCCCCTCGTGCTCCCTGATCAGGGCCAGCGCGTTGTCGATGTGGGAAAGGGTCTTCAGGCCGAGGATGTCGATCTTGAGAAGCCCTATGCCTTCGAGGATCTTCATCTCGTACTGGGTCGTGATTTCGCCCTTGTTCGACCTGTAGAGAGGAACGTGCTCGACCAGACGGGTCGGCGTTATCACGAGCCCCGCCGCGTGCGTCGAGGCGTGCCGGGCGAGGCCTTCCAGCTTCAGCGACATGTCCACGAGCTTTTTGACCGCCGGATCCTGCTCGTACCTTTCCCTGAATTCCGAAACCGTTTCGAGCGCCTTTCTCAGCGTGGTCCCGGGAGCGGACGGTATCATCTTGGCGAGCTTGTCGACATCGCCGTAGGGGATCTTCAGCACCCTGCCCACGTCCCTTACGACGGCCCTTGCCGCCATCCTGCCGAATGTTATTATCTGGCAGACGTTGTCCTTGCCGTATTTCGCCACGACATGATCGATGACGAGCTGCCTCTTATCGTCGCAGAAATCGATATCGATGTCGGGCATCGATATTCTCTCCGGATTGAGGAATCTTTCGAAAAGGAGCCCGTTGCTGATCGGATCGATGGCGGTGATCCCGAGGGCGTAACATACCATGCTCCCGGCGGCCGATCCCCTCCCCGGCCCCACCGGTATGCCCATCTCCCTC
>JALOPX010000034.1 GCA_025453655.1 Candidatus Krumholzibacteriia bacterium
GGAGGGTGACCGAGGTTATCACCGCGAGCCTTCCCCCCGACCCGGTCAGCAATCCGGCTAGCTCGTACCCGGTCACGTCCTTGACGCTTCTCGATCCGGTGTGGAATGTTTCGCCGGCGCCGGTCACCCCCTCGATCGAGAGGATCGATTCCCTCAGGCGCCCGTAACGCCCCTCGTATCTCGAGATCGTGCCGTCCTGGACAAGCTCCTCCATGGTTGGATCGCCCTGCGGCGATTCGGGCTCGAAGGGAAAGAAGAGACCCTTTTCTCCGGCCGCCCTTTGAAGCCTGCCGAGAGTCACCCCGCCTCCCGCGACCGCGAGCATGTCGGAATCGGAAATCTCCTCTATCCGGTCCATCGCCCGGCATGAAACCTCTACGACAAAGGGGTCTCTGCCCGCCTCCCGCTCCGCGCGGGCGCGGATGGCGCTTTCCCGCATGAATGCGGCCGCCTCATCGCGCGTTCGTGGTGAACATGGAAATCCTGTTTCGTTTTCCGGCGAGTTCATTGAATCCATCCCCTCCCGGCCCCGGGTCGGGTCAAGCCGCGAAGGCTAGCGCCCCAGCCAGGCGAGAAGAAGCGCCACGCTCGCGACGCTCGCGAGCGTGGCCGTCATGATAGCGATCGTCACGAGCTTCGGCCGGCATTCGAACTCCGTCGCGTAAACGACGGCGTTGACCGCGGTCGGCATCGAGGATTCCAGTATGATGACCTTGCGGAGAACCGGCTCGAACTCGATGAAACGGAGGATTATCATCGCGAATACGAATCCGCCGACGATCTTGAGCATCCCCGCCGTCGTGCCCTCGAGAATGTAGCTCTTGCAGGGCCGTTCGAACGCGGTCCCGCAGGACGAAGATGCCGCCGCCCGGTCCGGGGCCCCGTTTGAATCGCGGCCATGCCCGGCTCCGTCTTCATTCGCGGGAACCCTGCCACGCCCGGCCCCGTTCGCCATCCCCTTCAGCCTCCAGTCCGATATTATCCTCTCGAGCTGCATCCCGAGAAGGAGAAGCCCGAGCGGGACCGCGGACCTCCCCAGCATGTTTATCATCTCCATGAAGGGCGCCGGCGGGAGCATGTCGAATTGCGAGAGGAGCTTCCCGAGCACGATCGCGTATATCAGGGGCACCTTGAATATCATCGCCAGCGCCTCGAGCGGCTTCCTGCTCCCCTCGCTCGCGATGTATATCCCTGCGGTCGACTGTATCATCGACGAGCAGATCACGTACATCGCCGCGTAACCGAGCCCCTCTTCGCCAAAGGCCAGCATGCAGACGGGGATCCCGTAAAAGCCGCTGTTGGTGAAGACCGCCGCGAGCGACATCGCGTTTCGCTCGAGGGCGTCGCCGCGCATCATCCTTCCGAGGAGCTGCGCCGAAAGGTAGAGAAGGACGGAAAGGATGAGAACGTGGAGGAAGATCTTCCCCAGAAGGGACATCATGGCGTTCGAGCCGGCCATCGTCATGAAGATCAGCGCGGGGCTCAGGACGTAAAGCTGTATTCGCGAAAGGACGCTCTCCTCGACCCTTCCGATCTTCCTCAGAAGGTACCCGAGGAAAACGACGAAGAGGATGGGGAGCGTGACCTGTGTCAGTACGGCCATCTTTTTCTCCCGCGGACGGAAGCCTCCGGCAAGGATATCACGCGGCGCCGGACGATGCGACCCCGCCGGGCCGGGGACCTGCAGCACCGCGGGCCGGCATCCGGTTATACGCCGGCCGCCGTCAAAAAAAGGGGCCGCTTTGCGGGCGGCCCTTCAATTCATGTTCACGGTCGAAGCGGGGAACCTATTTCTCCTCCGGAGTCTCGCCGGAAGTTTCTGCGCCCGCCTCTTCCCCGCCCGTGCCGGCGGCCGCGGCTTCTTCGGCCTCTTTCGCGGCCTTGGCGGCCTTCGCGGCGGCCTTCTTGTCGGCCGAGGCTTTCGCCTTCTTCGCCGCCTCGACCGGATCGCCGGGGATCTCGACCTTGTGATAGGTCTTTCTCGGCGTCTTCTTCTTGCCGCGCGGTTTCTCGTCGGCTTTCAGAAGCTCCAGGATGGCCACGTCGGCCGCGTCCCCCTTGCGCGTTCCGACCCTGACGACCCTCGTGTATCCGCCCGGCCTGTTCACGTACCTCGGGCCGATCTCGGCGAAGAGCTTGCCGAGCACCTTCGGGTCCTGCACGGTCTTCGCGACGTGCCGGCGGGCCGAAAGGTCGCCGCGTCTCGCGAAGGTGATCATCCTCTCGGCGAAACGCTTGGTCTCCTTCGCCTTCGCCGCGGTCGTTATGATCCTCTCGCTTTCGAACAGGGACGTCACCATGTTCCGCAGCATGGCCTTCCGGTGAGAGGCTGTCCTGTTGAGTTTCCTGTGGTCTCTGTTATGCCGCATTACTTCTTCTCCTCCAGTATCTCCTTCACCCCGGCCGGGAATGAATTGATGTCCATCCCGAGGTGCAGCCCCATGCCGTCGAGAATATCGGCGATCTCCTTGAGGCTCTTGCGGCCGAAGTTGCGGTACTTGAGCATCTCGCTCTCGGATTTCGTCACGAGCTCCCCGAGGCTCTTGATATTCGCGGCCTTCAGGCAATTCGACGAACGGACTGAAAGCTCGAGCTCATCGACGCTCCTGCCCAGAAGCTCCTTCATCTTTTCCATTTCCTCGTTGACGACCTCGTCCGCCTCCTCCGCCAGTTCCTCCTCGAAATGGATGAAGAGCGACATGTGGTCCTTGAGTATCTTCGCGGCGTACCCGAGCGCGTCCTGCGGGGATACGCTGCTGTCGGTCGTGATCTCCAGCGTGAGCGAATCGTAGTCCGTCCTCTGCCCCACCCTGGTGTCCTTCACGCTGTAGTTGACCTTGATCACCGGGCTGAAATTCGAATCCATCGGGATCAGGCCGATGTCGTAATCCTTGAGCTCGTGGCTTTCCGAGCCGACGTACCCGCGGCCGTGGCCGATCAGGATTTCCATCTTCAGCTTCACCTTCTCGGTGCACGTGGCGATATGAAGATCCTTGTTCAGAATCTCGATCTCCGAACTTTCCTGGATGTCGGCTGCCGTTATCTCGCCGGCTTTGTTCGTCTCGATGGTCAGGAATCTCGCGTCGTCGCAATGCATGACGACGATAAGCTGCTTGAGATTGAGCACGATATCCGTCACATCTTCCTTGACGCCCTTGATGGTGCTGAATTCATGAAGAACGCCGTCGATTTTTACCGCCGCGACGGCCGCCCCCTGAATGGAGGACAGCAGCGTGCGTCTGAGCGCGTTGCCGATTGTATTCCCGAATCCGCGCTCGAGCGGCTCCACCGTGAAACTCGCGTATGTCGGAGTCGCGGTGGTTTCATCCATCACAATTTCTTTCGGCATTAAAAGGTTACGCCATTTCATCTACGCGTTCCTCCTTGCGCAGCATTCGGACGCCGCCCGCGCGGCCGTGATGACCGCGCGCGTGACATCTCACTACTTGGAGTAAAGCTCCACGATAAGATTCTCTTCGATCGGCACCGGGATTACGTCCCTTGTCGGCAATTCGGTGTAGGTGCCTTCCTTTTTCGCGACGTCAACGGATATGTACGGAACGGTTCCCCTGCTCCCGTACCCCTTGAGCGATTCCTCTATAACGAGCAGCGAAGAGCTTTTTTCCCTTGGGCTTACGCGGTCGCCCGGAAGCACCTGGTACGACGGGATGTTCACTCTCCTGCCGTTGACTTCGAAATGATTGTGCAGGATCAGCTGTCTCGCGGTCGCCCTCGACGGCGCGAAGCCCATCCTGAACACCATGTTGTCGAGCCTTCCCTCGAGCAGCCGCAGAAGGTTCTCGCCCGTGATGCCCTTCATCTGCGCGGCGCGAATGAAATAATTGCGGAACTGCTTCTCGAGAATCATGTACATGCGGCGGAGCTTCTGCTTTTCCCTCAGCTGCACCCTGTAGTTGCTTCTCCTGTTGGATCTCGCCTGGCCGTGCTCTCCGGGAGGATAATTCCTCTTCTCGATTGCACAGCGGTCCGAATGACAGCGGTCCCCCTTGAGGAAAAGTTTAGTTCCCTCTCGCCTGCAAAGCTTGCACGCGGGACCCGTATATCTCGCCATTGATCTTTACCTCCCCGGCCTGTAATCGGTAAAACACCGCAACGTCATTATATTCTTCTGCGCTTCTTCATACGAACGCCGTTATGCGGAATCGGCGTGCAGTCCTTGATCCCGGAAACGTCGAGCCCGGTGGCGCGAAGCGATCTTATCGCCGCCTCCCTGCCCGGCCCCGGCCCCTTTATCCACGCCTCCACCTTTTTCATCCCGAGGGCCAGCACCTCGCGGGCCACGATCTGGGCGGCCTGCTGGGCAGCGAAGGGCGTGCTCTTGCGCGAGCCCTTGTACCCGAGCTTGCCGGGACTGCACCAGGAGATCACCGCTCCGTCGCGATCGGTGATCGAGATGATCGTATTGTTGAAAGTGGATTTTATATGGGCGACGCCCAGGATATCCACCTTCTTTACCTTTTTCTTCTTTGACCTCTGCGGCTGGGCCAATTGAAACCTCCCTCTTATATCCTTCCATTTCCCGGACGTTGTCCGGCGATGCTTATGCCGACTTTATTTCCTCTTCGAACCCGGACGGTTACGCGGACCCTTCCTCGTGCGGGCGTTCGTATGGGTACGCTGCCCGTGCGCCGGAAGGCCGTGTCTGTGCCTGAGACCCCGGTACGATCCGATGTCCATCAATCTCTTGATGTTCATCGTCGTTTCCGTGCGAAGAGCGCCCTCGGTCTTGAAATCGTCCTCGATGATATCCCTGATCTTCACCTTCTGTTCCTCGGTGAGATCCCTGGTCTTCAGATTGTAAGGCACGTTGGCCTTTTCGAGGATCATGCGAGCGCTCGAGCGACCCAACCCGAAGATATAGGTCAACGAGATCTCAATATGCTTGTTGTCGGGTATATCGACTCCGACTATACGCGCCACAGGCTTACTCCTTTCGTGCTCCCGATTCCGTTCTCATCCTATCCCTGGCGTTGCTTGTGCTTGGGATTTTCGCAGATCACGCGCAGGACACCCTTGCGCCTTATGATCTTGCAGCCAGGACACATTTTTTTGATTGAGCTTCTGACTTTCATCTTCCAACTTCCTTCTTTGCCGTCGGCTTTCCCGTTCCCGCGGGCTCCGTCCGGCGCGCCCGTTTCCCTGAACGGGCCGTTTCATCCGGTTCGTCATTTATACCGGTACGTTATGCGGCCCCTCCCGAGATCATAAGGGCTCAGTTCAAGGGCGACCCTGTCGCCGGGAAGAATCCTGATGAAATGCATCCTCATCTTCCCCGAAACGTGGGCGAGCACGACATGCTTGTTCTCCAGTTCCACGCGGAACATCGCGTTCGGCAGCGCCTCGATGACCGTTCCCTCGACCGGTATCCCCTTCTGCTTGGACATCCAGCAATCTTCCCTTCACAAAGCCTGCGGGCCCCGACCGCCCCGGAACGATCCCGGGAATCGCGGTCCGCATCGCGGCGGTCACCTCGTCATTATCTCCGGACCGTCATTCGTGACCGCCACCGTATCCTCGAAGTGACAGGACAGTTTCCCGTCGACCGTCACAAAGGTCCATTTATCCCCGAGGGTCAGCACGTCGCTCCCGCCCGCGTTGACCATCGGCTCGATCGCCAGGACCATCCCGGCCTTCAGCACAGGTCCGTACCCGGCGGGGCCGAAATTCGGGATCTGGGGATCCTCGTGCATCCTCCTGCCGATTCCGTGCCCGACCAGCACGCGGACGACCGAATACCCGCTTCCTTCCGCGTGCGCCTGGATCGCGTGGGATATGTCCGAAAGATGATTCCCGGGCCTCGCCTTGTCAATACCGAGGTCCAGCGCCTCTTTCGTCACCTTGATCAGCCGGAGGGTCTCTTCCGGCACGTCGCCGACCGCGTAGGTCCGCGTGGCGTCGGAGTAGAACCCTTCGTAGATCGCTCCCATGTCGATCCCGATGATATCCCCGTTCTCGAGCCTGCGGGGACCCGGGATACCGTGCACGACCTCCTCGTTCACGGAGGCGCATATGCAGGCGGGAAACCCCTGGTATCCCTTGAAAGCCGGGATCCCGCCGCCGGAGAGGATCGTGTCTTCCGCGACCCTGTCGAGCTCTCCGGTCGTCACGCCGGGCCGGATCATCCTTCCGACCTCGAGAAAAGCCGCCTTCAGGATCGCGCCGCTTTTCCTCATCAGGTCCAGTTCCGGCTCGGTCTTTATCAATATCATTTCAATGCGCGGATTATCTCCGCCGTTATATCGTCGATATCTCCGTTGCCGTTCACCGCGACGAACTTCCCGCCCCTTTTCCTGTAGTAATCCAGAACCGGCTCGGTCTGCTCCCTGTACACGTTGAACCGCCTGAGTATCGTCTCTTCCTCGTCGTCGGAGCGCTTTATCAGGGGCGCGCCGCATTTCGGGCATCCGGCCTTTTCGCCCCCGGGGAGGGTCGCGATGCCGTAAACGGCCCTGCATTCCCCGCAGACGCGCCTTCCCTCGACCCTTTTCACGATCACGCCGGGATCGACGTCGATCTGAACGACGTTATCTATCCCGATCCCGTTCGATTCGAGAAGGTCCGAGAGTGCCTCCGCCTGGGGAAGCGTCCTCGGGAACCCGTCGAGTATCCATCCTCGGCCGTCGTCGGCGCCCAGCTCTTCCCTGATCAGCCCGAGCATCAGGTCGTCGGGGACGAGGAGCCCCCGCGTCATATAATCGGCCGCCTTGAGGCCCAGCTCAGTCTTCGCCGCGACGGCTTCCCTGAGCAGATCGCCGGTCGACATATGGCGAAGGCCGAGGCGTTCGGCTATCCGGACCGCCTGGGTTCCCTTGCCCGAGCCCGGGGGGCCCGTTATTATTATATGTTTGCCGGTCAAAAGCCCCGCCTTCCTATCGCCTGCCCCGCAGATGCCCTTTTTTCATGAATCCGTCGTAATGCCTCATCAAAAGATGCGTTTCGATCTGCTGAAGCGTGTCGAGCATCACGCCGACGACGATCAGCAGCCCCGTGCCGCCGAAATAGAACGGCAGGCCTCCCTTGTATATGAGTATGTCGGGAAGCACCGCTATGAACGCGAGGAAAACGGCTCCGGGGAGCGTCACCCTCGTCAGTATCCTGTCTATGTAATCGCTGGTCTTCCTGCCCGGCCTGATCCCCGGGATGAAGCCGCCGTATTTCTGCATGTTCTCGGCGAGATCCACCGGGTTGAGGATGATCGCCGTGTAGAAATAGGTGAAGAAAATGATGATCAGCGAATAAAGCGTGAGGTAAACCCACGACGACGGCGAGAGCCAGGCCTGCATCCCCTGCAGGAAATCGTTCTTGAAGAAGGCCGCTATCGTGCTGGGGAACATCAGGATCGACTGGGCGAAGATGATGGGGATGACGCCCGCCGTGTTGACCCTGAGCGGTATGTACTGCGAGCGCCCGCCGTACACCCTTCTGCCGACTATCCTTTTCGCGTACTGGACCGGTATCCTTCTCTGTCCCTGCGTGATCAGGATTACGCCCGCTATCACGAGAATCATGATCGCCGCGAAGAAGATCAGCCTGAACGGGGTGATCTGACCGAGGCTGATCGAGCGCCACGTGTTGAGGAAATCGATCGGGTATCGGGCGATGATGCCTATCATGATGATCAGCGAGATGCCGTTGCCGATGCCGCGCTCGGAGATCTGCTCGCCGAGCCACATGACGAATATCGTTCCCGAGGTCAGGGTGATCATCGTCAGAAGCCTGAACGGAAGGGGCGACATCGTGACGACCGGAGCGCCGCCCGCGCTGAGGTTTTCGAGGAAGATCGAGATCCCGATCGACTGGATGAGAGCCAGCGCGACCGTCCCGTACCTGGTGTACTGGGTGATCTTTTTCCTTCCCTCTTCGCCTTCCTTGGCGAGTTTTTCGAAGTACGGGATCACAGCCTGCAGGAGCTGGATGATGATCGAAGCGCTGATGTAGGGCATGATCCCGAGCGCGAAGATCGTCGCGCGCTCGAGGTTCCCCCCGGCGAACATGTCGTAGAGGGCGAAGATCGTGCCCTGCTGGCTCTGGAAGAAGGCCTTCAGCGCCAGCGGATTGACTCCCGGCGACGTTATGTGCCCGCCGATCCGGTACACGACCAGGAGCCCGATAGTGAAAAGGATGCGCTTCTTCAGCTCCGGTATGCTGAAAATGTCCTGGAACTTCTTTATCATTATCTATGCTCCTCTTTATCCAGCGTCGGGACTTTTTTTCCTGAAACCAGACTGATGCTTCCGCCGGCGTCGAGTATCGCCCTGGCGGCCGCGCGGCTCACGCCGTCGACTTCGACGTCGAGGGCGATCTTCAACTCGCCGCGTCCGAGTATCTTTACGGGGAGCGAACTCTTCTTGATCAGGCCCGCCTCGATCAGCGTCCCCCTGTTCACCTTGTCGCCCTTTTCGAAGCGATCCAGGCTGCCGAGGTTCACCGGCTGGAAGGGCACCTTGGCGATGTTGGTGAATCCCCTCTTCGGAATGCGTCTCTGAAGGGGCATCTGCCCGCCCTCGAACCATGGGGGTATGCTGCCGCCGCTCCGGGCCTTCTGGCCCTTGTGGCCCTTGCAGGCGGTTTTGCCGTGACCCGAGCCCGGACCGCACCCTCTTCTCTTGTTATTCTTGACGGCGCCGGCCGGCGGGCTGATCTCGTTAAGTTTCATTTCTCTCGCGCTCCTTGACAGAATAATTACGTTAAAACCGCTGGCCCGGCGGATCCTTCGATCCCGCGCGGGCATTTCCCCCGGATGCCGGCTTACGAACCGGAACCCGGGCCGTCCAGCAAGGTGAACCCGGCGGACTTTTTCACCGCTGCGGGAATGTCCTTCTCTTCTATTTCCTCGACGGTCACGAGGTGCCGAACCTTTTCGAGCATCCCGCGGACCTGTGGGGAATCGTTTTTATACAGCGTGCGATAGTTTCTCCTGAATCCCAGGGATTCCATCACGAGCTTGTGCTTGTCTCTCTGCGTGTGGATGATGCTTCGCACCTGCGTGACCTTCAGTTTTTTTGCCATCTCGTTTCCTCGCTATCCGCCGTTCCGGACCGGAAACCCCCGGGCGGGCGATTGTTCCCGTGCCTTTTCCTATTCCGTTCCCGTGGAAGGGCTCTCCTGCGCCGGCGCCTCGTCCTTCATCCCGAAAAGCCTTTTCACCGTCATGTTCCGTTTCCTCGCGACGTCCCTGGCGCTCTTGAGGTTCTTAAGCCCCACCATGGTCGCCTTAACGGTGTTGTGCGAATTGTTCGAGCCGAGGGACTTCGTCAATATATCCTTGACCCCCGCCACTTCGAGCACGGACCGCACGCCGCCGCCCGCGATAACGCCGGTGCCCGGCGCCGCCGGCTTCAGAAGGACCCTCGCGGCTCCGAAACGGCCCGTGACCTGGTAGGGAATGGATCCGCCCACCATGGGGATCGATATCATTTCCTTCCTCGCCTCTTCTCCGGCCTTGCGGATCGCGTCGCTGATTTCATTGGCCTTCCCGAGCCCGACCCCGACCTTTCCCATTCCGTCGCCCACCGCCACCAGGGCGTTGAAGCTGAACCTGCGGCCGCCCTTTACCACCTTGGCGACGCGGTTGATGTGAATGGTCTGCTCGAGGTACTCGGGGCCGGTCTCCTCGCGACGGTCCCGGCGGCCGCCCTGGCCGTCCCTGCCGTCCCTGCCGTCCCTCGGGCCCCTTGGGGGCCTTGAATCTCTCGAATCCCTGGAACCCCTGCCGTCACCGCGGGTTTCCCTCGCATCTTTTTCGTTCTGTTCCAACTGGCGCACCCCCATGGGCGATCATCCCGCTCGCGCGGGAAGTTCGTGATTAAAACTTGAGGCCATTTTCCCTGGCGGATTCGGCCAATGCGGCCACTCTGCCATGGTAAAGAAATCCATTCCGGTCGAAGACGACCTTTTCGAAGCCCTTTTCACGGGCCATTTGCGCTATCAGCCTGCCTACTTCGACGCTCCGGAGCATTTTGACGCTCGAGGGTTTTTTCGCGGCCTTTTTCTTGCCCTTTTTCTCCTCGGCGCCCTCCGCGGCCGGCTCGGCCGCCGGAGCGGCGGGCGTCACCCTGAGGCTCGACGCCCACGCCAGAGTCCGTCCGGAAACGTCGTCTATCAACTGCGCGTAAATATGATCAAGGCTGCGATAGACGCAGAGCCGCGGCTTCTCGGCCGTGCCCCGGACCTTCCGGCGCACCCTGGTGCGCCTGCTCTGCCTTGCGATCCTTTTCCTCAATATTTCCTTGCTCACTTTTCCAACTCCTGTTTCAAGGACCGGCCGGCGCCCCGCATCCCGGGGAGCCCGCCGCCCCGCACGCCAGGGTCCGTTTAGAACCCGGTACCGACGGCCGACTTGCCCGCCTTGCGCCTGATCTTCTCGCCCTCGTAACGGACGCCCTTCCCCTTGTATGGCTCGGGCGGCCTGTAGGACCTGATCTCGGCGGCGGTCTGTCCGACCTTCTCTTTGTCTATTCCGCTCACAACGATCTTTTTCGGATCGGGAACCTCTATTTTTACGCCCGCGACCGGGTCATAATTGACAAGGTGCGAAAACCCCAGGCTCATTACGAGCGTCTTGCCCTTCATCTCGGCCCTGTACTCAACGCCCTCGATCTCAAGCTTCTTTACGAAACCGGCCGAGACGCCCTCGAACATGTTGGCGATCAGCGTCCTCGTGAGCCCGTGAAGGGATTTGTGCTGTTTCGACTCCGTCGGCCTTTTTACGGTGACGAGGGATTCGCCCAGTTCGACTATCATGTCGGGGTGCAGCGTTCTCTCGAGCTCGCCCTTCGGCCCGTGGACCTTCATATGATTGTTTTTCAGGTCGATCTTCAAACCGGCCGGGACCGGTATCGGTTTTTTTCCAACTCGTGACATGACTTGATTCAACCTCCGTTAATGGACCCGCGTCTTCAGTCAAATCCCGCAGGGCCCCAGGCAGCCGCCGGCGCTACCAGATATGACAGATAACCTCTCCGCCCACTCCCATGGAACGGCACTCCTTGTCCGTCAGCACGCCTTTCGACGTCGAGATGACCGCCGTCCCGTATCCGCCCATGACGCGCGGGATGCTGTCCTTGTCGACATAGATCCTCCTGCTCGGCATGCTGACGCGCTTGAGCCCCTCGATGATACTTGCGTGCTTCTCGTCGTAACGGATGTATACCCTTATCATTCCCTGCAGTCCGTCGTCGATATATTTAACGTTCGCGATATAGCCGCTCTCCAGCATGATCCTGGCGATCTGCGCCTTGATCTTCGAAGCAGGGATATCAACATGCGTTTTTTTCGACCTGTACGCGTTCCTGATACGCGTCAGCATATCAGCTATGGGATCAGTCATCATCTCGTGTCCACCTCGTTTTTCTTGCCGGGTCTACCAGCTTGCCTTCACCATGCCGGGAATCTTTCCGTCCAGAGCGAGTTCGCGGAAACAGATGCGGCAAACGCCGTATCTCCTCATGTAAGCCCTGGACCTTCCGCACCGCCAGCAGCGATGGTAGGTCCTGACCTTGAATTTAGGCGTCCTGTTCGCCTTCGCTATCAAACACTTCTTGGCCACGGAGCCTCCTCTTTTCTTACTGTTCCTTCTTCAGCGGCATGCCCAGAAGCATTATGAGTTCCCGGGCTTCCTCGTCCGTTTTCGCCGAAGTAACGATGGTTATGTCCATTCCCATGATCTTGAGAATCTTGTCGTAATCGATCTCCGGGAATATCGTCTGTTCCTTCACGCCGAACGTGTAATTTCCGTTGCCGTCGAAACTCCTGGCGTTCAGGCCGCGGAAATCCCTGATTCGGGGGATGGCGACATTCACGAGACGATCGAAGAACTCGAACATCATGTCCCCGCGCAGGGTGACCGACGCCCCGACCGGCATCCCTTCGCGAAGCTTGAACCCGGCGATCGCCTTTCTCGCGCGGTTGACGGTCGGCGCCTGGCCCGTGATGGCCGTCAGGTCCTTCACGGCCGCGTCGACGATCTTGGAATCCTGGATCCCCTCGCCGACGCCCATGTTGACGACGATTTTCTTCAGTTTGGGGATCTCCATGACGTTCTTGTATCCGAACTTCTTGCGCATCTCGGGAACGACTTTCTCGTCATAGAGCCGTTTTACGTTTGTCATATTTTTCTTTTCAGCCATTTCCTTCACCATTCAGATCCGGGCCCACGCCTGCCGGCCCTGTTTTGCACATGCAAAAAGCCTTAATCGTCGTCGCCCAGCGTCTCGTGACACTTCTTGCATCTGCGAACCTTGCGCCCGTCCGCCAGCACGGCCATGGCCGTCCTCGCGGGCTTGCTGCATTTCGGGCACACGAGAACCACGTTGGAGGCGTCGACAGGGGCTTCCTTCTCGATGATGCCGCCCTGGACCCCCTGCTGCGTCTGGCGCGTGTGCCTCTTGATAAGCATGACTTTTTCGATGATGACCCTGCCGTTCCCGGGGAAAACCTTCAGGACCTTTCCCTCGAGACCCTTCGAATCACCGGAGATCACTTTTACCGTATCGTTCTTTTTAATCCTCATCTTGTCTTCCGTTCGATATCTAGATGACCTCTGGAGCCAGGGAGACTATCTTCATGAACTGCTTTTCCCTGAGCTCTCTCGCGACGGGGCCGAATATCCTGGTGCCGATCGGCTCCCGCTGCTCATTTATTATGACGGCCGCGTTCTGGTCGAACCGGATGTAGCTGCCGTCCCTGCGCCGAGTCTCCTTTTTGGTGCGCACGACCACGCACTTCACCACCTGCCCCTTTTTCACGGTGCCGCCGGGAATCGCCACCCTGACCGAGGCGCTGATGATGTCGCCGATCCTCGCGTAGCGCTTCCTGGAGCCCCCGATGACCTTGATGCATCGGATGCTCTTCGCTCCGGAATTATCCGCGACAGTCAGATTCGTCTGCATTTGGATCATTGCTGTTTCTCCTACTGTGCCCTCTCAATGACTTCGATGACGCGCCAGCGCTTGAATTTGCTGAGCGGCCTGGTCGACATGACCTTCACCCTGTCTCCGATATGGCAGTCGTTCTTCTCGTCGTGAGCCCATATCTTCGCCGTCTTCTTCACGATCTTCTTGTAGCGCGGATGACTGAACGTCCGCTTGATGGACACCGTGACCGTCTTGTCCATCTTGTCGCTGACGACCCACCCTATGAGGGTCTTTCTGGGTTTTCTTTCTTCCATCGTTTCTCCTCGTCGCTCCGCCGGCGGTCCCGGCGACTCTCCTCCGGGCCCCCGGAAAAGATCCGTCAGATCCCGGCGCTCTTTCCGGCTTCAGCAAGTTTCTCTTTGATAATGGTCTTGACCCTGGCCAGATCCCGCTTCGTGTTGCGAACCTGCAACGGGTTGTCGAGGCGCTTTATCGAAAGCTGTATCCGGTTCCTGGTCAGTTCCTCGACCATATCCTCTTCACGGAGCTTCAACTCGTCCAGCGTCAATTCTCTGAGTTCAACGGATTTCATGTTTCAACCATCCACATCTTTACTGTCCGCGCCGGGTACGGCGCCTCTGTTAACCGGCGACCTTGCCCGTGGCCATTCGCCGGACGAATTTCGTCTTGATGGGCAGCTTTGCCGAGGCGAGCTCCATCGCCCTTTTCGCGATGACAAGGTCGACTCCCTCGAGCTCGAACATTATCCTTCCCGGCTTGACGACGGCCACGAAGTACTCGGGAGCGCCCTTGCCCTTCCCCATTCGGGTCTCGGCCGGCTTGATGGTGACCGGCTTGTCGGGGAAGATCCGTATCCAGAGCTTGCCCTGCCTCTTGATATGGCGCATGATCGCCACGCGGGCCGCCTCGATCTGCCTGTTCGTGATCCAGGCCGGGGCTTCGGCCTGCAGACCGTACTCGCCGAAGCTGATCTTCGAACCGCGGTGCGCCGCGCCGGTCATCCGGCCCCTTTGCTGTTTTCTGTATTTTGAACGTTTCGGCATCAACATATGCAATCAACCTCTCTCGCGATTCGCCTAGCGCTGGTTACGCCCCGTTTCATCGGACACGATCTCGCCCATCTGACGCCTGAAATCCTTCGGGAACAATTCTCCCTTGTATATCCATACCTTTACGCCGACCGCCCCGTATGTCGTGAAGGCGGTGGCCCTCGCGTAATCTATATCGGCACGAAGAGTGTGCAGGGGGACGCGGCCTTCCATGTAACCCTCGACCCTCGACATCTCCGCCCCGCCGAGCCGTCCCGAAGTCTTAACCTTGATGCCCTCGGCGCCCATTCTCATGGCGGACCCGATGGCCTTCTTCATGGCGCGTCGGAACGACACCCTCTGTTCCAGCTGTCCCGCTATATGCTCGGCGACGAGCTGCGCGTTCAGTTCCGGCCTTTTGACTTCCTTGATGTCGATGCTGACTTCCCTGCTGGTCAGGTGGCTGAGCTCATCACTCAGGAAATCGACTTCCGCGCCCTTGCGCCCGATCACCATGCCCGGCCTGGCGGTGAAGATGTGAACCTTGACCTTGTCCCCGCGTCTTTCGACATCCACCTTCGACACCCCGGCCCTGGCAAGGCGTTTCTTCACGTAACGGCGAAGCTTCAGATCCTCTTCAAGCCATTCCGCTGAGTTTTTGTTCGTGAACCACTTCGAATCCCAGGTCCGGTTGATTCCGAGCCTCAACCCTATGGGATTTGTCTTCTGACCCAAAGTATCCTCCTCGTATCTTCTTCAATCACCCGGCCCGCCGGGCCGATCCGGCTGAAGCCTGTCCTTCGTTACAAGCGGTCCGGCGATTCCGGAAAAAGGCCGTCCGGCCTTCCCGCCACGATTTACTGTTTTTCCTGTTCGCCTTTGTAATCAACCGTCACCGATATCATGCAACTGCGCTTGCGTATCCTGTACGCGCGACCCTGGGCCCTCGGCCTTATGCGATACATGGTCCTGCCCTCGTCCACGAATATCTCCTTGACGCTCATCTCGGAGGGCTCGACCGGATGCTCGAACTTCCCGGCAAGGTTGCTCATGGCGGAGGCCACCGTCTTCTCTATCGGGCGCGCGACTGCCTGTTTCGAAAACTTGAGTATCTCAAGGGCCTTTTCAACGGACTTTCCCCTCACGAGATCGACTACGATCCTCGCCTTCCTGGGGGAGACCCTTATCTGCCGCGCTTTGGCGCGTGCTTCCATTTCCAGTTACCTCCGACTGAAATTACTTCTTCTTGCTCGTATGCCCTCTATAGGTCCTTGTCGGGACGAACTCGCCGACCTTGTGACCAACCATATTCTCGGTAATGAAGACCGGGACGAATTTTTTGCCGTTGTGGATCGCAAGCGTGTGTCCCACGAACTCCGGGGAGATCGTCGATCTCCGCGCCCAGGTCTTGAGTACCTTCTTGTCCCCGGCATCGTTCATCTTCTCGATCTTCGAGAAAAGTTTTTCGTCGATGAAGGGGCCCTTTTTAAGTGATCTGGCCATCTATCCTCCAGAAAACATTAACCTCGCCGTCCCTCTAGCGGGGCCGGCTCTCTTCCGGCTTCCCGCGAACGCGGGCAGCCGGGCCCAGAAATTACTTCTTCCTCTTGTGCACTATATACTTGTCCGAAGACTTCCTCTTGCTCCTCGTCTTGTAACCCTTGGTCGGCTTTCCCCAGGGCGTGACGGGATGCCGGCCGCCGCTCGTCCGGCCCTCGCCGCCTCCGAGAGGATGGTCGATCGGGTTCATCGCCACGCCGCGGACCTTGGGGCGCTTGCCGAGCCAGCGCGACCTTCCGGCCTTGCCGATCGTCACGTTCTCGTGGTCGATATTGCTGACCTGCCCGACCGTCGCGAAGCATTCCTTGCGGACCATCCTGATCTCGCCGCTCGGCAGCCTCAGGGAAACGTAGTTTCCCTCCTTGGCCATCAGCTGGGCGTACGATCCGGCGCTTCTCGCGAGCTGCCCGCCCCTGCCCGATATCATCTCGATATTATGGACGAAGAGGCCCGTCGGGATCTTTTCCAGCGGGAGGGCGTTGCCCGGATGGATGTCCGCGTCCGCGCCCGACACCAGTACATCGCCCACCTTCACTCCGTGGGGAGCGAGGATGTAGCGCTTCTCGCCGTCACTGTAGTGAAGAAGCGAGATGAAGGACGACCTGTTCGGATCGTACTCGAGCGCGGCCACCTTCGCCGGAATGCCGTGCTTGTCCCTTTTGAAATCGATGATTCGATAGCGCCTCTTGTGGCCGCCACCCATCCGGCGCATCGTGATGTGGCCGGAATTGTTCCTCCCGCCCGTGCTCTTCATCGGCTCGAGCAGGGATTTTTCCGGAGCCTTCTTGGTCAGCTCGGAATAGTCCGTCACGGTTTTGTACCGGAGACTCGGCGTCGTCGGTTTGAACTTCTTTAAAGCCATCGCTTTCTTTCCTTGTCCAGTCTTTCGTTTGTTGCCCCGAAGGGGCGCTTTACACTCTTAGCAGCCTCTTGAGGGAGGCTATACAACGAGGTGAGCCTATACCTGGTCGAATATATCGATATTCTCACCCTTTGCCAGCGTTACGAAGGCCTTCTTCCTGTCCGGCCGCTTCCCGGTGAACCTGCCGGATTTCATGAAGGTGGTCTTCATCTTGCCGCGAACGATGCTGGTCTTCACGTCCTTGACCGTCACGCCGAACAGCTTTTCGACGGCCGTCTTGATCTCGCGCTTGTTCGCCCTGCGGTCGACCTCGAAGACGAACTTGTTGTCCGACTCCTTGAGCCTGGTGCTTCGCTCGGTGATCACCGGCTTGAAGATTATCTTGCGGATATCAGCCATTACACGAACACCTCCTCGAGGTTGGCAAGCGCCTCCCTGGTCAGCACCAGGTAGTCCGCCTTGAGTATCTCGTAGGCGTTGATGTTGTTGCTGACCGCGAACTCCAGGCCGTCGATGTTTCGGACCGACCTGTAAACGTTGTCGTCGAAAGCGCCGGTCACGAAAAGCACCTTCTTGCCCCCGAGCCCCGCCGCGCGAAGCAGATTCACGAAGGGCTTCGTCTTCGGGGCCGCCGCCGCGACTCCCTCGACGACCGCGACGCTTTCCGATTCCCCCTTGCCGGCGAGGGCCGACTTCAACGCGAGCCTCTTGACCTTTCTCGGTATCTGGTACCTGTAGTCCCTGGGCCTCGGCCCGAATACCGTGCCTCCGCCCCTCCATACCGGCGAGGATCTCATTCCGGCCCTGGCGCGTCCCGTGCCCTTCTGCTTGTAGGGCTTCACGGTGCTGTAGGCGACCTCGCCTCGTTCCTTGGTCTTGGCCGTGCCGCTGCGCCTGTTGGCAAGGTACATCTTGACGGCGTCGTAGAGTACCGCCCTGTTCACGCCGCCCCCGAAAAGGGCCTCCGGAAGGTCCACTTTCCCTTTCAGGTCGCCGTTGAAATCATATAGATTAGCATTCACGATTACTCTTCCTTGCGCTTAAGCCTGCTTTTTGGGAGACGCCGTGAGCCTTAAAATCGTATTGACCGCCCCGGGGACCGCTCCCTTTACCAGCAGAAGGTTATTCTCGACATCCACTTCCACGACCTTCAGGTTCTTTACGTGCATCGTCGCGTGCCCCATGCGCCCCGGCAGCTTCTGCCCCTTCCACACCCTGCTGGGCCACGCCGAACTGCCTATCGATCCGGGCACCCTGTGACATTTCGATCCGTGGGTGTCGCTGCCGCCGCTGAACCCGTGCCGCTTGACGACCCCCTGGAATCCGCGTCCCTTCGTCTTCCCGGAAACGTCGACCGAGCCGGCATCCTTGAATATGCCCACGTCGATCAACTGGCCCTGGCTGAATCCCGCCGCATCCTCCACCCTGAATTCCTGGAGATGGCGGTAAGGCGGAAGGTTCGCCTTACGGAAATGACCCAGCCGGGGAAGGTTTGCGCGGGTGTGCCTGACGTGGCCGAAGGCCAGCTGAACGGCGTTGTAGCCGTCCACCTCGGCGGTCTTGACCTGCACGACGGGGCACGGCCCCACTTCGATGACCGATACGGGCGTCAGAACGCCCGCCTCGTCGAAGACCTGGCTCATTCCAATTTTTCTTCCAATCAACCCTATCATCTCATCCTCCGAATCAGACTTTTATCTCGATATCCACACCGGCGGGAAGATCGAGCTTCTGCAGGGCATCCACGGCCTTCGGCGTAACGTTCGTTATCTCGATCAGCCGCTTGTGGACCCTGATCTCGAACTGCTCGCGCGATTTCACGTTGACATGAGGCGAACGAAGGACGGTGAAGACGGTCCTCTTGGTCGGAAGGGGTATGGGACCCGACACTTCCGAACCGGTTCTCCTGGCCGTTTTCACGATCTCCTCGGCGCTCCGGTCGAGCATCGAGTGTTCGTAAGCCTTCAGCTTGATTCTTATGTTCTGGCCTTCCACCGGGCAACCTCCGGAATAGCTCGCGCTATTCGATTATCTCGGTCACGACTCCGGCTCCGACGGTCCTGCCGCCCTCGCGGATCGCGAATCTGAGTTCCTGTTCCATCGCTATCGGGGTTATCAGC
>JALOPX010000035.1 GCA_025453655.1 Candidatus Krumholzibacteriia bacterium
GGGGATCACGGCTGGGTAGTGGGGCAGCAGGGCACGCTTATGTTGACCGTGAACGGCGGGGTGGATTGGGAGGCGGTGCGTGTCGGTAACAGGGATATCAGGAGCGTCACGTTTCTCGACCCGCTGCACGGATGGCTGATCTGCAGGGGTGGATATCTTTACCGGAGCATTGATGGAGGGCGCACATGGGAAGCCAGTCTCTTCCCCGCCCACCCCCTGGAGGACGATTTCTTCAAGATCGAATTCAGCGACATGGACCACGGCTTCGTGCTCGGGTACCCCGGGGTCTACGTAACTACGGACGGAGGAGGGCTCTGGGAAAATAACTGGCTTCCGGTCGTGCCCGCGAGGGGAGCCTGGAATATGAGTATCGTCGATCGCGCCACGGGATTTCTTCTTGGAAGCAAGTGGACCGATTCGGATCCCGAGCTGCTTTACAGGACGGACGACGGAGGAATGAACTGGAAGGCCGTCGACGGCTCGAACGCTTCCGTTCTCAGGGCGGTGCTGACCGTGGATTTCCCAAACCCCATGACCGGATGGGCCGGCGGCGGCGTGATCATGAAGACTACCGACGGCGGCGGGAGCTGGTTCATGCAGCGCGAGACCGCGACGGTCAGGGAGTTCAGCTTCCTGGATGAATCGACGGGATACGCGGTGGGCAGCAATACGATATTGAAGACGGTCGACGGAGGGACGAACTGGGCGGATGTGACTCCCGGGGACGACAGGATCGTCGATCTCAGGGCCGTCTTCTTCCTGGATCCGGCGACGGGATGGGCGGCGGGACGAGGCAGGGACGAGACCATAGGTGACAGGATCTACAAGTATTCGATAATCATGTCGACGACGAACGGCGGCGCGGACTGGTCCCTCAGGGAATTCGCGTACGATGTGACCGATCTCGTCCTGTTGACACAAACGGAGGATCAGCCCTGAGTGTATGCGGCCGGGAGAAATAAAGCTTGACGATCGTCGTTCGTTGGAATATCCTTTTTCCTGCTTTATTTTTTTATCCTGGTCCGTGGCGATTCAATGAAGGGCTAACGTGACGGAATGAATTGCAAGACAACGCGAACGGAAAAAAAGGCAACATCGTGCGCGATTCGCAGACCTTGAAGATGCTTCCCCGCCGGGAAGCATCTTTTTTTATAAAGGAGAGGTGAGGCGAGATGGTTTCCGCAGAAGAGGATATCCAGTACCTGATCCTGATCGTTCGGAAGGACGAAGAGATACAAAATAAAAAGAAGTTCCTCAAAAACGCGCCCGCGCGCATCGGGCGGGTGGACTCCGAGATCAGCAGAATGGACAGCCAGTTCGCGGAGAACAGCGCGGCGGTCGCGGCCCTCGAAGCAGAGAACAGGAAGCTCCTCGGCAAGGTCAAAGAGCAGAACGAGAATATAACGAAGAAAAAGGCGCTCCTTACGCAGATCCGGGAAAACAAGGAATACAAGGCGATGAAGCATGAGATTGAATTCCTTGAGAATCAGGTGGACGAGGAAGAGGAGAGAATCCTCGTTATCATGGATCAGATGGTCGTGCGCGTGAAGGATCTCGAAGAAATCAAAAAGAAGATAGCCAATGAAAAAGGGGCGCTGCTCGAGGAAAAAAGGAAGCTCGAGGAGGAGACGGCCCGGGACATGGAGATACTCAGGAAGCTGGAGGAGGAGAAATCGAAAATCCTCCCCAATCTTTCGGGAAGAGTGCAGCGTCTTTATGAAAGAATAAAAGAGGCAAAGGGCGATTCCGGCGTTGCCAACCTGACCGGCGACGTGTGCCAGGGTTGCCATTCAAGGGTTCCGCCTCAGAAGGCGCATGAGATAAGAAGAAACGATTCGATTATCATGTGCGAGGTCTGCGGCAGGATCCTTGTCTTTTACGAAGACGCGCCGTCATCCTGACGGCATCGGGCGGAAATGAACAGGCTCAAACTATTCATGACAATTCTCGACTCGGGAGTCGATGCGCGGAAAGCGTGCATCGAAGCCGGATTCCGCACGTTCGACGAATGCCGGGAGAAATTGCTTTGCCTGGCGGATTCCATTCCACGCGGCGGGTTCGACGGCGATACGCCAGGGCCGGAGCCCGCGAACGAAAAATCATGCCGTGACGAAACGGAATCCCTTTCGGTTCACACCGACGGCGCTTCGCGGGGAAATCCGGGCCCCGCTTCGGCGGCGGCGATAGCGTACTCGCCGGGTGGAGAGATGCTGGCTGCGCGGTCCGCGGCGCTCGGGAAGGCGACGAACAACGAGGCGGAATACAGGGGTCTGATCCTGGGCCTGCGGCTGGCCGAACATCTCGGAGCGCGCAGGGTGACGATCCGCATGGATTCAGAGCTCGTCGTAAGGCAGATGAAGGGCGAATACAAAATCCGGAACAGCCGGCTCGGCGAACTTGCCGAAGAGGCGCGAAGAGCGGCCTCCTTTTTCGAACGCGTCGGATACGAGCACGTTTCCAGGGAACAGAACCTCGATGCCGACAGGCTGGCAAACGAGGTTCTGGACGACGCCGCCGGGTCATGAAGCAGGATCCGACGGCTCCAGGAACGGGCACCGGCCTGACCAGCCCCGGTTAAGCATTTATCCCATCGGTCGGCAGCAGGGCCGAAAGCGCGGCAACCCCGGGGCGCCCGCCCAATCCTTTGACCCGGTCCTCATGTTGTGGTATATTGCGAATGCGTGTTTGTCGATCGCGGTAGAGCAGACGGGGTGATCGCGGGCGCCTTGCGCGTCCGAGGAAAGTCCGGGCTCCACAGGGCAGGGTGCTGGGTAACGCCCAGTGGGGGCGACCCCAAGGAAAGTGCCACAGAAAATATACCGCCTTCCCCGACGGGGAAGGTAAGGGTGAAAAGGCGAGGTAAGAGCTCACCAGTACCGCCGGCGACGGCGGTAGCTTGGTAAACCCCACCCGGTGAAAGACCAAATAGAAGAGGAGAAACGGCCCGTTTCGCCTGACTCTCGGGTAGGTCGATCGAGTCCGGTGGCAACACCGGTCCCAGATAAATGATCACCGCCCGTTCCCATGGAACGGGTACAGAATCCGGCTTACAAGTCTGCTCTACCGCTGTTGGTCAATCAGAGAAGAGGCGTCGATGGTTTCATGGGTACTCCGGGAAGACAGGGCCTCCGTCAACCGGGCCCTGGAGGAGGGGCTCGGCATATCCGAACTCCAGGCGAGGCTCCTCGCCAACAGGGGTATCGGCACCGTCGATGAGGCGCGAAGATTCCTCGAGCCGGCGTACGGCGACCTTCACGATCCATTCCTCTTTTCAGAGATGGAAAAAGCGGCCGGGATTCTCGCCGAATCAGTGGCGCTCGGAAAAAGGATCCTGGTACACGGCGATTACGACGCCGACGGCATATCCGGCACGGCCCTTCTTTTCAAGGTTCTCCGCGGCATGGGAGCCGACGTCCGTTTCTTCGTCCCGAACAGGGCGAAGGACGGGTACGGTCTCGCCAGAAGGGTGATGGAACGCGGGATCGAAGTGGGGCAGCTCGGGCCGCTCGATCTCGTCATATCGGTGGATTGCGGCTCGAGCGACGACGAGGTCGTCTCCTACCTTGCCGACCGCGGCGTAAGGACGATAATAACGGACCACCATGAGATAGCGGAAAGGGTCGCGCGGGCCGACGCGTTCATCAACCCGAAGCTCCCCTCGGAGAAATACCCCTTTACCGAGCTCGCCGGAGTCGGCGTAGCTTTCAAGCTTCTGCAGGCGCTGGAAATACGGACGGGGGCAGACCTGGGGCTAGAGAAACTGCTCGATTACGTGGCCGTCGGGACCCTCGGCGACTATTCGCTCCTGCAGGGCGAAAACCGGGTGCTTGTTTCGCTGGGAATGAGAAGGCTCGCCGAGTGGGACAATCCCGGCTTCGCGGCGCTTCAGAGGGAGAGCAATCTTCCCAGGAGCGGTTTTACCGCGAGGCAGGTTTGCTTCACGATCGTTCCGAGACTGAATTCCCCCGGAAGGGTGGGGAGCGCGAGGGACGTCGTAGAGCTGCTCGTGACGGACGATCCCGTGAAGGCAGCCTCGATAGCCGCGACGATAGAGAACGTCAATTCGACCCGGAAATCCCTGGACGCCGTGGTCACGGAACAGGCGTGCAACCTGGCCGATGTGGAAATGAAAAAAGGCGCTCCGAGCGCCCTCGTTTATTCCTCGGATGCATGGCACGAGGGGGTGGTGGGGATAGGCGCCGCGCGTCTGGCGGAAAGGTACAATCTCCCTTCCGTGCTCATAGCCGTCAACGGCGATTACGGGAAAGGTTCCGCAAGATCGGCGGGGCTGGTCAACATCAAGGAGGCCCTGGAAAGCTGCTCGAGATACCTGACCCTTTTCGGGGGCCACCGCGAGGCGGGAGGTTTCACGCTTCCCGAGAAGAATATCCCTGATTTCAGGATTATGTTCGACAGGGTCGTGGGAGGCATGCTCGAGAAATACGAGGATCGAAACCCCGTTCTGTTCGACAGCCGCGTCGCGCTGGGGCAATGCGACATGGAGCTCGCTTCGATGATCGAGAACATGAGCCCGTTCGGACCCGGGAACGAGGAGCCGCTGCTCCTCATAGAGGGCCTGAAGGTGCTCGACGGAAGCAGGATAGTGGGGAACGACCATCTTAAAATAAGGGTAAGCGACGATTCGGGGGCGGTGGGGGAACTGATCGGCTTCTCGCTCGGAAGGGCCTGGAATCCAGTCGATCTCGCCGGCAAGCGAATAGAGGTCCTCGCGAATCTCAGGAAGAACAAATGGCAGGGCCGGGAAGAGCCGCAGGTGCAGGTTCTCAGGATCCGGCATTCCGTGCGGGAGGGAAAGGATACATGAGGGCGGTCGTCCAGAGGGTGTCCGAAGCCTTTGTCGAGGTCGAGGGCCGCAGGGTCGTCTCGATCGGAAGGGGCATAGTGATATTCGCGGGATTCGGCAGGGGGGATTCCGACGCCGCGCTCGACTGGATGGCGAGAAAATGCCTGGAGATGCGGATCTTCGAGGGCGGGGACGGCCGGATGAATTTTTCCGTTTCGGAAACGGCGGGAGAGGTGCTGGTGATCTCGCAGTTCACCCTTTTCGGGGACTGCGGGAAGGGAAGGCGCCCTGATTTCACGGCGAGCGCCCCGGCGGCGGAGGCTTTGAAGCTGTACAGGAGATTCCTGGAAATCCTCGAAGGATATTATCCGAGGATCTCGGAGGGCGTCTTCGGCGCGCATATGATGATCGGCATGGTCAACGACGGCCCTGTGACGCTGTTCGTAGAACGCGGGGGCCGGGAGCCTGAAAGTCCCTGATATCCGGGGGGAGATCGGGATGAACCCGTTTCTTTCGCGCAGAGTGCAGGAGGGCCTGGTCCTCGCTTCCGCTTCGCCGAGGCGAAGGGAGATCCTGTCGGACCTCGGGTTCGAATTCGAGGTCCTGCCATCCGCGGTTTGCGAGGATGACGCGGACTGGACGGATCCGCCGGCGGCTGCGGGGATGCTCGCAGCCATGAAAGCGGAGGATGTCAGGGCAAGACGCCCCATGAAAACGATAATAGCCGCCGACACGGTGGTCGTATGCGAAGGAAGGGTTCTCGGCAAACCTTCCGGACGTGAAGAGGCGGCCGGCATGCTGAGGGAGCTCTCAGGGATGGGGCACGAGGTGATCACCGGGGTGGCTCTCTGCGCTCCGCCGGATCACAGGCTTGTCGAAGTGGAACGAACGGCGGTCTTCTTCAGGGATCTGTCGGAGGGCGAGATAGGGATTTACTCGGGCCTCGACGAGCCTCTCGACAAGGCGGGGGCATACGCGATACAGGGGCACGCTTCGATCTTCGTCGAGAGGATCGAAGGCGATTATCTGAACGTCGTGGGGCTTCCGGTATGGAGGCTTTTCGGCATGTTCAGGAAACTTGAAGCCCGAATCGGCCGATGACGGCCGCCGGGGGGTGAAATATGAAGACCTTCGGGAAGGAGTACGGCTTTTCGACGAGGGGGAACGGATCGGTGATCGACATCACCGGACATCTCAGGGATACAGTCAGGGAAAGCGGCGTTCTTGCCGGGCAGTTGAGCGTGATCGTCCCCGGATCCACTGCGGCGATAACGACGCTGGAATACGAGGCGGGACTTGCGCGGGATCTTCCAGAGTTCCTAGAAGGTATCATCCCCTCCAATGTCGCCTACAGGCACGACGCCGCCTGGGGGGATGGCAACGGGTTTTCGCATCTCAGATCGGCCCTCATAGGCCCTTCGATGACGATCCCCGTTTCCGGAGGGCAGCTCGTTCTCGGGACGTGGCAGCAGGTGGTTTTTCTCGAGTTCGACAACAGGCCGAGAGACAGGAAGATCCATGTGAACGTAATTGGGGAGTAATCCGGCATGATACTTCAAACGATAGACTATGTGGAAGGAAGCGTGGTCATGATCGACCAGACAGCCCTTCCCATGGAAGAAAGGATGATCCGCCTTTCGCGCGCGGACGGGGTCGCCGGGGCGATAAGGTCGATGCGGGTGAGGGGGGCGCCGGCGATCGGGATAGCGGCGGCCTTCGGGATGCTTCTCGAGCTGGAGAATCTGCTCAGGGAGTCGGATCAGGGAGGGACGGGGTTCTTCTTCGACAGGAAAACGGGAATGTCGGGGTCGCGCGGGGTCGCGATAGATCCTGAAGAAGCCGCCGGGAAATTGAATCAGGCGGCGGAGCTGCTGGCCGCCACGAGGCCCACCGCGGTCAACCTCTTCCGGGCCATCGAAAGGATGAAGAGGGTGGCGCGCGAAAACCCCGGCGATCCGGCCCGATTGTGCTCGGAAACCGGCGCAGAGGCTTTCCGGATACATGATGAGGAGCTCGAAAGGGAAAGAAGGATAGGAGCCTTCGGGGCGGCTCTTCTGCGAAGCGGGATGTCGGTTCTTACACATTGCAACGCCGGGGGGCTCGCGACGGCCGGATACGGTACGGCTCTGGCTGTGATATATTCGGCACGCGGGCTCGGAATGGATATCAGAGTGTACGCGGATGAAACGAGGCCGCTGCTCCAGGGAGGAAGGCTCACGGCCTGGGAGCTGCTGAAAAACGGCGTCGACGTAACGGTGCTGTGCGACGGCGCCGCGGCTTCCCTGATCTCGACGGGTAAGATCGGAGCGGCGATCGTGGGTGCCGACCGTATAGCGGCCAACGGGGATACGGCCAACAAGATCGGGACCCTGGGCGTCGCCGTCCTGTGTGCGAGGTACGGCGTGCCTTTCTACGTCGCGGCTCCCCTTTCCACATTCGATCCCGACGCGCCTTCCGGGGAATCGATACCGATTGAGCATCGGTCGGAGGAGGAACTCATTTATTTCAGTGGAATTAGAACGATACCTGAGGGGGCCGGGATATATAATCCCGCATTCGACGTGACCCCGGCCGAACTGATCACCGCATTCATCACGGAAAAAGGGGTAATTTACCCGCCATACGGCGGGAAAACGGGGCGGCTTTCGGGCGCCGGCTCATGAGCCCCGCCCGGCCGAAGAAGGCCGGGGATCGATTAAATTATTACCGAATAATTATTTAAAGAAACTTGACAGAACAGGGGATGCCGTTTATATTTGGTTACTTAATTTACGGGGCGAAGTGCGCTTTTTGGAGGGTCAGGAATGCAGAAAACTACGATGTTGAAACCAGGCGAATTTGACAGGAATTGGTATCTTGTGGACGCAAGCGGGAAAACCCTCGGGAGGCTGGCCACCAGGGTGGCCTCCATCCTCAGGGGGAAGACGAAACCGGGTTACTCGCCCCATATGGACATCGGCGATTTCATCGTGATAGTGAATGCCTCGCGCATCCATGTCACCGGGAACAAGAAAGAGGATAAGATATACTGGAGCCACTCCGGTTATACCGGCGGGATACGGTTCACGAATCTGAAGGACAAGATGGAGAAAGACCCCACATTTGCGGTCACGAACGCAGTGAAAGGCATGCTTCCGCACAACAAACTCGGCAAAAGGCTTCTCAAGAAATTGAAGGTCTATGCGGGAGCGGAACACCCGCATAAAGCCCAGATGCCGCAGCCGTTGGAGCTCTAGCGGGTCCGGTCCGCCGATCCGCGAATTTTTCATGATCAATGAACCTTGCGGGAGGAGGTGAAGAATTGGCAAAAGAAGTATTTCACGCTGTAGGCAGGAGAAAATCGTCCGTTGCCCGCATCTACCTTTCCGAGGGGAAGGGGAACATCATGGTCAACGGGAAATCCCTCAGTGATTACATGATGAGGGAAAGCCTCACCCTGCTCGTAAGGCAGCCTCTCAACGTGACCAACACCGAGATGAGATTCGACATCAAGGCGACGGTGAAGGGGGGCGGCACGTCCGGGCAGGCCGGCGCGATTCGTCTCGGCATAGCAAGAGCGATACTTCTCCAGGATGAAACCCACAAGAAGGTGCTCAAGTCGGGAGGTTTCCTGACGAGGGATCCGAGGGAGAAGGAACGCAAGAAGTACGGGCAGCCCGGCGCAAGGAAGAAATTCCAATTCTCCAAGCGATAGGGGTGTCCATTTCACACACCCCTCTTCGGCCCCTGGTGTCCCGGAAGGGATAGGGCCGGTCTGACGGAGGGGTGGAGGATCAACCAGAAGGAGCGAACAGTGGAAGTCCAGACCAAGGACCTGCTTGAAGCCGGTGTGCATTTCGGGCACCAGACCAGGCGCTGGAACCCGAAGATGAAACCCTTCATCTTCAAAGAACAGAACGGCATCTACATCATCGATCTGCATAAAACCCTGGAAAAACTCGAACAGGCCTGCAAGATGCTCGTCGACATAGCCGCGGAAGGCAAGACGGTTCTCTTCGTGGGCACGAAACGCCAGTCGAAGGAAAGCGTCAAGGAAGACGCCGACAGATGCGGCATGTATTATATCAACGAGCGATGGCTTGGAGGGACTCTGACCAATTTCAAGACGATCAGCCAGAGCATCAGCAAGCTGGACAACATCGAAGCGATGGAGAAGGACGGCAGGATCGAGCTGCTTTCGAAGAAGGAACGCCTCGATCTGGAAAAGCAGAAGCAGAAGCTCATCAAGGTCCTCTCCGGCATCCGGAAGATGGAAAGAATGCCCTCCTGCATAATAGTCTTCGACACAAAGAAGGAAGCCATCGCCATACAGGAAGCAAGAAAACTCCGAATCCCCCTGATAGGGCTCGTGGACACAAACAGCGACCCGGAAGAGGTCGATCTGCCCATTCCCGCGAACGATGACGCGATCCGTTCGATCAAGCTTTTTACCAAGACGCTGTCCGACGCGATCATCGAGGGCAGATCGAGTTACCTGAAAAACAAGGAATTCATGGATAAGAAGGGGAAGAAACCGGCCGTCGATACGGGCGAAAAAAAGGCGCCGGCCGCGAAGGAATCAGCCGGGAAGCGGGAGACGGAAGGCGAACCCGGCGTTGAGCGGGGATAGAACAGTTTTCGGAGGAAAGATAGATGGAAATTACACCAAAGCTGGTTAAAGAACTCAGGGAGATGACGAACGCAGGGATGATGGATTGCAAGAAAGCCCTGCAGCAGTCCGGCGGCGACATGGGCGAAGCGGTAAAATTCCTTCGCGAAAAGGGCCTTTCTTCGGCTGCGAAGCGCTCTCACAGGGCCGCCAACGAAGGCAAGGTATTCTACTACCTTCACAGCAACGAGAAACTCGGCGTGCTTCTCGAATTGAACTGCGAAACGGATTTCGTCGCCAGGACCCAGGATTTCATCGAGCTCGGCAGGAATCTGGCCATGCAGGTCGCTGCGGCGAACCCGATGGTCGTTCTCAGGGAACAGATACCCGCGGATATTCTGGCCGGAGAGAAGGAGATATACAGAAATCAGGCCCTTCAGTCCGGGAAACCCGAGAAAGTGCTCGATAAAATCATTGAAGGCAAGCTCGAAAAGTTCTACCATGAATCAGTGCTTCTCGAGCAGCCGTTCATAAAGGACGACAAGATCACGGTCGAGGATCTCATAAAGGAGACGATAGGCAAGCTCGGGGAGAACATCATCGTGAAGCGTTTCGTCCGTTTTCAGCTGGGAGAGGAAATATCCTGAACGGCGGAATTTCAGAAATAGGACGGTAATGCGAAACATCCGGCGCAGGAGACTACCGTTTCCTGCGCTTTTTTATGGAAGGAGTGCCGATGAGCCGGCGTCCGGAGATAAAGAGGCTTCTCCTCAAGGTAAGCGGAGAGGTATTCGGCGGTGTGGAACAGTGCATCAGCCTCGAGATGGTTGAGGATTTCGCGAAGGAACTCAGCGAAGCGCACGATACGGGGGCGCAGATAGCCGTGGTGGCGGGGGGAGGGAATATCCTGCGCGGATCGATGCTGAGCGGGAGGGCGGTCCACAGGATCTCCGCCGATTACATGGGCATGCTGGGAACCGTGATAAACGCACTTGCCCTCCAGGGAGCGCTCGAGCAGATGGGCGTCGAAGCGCGCGTCATGACCCCCTTCGCCGTGGGGCAGGTGTCGGAAAGATTCATAAGGAGAACGGCGCTCATGCATCTCGACGAAGGGAGAATACTGATTCTCGCCGGCGGCACCGGGAATCCGTATTTCACGACCGATACCGCGGCGGCCCTGAGGGCGGCCGAGATCGAGGCCGACGTGCTCATGAAGGGGACGAAGGTAAGGGGAATTTACGACAGGGATCCCGTCAGGAATCCGGAAGCGCAGATGCTGAGGGAGGTCACCTTCTCCGAAGTTCTCAGGGATGACCTGCGGGTCATGGACGGAACGGCCGTCGCCCTTTGCAGGGACAACAACATCCCGATCATAGTTTTCAACATCCGGGAAAAAGGAAACCTGAAAAAAGTCCTGACAGGAGAGGAAATCGGGACACTGGTAACGTGAGGAGGCGTCATCATGGACAAGCTTGAGGAAATCATTGTCGAAACCCGCGAACACATGAAGAAATCGATCGAGGCTGCGGAGGCGGAGCTGGCGTCGGTCCGGACGGGCAAGGCGTCGTCCACGCTTCTTGACAGCATCAAGGTGGACTACTACGGTTCGATGGTGCCTTTGAGACAGATAGCCAACATCGCCATCCCCGATCCGAAACTGATAACCGTGCAGCCATGGGAGAAAACCACCACCGCCGACATAGTCAAGGCCATACTCGCGTCCAATCTCGGGCTGAATCCGCAGAGCGACGGCAATTTCATACGGATACCCCTTCCCGCGCTCACCGAGGAAAGAAGGCACGATCTCGTGAAGACCGTGAAGCACATAATCGAGGAAGGCAGGATCGCCATAAGGAATGTCCGCCGGGACTCCAACGAAAAACTCAAGAAGCTCGAGAAAAGCCACGAAATCTCCGAAGACGAAATTCACCGTTATCAGAAGAAAATCCAGGATATGACCGACAGTTCGATCAAGGAGATCGACATGGTTTCCGAAGTCAAGGAAAAGGAAATCATGGAATTCTAGTTCGCGTCCGGCGGACCTCCGGGGGGCAAATGCGCGACGAGATCGACAGCGAGATAGAGGATCTGAAGAACAAGCCGGGGCTTCCGCACCATATCGCCATCATAATGGATGGAAACGGCAGGTGGGCGAGCAAAAGGAAACTGCCGAGGATAGCGGGGCACAAGGAGGGGCGGGAATCGGTCAGGACCGTCGTCAGGACATGCGCCAGGCTCGGCATACCGGTGCTTTCGCTTTATACATTTTCACTCGAAAACTGGCAGAGGCCCCGCCGTGAAGTGCAGAGCCTGATGACGTTCCTCAGGAACGTCCTTAAAACCGAATATCTCGAGCTGGACAAGAACAACATCAGGCTGAGGGCGATGGGAAGGCTCGACCTTCTGCCCGGCGTTACGATGAAAACGCTTCAGGAGACGATCGACAGGCTTGCGTCGAACGACGGCATGATTCTCAATCTTTGCCTCAGCTACAGCGGGCGGGCCGAGATAGCCGATGCGGCGAAAAAACTCTGTATGGACGTTCGTTCCGGAAAGGTCGATCCCGAAGCGGTGGACCAGGAGATATTCAGCAGGTACCTTTACTCTCCGGACCTCCCGGACCCCGATCTTCTGATAAGAAGCAGCGGTGAGCTTCGGGTGAGCAATTTTCTCCTCTGGCAGATCGCCTATTCGGAAATATTCGTCACGGACGTGCTCTGGCCGGATTTCAGGGAAGAGCATCTGGTCGCGGCCATAAGGGATTATATGGGACGTGAGAGAAGATTCGGCCGGATAAAGAAGGCCGGCGGGGAATTGCATGGATAGACCTGGCGATAATGTCGGAGCCGCATCCGCCACGGCAGGGAGCCCCGATTCCCTTCCGCGGCGCCTGCTCATGGCCGCGATATTCATTCCATGCCTTCTTCTGATCGCGAGGCGCGGAGGAATCTATTACCTGGTGCTGATAGACCTCATCCTGCTCGTCGGGCTCTACGAGTTTTACGGCATGATGCAGGCCAAGGGGCTTTCACCCTACAGGGTGATAGGCATGCTCTCCGGGATCGCGATCCCGTGGTACATCTTCTATCAGCAGGGGATTTATGCGAACTTCCTTCTGAGCCTGATCTTCACGGGCATCATGGCCATGGAACTGTTCAGAAGGGAAAAAGGGCTTGCCGTATACCACATCTCGGTGACCGTATTCGGTGTCTTCTACATCGCGTGGCTCGGAAGCCATCTCCTCCTGCTCAGGGAACTGCCCCATCTCGTGGGACTGGATTATTCGGCGGGCTTCGGATTCGTCGTCATGGCGTTCGCGCTGACATGGTGTTACGATACGGGAGCGTACACAGTGGGGCGCCTGATCGGAAGGCACAAACTGTGCCCGGCGATATCTCCGGGAAAAACGGTGGAGGGGGCGGTCGGCGGCATGATATTCTCGGTCGCCGGAATAATGATAGTCAGGGCCCTGCTGACTCCTTTCCTCAGCGTGATCGAAGCGTGCCTGCTGGCCGTCGGCTCTTCGATCATAGGGCAGATCGGGGATCTCGTCGAATCTATGCTGAAAAGGGACGTCAGGATAAAGGATTCGTCCGGGACGATACCGGGGCACGGGGGAGTCCTCGACAGGTTCGATTCCCTTCTTTTCACGGCGCCGATGATTTATTATTCGCTGAAATATTTCATTCTTGACTGAAAAGGCACGATCATCTTGAAGAGGGTTGCAATACTCGGGTCGACCGGTTCGATAGGGAGGGCGGCGCTTGAGATCGCGAGCGCGGGGCGCGGCGATATCGAGATAGTGGGGCTCTCCGCCGGCGGCAACATCGACGAACTCGCTAAACAGCTTCAGCTATTCCCGCGCGCCGCATTCACGCTCGGACAGGACGACGATATGACGAGGATGGCCTCGCGGCACCCGTCCCTGGCATCGAGATCGCGCGGGACGGGGCGGAAGGGGATCGAGGCGCTCATAGTGGAGACCGGGCCGGATCTCGTGGTGAACGCCCTGGTCGGCATAGCAGGGCTCGGGCCGACGGTGACGGCGCTCGAGGCCGGATGCGCCGTGGCCCTCGCGAACAAGGAAACCCTCGTGTCGGGCGGCAGGATCGTCATGGAAATCGTCCGGGACCGCCCGGATATGATCATTCCGGTGGACAGCGAGCACTTTTCCCTTTCCAGGTGCCTTTGCGGCAACAGGGCCGATACGATAGAGCTGGTTTTGACCGCATCCGGAGGTCCGTTTTTCAACAGGGATCGGCGGGAACTGGAAAAGGTCACAGTCGAAGAGGCGTTGAATCATCCCACGTGGAGGATGGGCAGGAAGGTGACGATCGACAGCGCCAACCTTCTCAACAAGGGCATGGAGGTCATAGAGGCTCACTGGCTTTTCGGCTTCGGGCTCGATTCGATAAAGGTCGTCATACATCCGCAATCGATCGTGCATTCGCTCGTGCGGATGCGGGATGGTTCATTTCTTGCACATTTAGGGCCGGCCGACATGAAGCTCCCGCTGATGAGCTCGATGTATCATCCGGAGATCAGGGAATTCCCGTGGGAAAATCTCAGGATCGAGGATATCGGAAGGCTCGATTTCATTCCTCTCGACGAGGGGAAATTCCCTGCCTTCGGGCTGGCCATGGCGGCCGCGAGGGCGGGAGGAACCGCCCCCGCCGTCCTTAACGCGGCCGACGAGGAGGCCGTATCGGCATTTCTTTCTGGAAGGATAGGGTTCCTGGAAATTACCGACTGGATAGAGGAGGCTCTCGGGGCGCATGAATGCCGCGATCCGCGTTGCGTGGAGGATGTGATGGATGCGGACAGGCGGACAAGGGAATTCCTGAGGGCCAGGCACGGCTGATCAATCCGGATGTAATGGAGGATTTATGCTGCTTACCATCGTCGCTTTCCTGTTCGTTCTGAGCGTGGTCATTATAGTACATGAGCTGGGTCACTTCCTGGTGGCGAAGATGAACGGGATATATGTGATCACGTTTTCGATAGGTTTCGGCCCGAAACTGCTGAAACTGCGCTTCGGCGAGACCGAATACGCGATTTCTGCCCTGCCTTTCGGCGGCTACGTCAAGTTCGCCGGGGAGAACGAGACGGACGATTCGGGAGACGGCAAAACGAACGGGAACGTTTCGGAAGCCCAAATCCCAACGCTTTGCTCGCGCTTGTGCTGTACATCCTAAGCATCTGGATCCAGGGGATATTCGTCAGGGATTCGGATAACGTGATCAGCAGCGTGGTTGACGGCTCGCCGGCCCAGGAAGCCGGCCTGGAGCGGGGGGACGTCATACTGGAGATCAACGGCAGGGAACTTGAGGGGGGCTCCCTGATAAGCGATATGGTGACCTATGAGGAAAACGTGAGTGCGACCTTCAAGGTTCTGAGAAACGGGGACACCCTGGGGGTTTCCATGACTCCGCGGTGGAACGAGGAGGCCGGGCGGCTCGTGCTCGGCATTCATTCGGCTTCGCCCGCGAGGATCGGCGATGTCAAGAAGGACAGTCCCGCGTACAAGGCCGGGATACGCAGCGGAGCGAGAATCGCGGCCATCAACGACACGACCGTTTACACATATCTGGAAGTCGCCGAGAAGATTTACGCCAGGAACGGCATCCCGATGAAATTCACCTGGGAGCAGGACGGGAAGGTCCAGTCGGCCGTTATCAGCCCTGTTTCGATGGACGCCCCCTCGGAAGGGGAGAAACTGGACGTTGTGAAGGTGGGGGCGATCGGGATAGGAGAATATTACGAGAAGGTCGGGGTATCGTTCGGAAAGGCCGTTGTCTACGGATCGAGGGCCTTTTACAACCTTTTCGAGGCCATAATGGATTTTCTCGGAAAGCTCGTAACCGGAAAAGCCACGGTAAGGGCGGTCGGCGGGCCGATCAGGGTCGGCGTCATGGCCGGAGACATGGCCAGATGGGGATTCAGCTACCTGATAAATTTCCTTGCATTCTTCTCGATGAATCTCGCGATCTTCAACCTGCTGCCGATACTTCCGTTCGATGGGGGGCATTTCGTGCTGTTTCTCTTTGAAGCGGTGACCGGGATAAAGCCGGGGGCGAAACTGCAGAACATAATGATGCAGGCGGGATTCATCCTCCTTGTAGCGCTTATGGCCGGGATACTGTTCCTGGACCTTTTCAACCTGTTCAGGTAGCAGGCTATTTCTCGTGTCCGAGCAGTTCGTTTATCCTGGAGTAGACGGAAAACCACCTTTCCGGCTTCTTTTCCAGTTCGCCGAGGATTCTGACCACCCGCGCGCTGTCGACGCCGGCGCGGAATTCAGCCCTTAATTTTAGGCTGTCCGAAGGATTGTCTTGGAGATTTTTCTCCAGATCGTTTATTTTCACATAGAGTTGGACTATATAGCGTTCGTCCGGCGACAGGGGGCCGCCCGATTCGTATACGGGACGGGAGGATTCTCCGCAACTTGGAAGAATAATCGCAAGCGCGGCGATAAGGATAAGATCCCTTACGGAAGTTGCGAGACGGGAGAGATCTGGTTTCCTGCTGATCATGGGCGAGCCGGACCTTTCAACCGGGAGCGGCGTTCAGCTTGAAGGTGGTTTCTCAATCGCCGACTGAACGAACTTACAACCAGATGAATGAGATGTCAAATGTAATGCTGAAAAGAAGACCTTTCCTGATGCCGAAATATGCGATCGTGACGGCGCTTGCCATCGCCCTGTCGATCGGAACGGGAAGGGTGAAGGCGGTTGATTTCGGCGAGGAGCTTCCCGTCGTCAAAAAGATAATAATTCTCGGGAACAGGAGCTTCGACGACAAGGTTCTTAAAAAGAGGATGCGCACGAAGGAGCCCGGATTCCTGAAACTCTTCGGGAAACCGCGGTACAGAAGGGATATCCTGCGGAGGGACATCGAATCGATAAGGTCCCTGTACAACAGGAACGGCTATTTTGAGGCTCAGGTGTCGATAGACGCCCTGGAAAGGGACCAGAAGCACAACAATGTCACGATCAGGATCATGATCAACGAGGGGCCTCAGACAGTAGTCAGGAGCCTTGCGTTCGATTCGACGGCACTTATGAAACCCGCCGAACTCAGGAAAGACCTTCAGTTGACGGAAGGGCGGCCCTTCAATCCCAACCTGGTCGAAGTGGACCGGTACGCGCTGTTCGGGAAATTCTTCGAAAAAGGGTATCTGGGGGCGATGGTTTCCCCCGGCGTGACGGTGGACTCGACCGACGTGGACGTGTCATGGAAATTCGAGCCGGGGAACCCGATAAAAATAGACAGCATCATAGTCAGGGGCAACAGCAAGGTCAGTGAAGCCCTGATCATGCGCGAGCTCAGGATTCACAAAGGCGAATATTTCAACCTAGGGAAGGTGGTCGCCAGCAAACAGAACCTCTATGACACGGGTTGTTTCAGCTCGGTGGAAATAGAGCCGAAGGGGCTCGACGCGCTCAGCGGAAGAGTCGATCTGCATCTTCAGGTCCGCGAGAGGAAAATGGGCTATTTCGAAACCGGCCTCGGCGCCGGCAACGTTCACGCCAACAGGGTCTTCGCCGAATGGGGGCAGAGGAACCTCCTCGGTAGAGGCTACGCCCTGAAAATAAAAACCGACTTCGCTTTCAGCCTTTTCAAGGATAACGAGTATTCGTTTTCGAAGATGGATCTGGAGAACAAGTACATCAGGTACCAGGGGGAACTCCACTTCCCGCACGTATTCTCCACGTGGAACACGTTTTCGCTGGGGGCTTCGTACGAACGGGACGCAACAGTCGAGCCGGCTGTTATCGAAGCGGTCAGTTACAACGGCACCGTATCACGCAGGTTTTCGAGGCAGACTTCGCTTCTCGTGGGTTATTTCTTCGAGACGATCAGGAGAAAGGAAGTCATCGACGAGAAGGCGAAATCGCGAAGACGATCCATCGATCTCACTTTCAGAAGGGACACCCGCGATTTCTATTTCAGCCCGAAGCGGGGAAGCTACGTGGGCATGGAATCGCGTTTCGCGGGGGGGGTGCTGGGAGGGGAGGATCACTACTTCTCACTGATTCCATCCTATCAGAAATACGAGCTGTATGCCAGGGAGGCGGTTTTCGCGTACAGGATAAGAGTGGGGTACGCCCGCGCGTTCGGCGAGAGCCGGGAGTCGGGATTGCCGATCGAGAGCAGGTTCTTCGTCGGAGGGGGAAACTCGGTGAGGGGGTACCTGGAAAACTCGCTCGGCCCTGAAGGCACGGATGGGGAGCCGAAGGGAGGCGACGTAATGCTTCTTACGAATGCCGAACTCCGTTTCCCGCTGCCATGGCTCGGCAAATATAATCTGGGCGCGGTGCTGTTTCTGGACGGAGGCAATTCCTGGGAGAGTTTCAAGGAAATCACAATGGAAAGATTCAGAATGTTCATAGATAAGGACGATGTTACCGCCGCAGATTACAGGTTCAGCGCCGGGTTCGGGCTGAGATACTATACCCCGGTCGGCCCGATAAGGGCCGATTTCGGTTTTCCGATCGTTAGGACGCCCGAAGATGATTATGGATACAGGATCCATATCAGCCTCGGGCAGATATTCTGATCCCGGAGAGTGGCAGTGACGGCGAAGAGATTGTTGAGAACGAAGATCGCATCCTGGGTGTCCCTCGTGGCGGGCCTCATGCTGGCGATTACCATCATTCTCATTCTGGTGTTTCACACGGATTTCTTTGCCTCCTGGAGCGGCAGGATATTCTCCCAGTATTTCTTCGACGGCACGCGATTTTCGATAAGGATCGAGAAGATTTCCGGCAATCCGCTTAGCCGCATCGAGATGGAAAACATCAGGATGATGTATAACGGTCCGGATTACTCGTTCGACGTCGTACGAATCGAAAGACTCGGCTGCAGATACGATTTCAGATCTCTTTTCAGCGGAAGGCCGGCGATAATGGACCTCGAGCTGGACACGCCGCACGTCTGGATAAAACCGGATTCCTCGGGGACGAATATCATTCCCTTCACGGGGCAAAAGGGGGAGGGAACCTCCAATTCCTTCGAGATAGGGAATTTCAAGGTCATGAACGGCCAGGTAATCTATCAAAGCGCCGGCAAGGCGGAAGCGATAAGGGAAATCGACCTGACGGGGGCGATCCATTCGGACAACGGGCGTTTGCAGTTGTCCCTGACCTCGGGAAGAGGCGAGATTATCGGAAGGAAGATCGTCTTCAGGCGGCTTCGAGGGGATATCACGCGTATCGGTTCGGCCCCCGCGGGAGGGGATGAGAGAGCGTGGAGCGAAAACAGCCTGCGTCTGAAGGATCTTTTTATGGAGCTCGAGAAATCCTCGTTGACGATCAACGGGATGTTCGATCCCGATTCGATTTACATGGATCTGAACGTGGATGCAGCCCCGCTGGATATCGAGGAGATAACGAGGGCCCTCGGAATGGAAAACCCGTACTTCGGCGAGATGAAGGGAACTTTTGACCTCAGGGGGATCCCCGGCGCTTTGCGGATAAACGGCGTCGTCGACGGGACCTTTTCCGGATACGCGCTCGACGGTTTCAACCTGGAGATGGAATGGATCAAGCCGGAATTGAGACTCGTTCATGGATGGGGAAGATTCAACGGAGCCTCCGTCGACGGCCACGCGCGCATCCTCATGGGAGAGGAAACGCTGATGGATCTGGAGGCCGCGGTCGAGGAACTCGATCTTTCCGCCGGATTCGTCAGGGGAAAGACGATGCCGGAGACCCTTTTCGACGGCCTCGTCAGGCTCGGGTACAGTTCGAAAACGAAAGTCCTGGAATATGATCTCGACCTGTCGCGCGGGCATCTGATGAAATTCCCGTTCGAAGCCGGAGTGATCGGCGGCACTTACAGCGAGGGAACGCTCGAATTCGACAGATTGTATTTCGAATCGCCCTCGCACAAGGTGGAGGCGTACGGGAATATCGACGCGTCGGGCGCGATCAGGATATTCGCCGATCTTGTCTGTTCGCGCGAGGATACCCTTTTCAACTATTTCAAAATTAATGATTACAGGGCGGATCTCGATATCGCCGGGGTCTGGGAGGGCGACCTTGAAGACTGGGAGATGATAGCCAGCGGAAGATGCGCCGATTTCAGGTATAAGATGGCCGATGTGCCGGGAGGCGACATCAATCTCATACTCAGGAAAAACGGCGGATTCGAGTTCTTCATGGAAATGCACGGCGACAGTTGCAATATCGGTTCCGCCGGATTTTCGGAGATGGATCTTTCCCTGGAATTCATCGACGGCGTGACGAGGATAAAACGTCTTTATCTCGGCAGGGAGAATATCACGGCCGAAATGGGGATGGAAGTCTCCGGGACTCCGGAGAACGTAAAGGTGAGGGTGGCTGATCTTGTTCTCGAAACACTGGGCGAAAAGTGGGTCGGCAGCGGCGAATCCATGATCGAGATCGCGGGAGACGGGAAGCTGGTATTCAGGGATCTGCAGCTTCATTCCAGGCTCGGGGCCCTTTACCTGGATTGTATCGTCGACAGGCCGAACGAATCGATAGAAGGCGGGTTGAAATTCGACAGGATGGGGCTTTCGCTGCTCAATTCGTCGGGACTCGTGCGCGAGCCGATGACGGGGCGCGTGAAGGGTTCGATATCATGCGGCGGAAATCTGGAGAAACCGGACATCGCGCTGGAGATGTCCGCAAGTTCCGGGAGTTTCGACAGCCTGATGTTCGATTCAGTGAAGATAGCAGCGGATTACCGCGACGCGGTAATCTTCATAGACACCCTGGCCGTGAATTATCCGCAGGGACGGATAAATATCGGGGGAAGCATGAAGGGGGCTGACATTTACGGCTGGCTTCGCGGAAAAGAAGTTTCCATGGCGGGCATTACCGCGGACCTTCGGGCGGAGTGCGGGGAATTGTCGCTGAAACCGTTTTTCTCGATGGCGCGCCGTGCCGGCCTTGCCGAAGGATATTTCACCGGAATCATCACGGTCGCAGATTCCATCGTTCATCCGGCGATAGGGATGAATGGAACGATAATGGATCTTAGAACCGCCTATATCAACCTTCCAAAGCTTGCCCTCGATGCGAGCATAGGCTCCGCGGGAATGAATGTCGAAGGTTACGCGGGCATATCTCAGCTTGATTCGGGATCGTTCAGCGGAAGGATTCCACTCAGGAATGAGAGATTTCTCTATTCGATCGACAGGGACAAGCCGTTCGATTTCGAATTCCGGATATCGGACGGAGACCTGTCGAATGTCACGAACGTCACGGAACACCTCGCGGAGGCGGCAGGAAGGTATTCGGCCGGATTCAGGATGAGCGGAACGCTGAACGATCCGGACATCCTCGGAGAGTTGAAACTGGTCGACGCCGGGTTCCGTTTCTCGGGGATGGAAGAGAGATACCGCGGGGTGCAGGCCTCGATACAACTGGAAGATACGATGATAACGGTGACCGAGCTCAGGGGAAGCGAGGGAAAGGACGGCAAATTCAGCATAAAGGGCGGGATAACCATGGATGGATGGAAACCCCGCAGGTACGATCTGAAAGCCGCCCTCGACAGGATGCTGGTGGCGAGCATACCGGACGTCATGGCGATCGTCACGGGAAACCTTGCCGTCGGGACGCGTTCAATCGGCGGCAGGAGCGTGCCTTCGATAACGGGAAAACTGGACGTCAACCGGGCCGAGGTATATTTCGACATGGGAGAGCTCGGCTCGGGCGGGGGAACCGGGGCTCAGGAAACGCCCGGCTGGCTTGCCGAAATAGAGCTCGAAGCCGGCGGAAACACGTGGATAAAGACTCCGGACGCGAACGTGGAGATGCAGGGAAACGTGACCATTCACCACGACCAGAGGGGAACCTATCTTCGCGGCAGCCTGGATCTGATCCGAGGCTGGTACACCGTTTATAACAACAAGTTCAAGGTCACGGACGGCAAATTCGAGTTCGTGCGCGCGGAAGGGATCAGGCCGGTCGTGGACATCGAGGCCGAGACTCTGGACCCGGAGGGAAGAAAGATATATCTGACCTTGTCATGGCACCAGGACGATATAGAGCCGGTCTTGTCGCTGAGTCATGAGGACGCCGGTTACAGCGAAACCGACATATGGAAGATGCTCGGTGGCGGCGTGGTCGGCACCGACGCCGGTGAAGGCACGAGCTGGGACGCCATGAATACCGCCCAGAACCTGGCCGCCAACTACTTCGAGAGGATGCTCAACTCGCAGATGCAGGGGATAACGATAGAACTGGAGACATCCAGCGCCTCCGGGGACGACGAAACCGGCGCCGATTCCAGGGGGACGGTCGTGGCGATCGGAAAATACCTTTCCGAAGGCCTTTACGTGAAATACAAGCAGGGCCTGTCGATTTCCACGGCGCGCCATTTCGAGGTGGAATACAGGATAAGCAGGCTGTTCCAGATACGCTCCGAGGTAATCATGTACTCTGAAAAGCTGATTCAGGGTGGCAGCCGCAGGAGCAGCGACGAATACAACGTCGATCTGAAATTAAGATGGGAATTCTGACGTTTGCACTTGATGTTCCGGGTATGAATAACGATCTTCAAGTGTGAATGGGCGCAATCCGGGAGCAGGAGGACGATGAACGCTGGATGTCTGTCTAGAACAGTTCGCACCGCGCTCGCTGTAGTATTCGTCTCCCTTCTGACTTCAGCCGATTGCGGCGCTCAGGCCTGGTGGTTCGGGAAAAACAAGGTTCAGTACAAGGATTTCACCTGGCGCGTGCTCACGACGCCGCATTTTGACCTGCATTTCAACGGAGAAAACGACGATCTGGCCGCCAGGACGGCGGTGATACTGGAGTATGGGTACCTGAAGCTGTCCGGGGATTTCAATCACTCCGTCAAATGGAGAATCCCGGTCATACTGTACGCGACCCATTCGGATTTCCAGCAGACGAACACCACCTGGCAGCTTCTCCCGGAGGGGGTCCAGGCCTTCGCGGAGCCCAGCAGGCGAAGGATGGTGCTCCACTTCAGCGGGTCCAACGTCGATTTCAGCCATACCGCGATCCATGAGCTCGTCCACATCTTCCAGTTCGATATAATCTACGGGAACCTGCTCAGGTCGGTATTTTCGAGAAACCTCCTGTTCAACATACCCCTGTGGTTCTCCGAGGGGATAGCGGAGTATTTCTCGATAGGCGGGATGGACGACGAATCAGAGATGTTCATGCGCGACGCCACGGTGTTCGATTATCTGCCTTACGACCTCAATTACGCGGGCGGGTACATGAACTACAAGGCGGGGCAGTCGGCCGTCGACTACCTGGTGGCGAATTACGGCAAGGACAAACTGATCGAAGTGATGGACCAGCTCCGGTTTCAAAGATCCCTGGAGTCGGCCCTTCACAGCTGCGCCGGCCTGTCCACGGAGGATTTGACGAATGAATGGAAAAAAAGCCTGCGAAAGAAGTACTGGCCGGTGTACGCGGAAAAAAGGGAGCCGGAATATTACGCGAGAAGGCTGACCGACCACGTCCGAAAACATCATTATATGAACTCGAAACCGGTCTTTTCCCCCGATGGAGAGCGCCTGGTTTACTATTCCGACCGCGGCGGGCTGGAGGGGATCTACCTGATGAACGCGCTGACGGGGCAGATCGAAAAGGAACTCCTCGTCGGTTCCACCTCCGGGGAGTTCGAATACATCCGAACCATGAAATCAAGCCTCACCTGGAGCCCGGAAGGGGACAGGATCGCCTTTGTCGCCAAATCCGACGGGTATGACAGGTTGTTCGTCATGAGCATCCCCGGTGGAGAAATAATCGAGAAGATAAATCTGCAGCTCGACTTCTTCTTCAATCCCGCGTGGTCTCCGCGAGGGGACAGGATTGCGCTCGTCGGCACGACACGTGGCCGTACCGATCTCTACGTCTATGACATGGATCGCAGGGCGCTGTCGAGGGTCACCGATGATATAGACGACGAGAAATATCCCTCGTGGTTCCCGGACGGAGGCAGGATCGTCTATTCCAGATATCCGCAAAACGCCTTGCAGCCGGCATTCGTCGCAGCCGGGGAAGGCCAAAGCAGGATGGAAAATATCGATTTCGGCGAGGCGGGCAACCTTCTCGAGGTCAAGGGAGATATCTGGAGCATCGATCTGGATTCCGGCGAAAAGAAACTTCTGATCTCCACGACCGGCGATGACGAATCGGGGATGGTGCTCGCGGGCGGCGATGAGATTCTCTTCACATCCGACGAAACCGGAATCAGGAACCTTTACCGCGGGAGCCTCGCGGTGGGGAGCTACTACAGATTCACCGATATTCTCGGTGGAATATTCAACCCGTCTATTTCGGAGGAAAGGGACAGGCTCGTATTTTCCGCCTTCAACACCGCGGGGTACGATCTTTTCATCATGGATAATTTCCTGGAAAAATCCAGGACTTCATATTCGACGGGCAGCCCCATGTTATCCGAAAGCCCGGGAGTGGATTGGCCTTCCTTCGGCCTTATTCCGGAGGAAAAACCGGCGGATGACATGGCTTCAGGGAAGGACGACGCGGCGTTTTCGATGAACATGGAGGCGCCCGGCGCTGAATCCGGAGAAGAAGGCACGGTTGACGCTTCGGGCAGGATCGGTGTGGAAAGAACCGGTGGGGTGCCGTCGGAAGGGTCGCTGCCCGATTCGAAATCGAAACTTCCGGCTGAAACCCCGGACGTGGTGGTCGATGAGGACGCGAGGGAGGAGGTGCATCCGGACTCCCTCGAAATCATCAGGGACCGTTTCAGGGAGAAGATAGGGACGATCAGGCCTTATAAATTGAGGTTTTCCCCCGATTACGTGGGTAACGGGATGGGGCTTTTCTTCTCCACCGGTTTCGGATTCGGGCTGGCCAATCAGATCGCTTTCAGCGATCTTCTCGGCGATCACCGCCTGTTTTTCGCTTTCAGCCTTTACGGATCGCTGGAGGACAGCGACCTGATGCTCTCTTATTATTATGTCAGGAAAAGGATCGATTATTCGGCCGGAGTGTTTCAGTTCAAGAACTACATGAATTCGAGGTTCTCGTCCATCGGGGAGACCTTTACCGATTACAGGTATTTCTCGGAAAGAAATTACGGTTTGTACGGAAACGCGAGTTATCCTTTCTCAACTTTCACAAGGGCTGAAATGGAGCTGCAGGCGTATATGAGCGAACGCCAATTCCTCGTCTGGGAAGAGGAGGATCCATATTTCGGTTACTTTACGACAGAGGGCGAGGTTTCCACTCGCAGGCTTCTTCAGCCGACCTTTTCCCTGGTCCACGATTCGGCGTATTACGGGAGTTTCGGCCCCGTCATAGGATCGAGATGGATGCTGAGTTTCTCCAGGGCGCTGTCGATCGGGGGGGATGACGTGTCCCGAACGACTTCGTTCGTCGACTACAGAAAGTATCTCCCGCTTTTCTACAGGAATTATCTCGCTTTCAGAGGCGTCGCGAGCGCTAGCGAGGGCCCCGACAGGCGATATTTCTTCCTCGGGGGCCCCCTCACGATGCGGGGATACGAATACCTGCAGTTTCAGGGATCGAAGATGATGCTGTTCAACCTCGAGTACAGGTATCCCCTGGTGGACGCCATCATCTTCGGATGGCCGGGCCGATGGGGAATAACGAACATCGGCGGGACGCTGTTCCTGGATTCCGGATCCGTTTGGGGGGATGGGATGCATATAGAACCTCTCCCGGACGGCGTTGAACCGGTTGTAATCAACGATATGGATTTTTACAACGATTTCGGCGTCGGTTTCTACATGAGACTAGGATTCCTCATAATGAATTTCCAGCTTGCCTGGCCGACCGATTTCCAATACACTGGCGAGCCGGTATTTCATTTCTATCTGGGGCCGCAATTCTGACGATCTTCTTGCGGCCGCAAATCCTTGAGAATGACGGTCGGGGACCGGCTTGAAATGAGCATTGAACTCAATCCGCAGCAGAGTGAAGCGGTCCGCGCCACCGAAGGCCGTTACCTTGTCCTCGCTGGGGCGGGAAGCGGAAAGACAAGGGTGCTTACGGAGAGAATCGCCTTTTTAATCAGGGAAAAGAAGATCTCCACGGAGAGAATACTCGCCTTCACTTTCACGAACAAGGCCGCCGCGGAGATGCGGGCCAGGGTCGGAAAATCGATCGGGACGCAATCACCTCCGTTCTGGGTCGGAACGTTCCATTCGACCGGGCTGAAAATCCTCCGACGCGAGGCCAAAAGCATCGGGTTCAACAACAATTTCGCGATATACGACGAGGATGACTCGCTGAATCTCATCAAGGACATCGTAAAGAAAAAGGGGTGGAAGCTGGACGAGTACCCGCCCTCCATTCTCAGGAACAGGATTTCAAGGTGGAAGAACGCGCTGGTTACGCCCGAGGAAGCGCTGGAAAAGGCCATGGACGCGGTGGAGGAACTGCAGGCCGACGTCTACGGTAGATATTGCCGGGAATTGAAAAAATGCAACGCCTTCGACTTCGACGATCTCATCACCAGGGTGGTCGAGCTGTTCACGGTGAATCACAGGATCAAGGAAAGATACGCGCGGCAGTTCAAGTACGTCCTTGTGGACGAATTCCAGGACACGAATACGATACAGATGGTAATGATAGACATGCTCGCATCAATGCACGGGAACCTTTTCGTCGTGGGCGACGAGGATCAGGCGATTTACGGGTGGCGGGGAGCCGCGATAGAGAACATCCTTCATTTCGACAGGCTGTACGAAAACACGGTGATCATAAGGCTGGAGGAAAATTACAGGTCGACGGGGAATATTCTGGAAGCTTCGAATGCCCTGATCGTCAACAACATAGGAAGGAAGGGAAAGAGGCTCTGGACCAGAAAGGAAGCCGGCGATCCGATCAGGCTGTATTATTGCGAAGACGACGGCGGCGAGGCATCGTCCGTGAGGGACGCGATAATGTCGCTGCTGAGGGGCGGTTACGGGAGGAACGAGATAGCGGTGCTGTACAGGACGCACGCGCAGTCGAGGGCCCTCGAAACGGCCATGATGAGGGGAGGGCTGCCGTACCAGATCATCGGAGGGGTCAGATTCTACGAACGCAAGGAGATCAAGGATCTTCTCGGATATCTGAAGCTCGTCAACAACCCGGACGACGACGTCAACTTCAGAAGGGTGATAAACGTGCCCCGCAGGGGAATCGGGAAGATGACCCTGGAGAAGCTTGAAAGCACGGCCGGGGAAAAGAACCTTCTCTCCGCCGTAAGGCAGCCCGGATTCATGGACGAATTCACCCCTTCCAACAGGGAAAGGATCGAATCATTTTCGAAGCTTATAGCCGCGCTCCAGCTGAAGGCCATGAAGGAGACTGCTTACGAGGTTCTTTCCTCGGTGATCGACATGATTTCATACAGGAATTATCTGGCCGAGGATCCGGCCACTGAACAGGTCCGATCGGAAAACGTCGAGGAACTCCTCAACGAGACGAAAAGGTTCTCGGCTTATTCTGAGGATCCCTCCCTTGCCGCATTCCTGGAGGAGATCTCCCTGATAAGCGACGTGGACTCGCTGAAGGGCGAGGAGAAGGTGGCGCTGATGACGCTTCATAATTCCAAGGGCCTCGAATTCCGCGCAATCTTCATAACGGGGCTGGAGGAGGGCATTCTTCCGCATTATTCCTCGTTCGACAGCGATCAGGAGATGGAGGAGGAACGAAGGCTTTTTTACGTCGGGATGACCCGGGCGAAGGAGAAGCTGTTTCTGCTCTGCGCGTCGAGCAGAATGCAGTTCGGAAACTGGACGGGCAACCACCCCTCCCGTTTTCTCGGGGAGATTCCGGACAGGTGCTGCCTTGTCTCGGGGAGATCGCAGACCGTGGACAAGAAAGAAATGGACCGCATTATGGATGACGCGGACTGCCCCGCCGATCATGACGAGACGGCGGCAAGGAGGGACAGCCGGTTCAGGGTCGGGGCTGCGGTGTTTCACCCGTCGTACGGAGAAGGAACAATCAAAGCCGTTGAAGGGACCGGCACCGCCATGAAGGTCTCGGTCAATTTCACCGGTTACGGCACGAAAAAATTCCTCGCAAGCTACGCGCCCTTCACCTTCAGGTAAGACCGTCCGCGCTCCGGCCACGCGGCTCATGATATGCGGATGCCCTGCGAGCCGGGCCCTCCGTCATGGTTTCAAGCCTTCGATGAACGAGGCGTCCATCCAGTAGATTCCGGGCAATCCGCCCGCCGGCTCGCTGTGCATCTTCAACATCAGACCGCGGGTGAGTCTCCCGTTCCCGAGGCCGAATTTATCGCTGATCCTCGCCGACATGAAAAAGAAGTATTTCCCGTCCGGAGACACGTAGGACGAGTGCTCGTTCGCGTCCGGAGTATTTACCTTCGCGCCGAGATTGATCGGCTCGGTCCATGAGTCGGCGGAATCCCTGAAACAGACGTAATAATCGTCGCCGCCCAGGCAGTCCTCCCTGCCGACGGCGGAAAATATCAGGTAGCTCTCGTCGGGAGAGATGAAGGCGTTGTACTGCATGCCGGTCGAGTTGACCTGGGGAGGCAGTTTCACCGGTTCTGACAACCTGCCGTCAACCATCCGCGACCTGAAGATATAGTTGTTTCTGCCCTCCGACCTCGTGAAATAGATCGTTCCGTCGTTCGTGACGGACGGGAAGAATTCAGGATCTCTCGTGTTGACCGGCGCCCCGAGGTCGTATGGTTCGCTCCAGCCTTCCCCGGATCTGTCGACCACCCATATTTCCTGGTCTCCTTCGGGGATTCCGCCGGCCGAGTCGGGCCTCGTGGAGAGGAAAAGGAGCCTCCGGCCGTCAGGGGTGATGAAGGGTTCAGCGTCCATGTAATCGGGATTTCCGGAGAAGGGGGCTATCTCGGGCTCGGTCCATCTGCCGTCGACGCACCTGGTGAATAGAATCTGGGTGACCCTGTACCTTCCGAGCACTGCCGTGAAGTAGATCTCCCTTCCATCGGGGGTCATGGCGATATCACGGGTGAACATGCCGGTCGATACGATCCCGGGCGCGAACAGTTCCGGTTCGGCCGCGGGCAACGGCTGCCCCAGATATTCGCCTTTGAGAACGGGAAAGCCTTCCGTCCCGCCGAGCGGAGAAGCGCCGATGGAACCGGCGGAGAGAAACACGATCAACGCTGGAAATACGAAGGGCACGGGACGAAGGATTCCGCGCATATACAACCTCCACTGCGACAGGAAGCGCCTGGTAAGGGTCCGGGTGGGTGTCGAATCAATATATAAACGGAGGCGTGTTACGGCAAGAAAGTAATCGGGGAAGGGGCGGCCGCCGTCTAACGGGGCGGCCGTTCGTCCGGGCGGGCCGTTTCGCCCCGGATCCCCGATTCGAACTCGAAGAAGGGCTCCTCCCTGAAGCGAAGCATCCCGGCCGCCAGGCTGTTCGGGAAAAGATTTATCAGCGTGTTATAGCGCATGACCGTGTCGTTATAGAACTGCCGTGAAAACCTTATCCTGTCCTCCAACGCCGCCAGCTCGTCCTGAAGCCTGAGGAAATTATCGTCGGCCCTGAGCTCCGGGTATCCCTCGGCGACCGCGAACAGTGAGGAGATCGAGGAGGAAAGGGCGTTTTCAGAAGCGATCCTTTCGTGGATCGAATCGGCGCGCACCGCCGCGGCTCGCGTCAGGGCCAGGGATTCCAGTGTCCTTTTTTCATGCGCTGCATATCCGCGCACCAGTTCGGCGAGGCGCGGAACGACATCGTGCCTCATCTTCAACTCCACGTCCACCTGCGATCGCGCGTTGACGCACCTGTTGCGCATCGCCACGAAACGGTTATAGGCGATTGCGCACCAGAGCGGGAATGCCAGTGCCGCGATCAGAAGAAATATTCCCGAATAGTTCATGGACGGCCGCCTTCCTGCTGATGATGCCGGCACGCCGGGGCCCGCATGCCGATTCCGGGCCCTAGCCCGCGCCGCTGGATCCTCCGCCCCCCCCGCCTCCGCCGCTTCCCCCTCCGCTGAATCCGCCTCCGGTGGAGCTGGAGGTCGAGAGGGCGCTCGAAAGGCTCTGGAGATTGCTTATCGAGCGGTTCAACGATTCGATCGAATCGATCGCGCCGGCGTTCAGCGCGCCTGCACCCGCCGCGCCGAGGGGATGAAACCACAGGGGCGCAGGGATGGGCGTGCCGTATTCCCTTGCGTACAGCTTCAGGTTCGAGAGCAGCTTGTCCGCCACCCCCAAAGCCGCCGCATAAACAAGGTACTCCTCCCACATGGGAAGGAGGGAGGCCCCGGCCTCCTTCATGGCGGAGAAATCGCTCATGAATTTAGCGAATGCCGTCCATCGTTTGTGTTCTAGGCAGGCCTCGCGGGTACGCCGGGCGAGAGGCAGGGAAAGAATCAGCCCGCCGATCAATATCAGCCCGCCGAACACGATCGACAACGGATGCCGTGAGACCGAAAATAAAATAGTCGAGGCAAGCGCCGCCGACACGAAGGAAACAAGTATAAATCTTTTCCTCGCCCTCTCGCTGACCGGATCGTCGATCTGGAAATTGTCCTTTTCGAAGCCCTTCCGCAGTTCGTCGGCGCGAGGCTCCATGAAGAGAAGGTAGTGCGTCTTGCGCCCACTGGTTCCGGCCGCCCATTTTTCTATCCCGGTGCCGGAAACCGAGTCGCCGTCACCGGCTTCGCGGAATACGACATCCAGAACGTCCTTCTCGAAATTGGTCAGGGGCCTGTCGCCCCTGCCCCCCGGCATTTCCTTTCCTTCGAGGAGCGATCTTCCCCTGTCCGTCAGTTCGTAATTGAGAACCTTTTTCTTTATAAAAAGGGATTTTTCCTCCTTCTCGCTTATCTCGAGGTACCCGAGCCTCGCGCAATCGAGAAGCGCGGCCGTGAAGCTCTTCGACATCTCGGTGATCTGGACCCCCCGTTGCGTCATAATCGCCGGAAGGACGGAAGGGGGGACGGGGCCCGGCGGGCGGCGCTCATAAATATTTGCGTAATCGACTCGGTGCTCGCGCCCGTATTTTTCGAAATACCATTTATAATATATCGCGAAAACAACCAGGAGGCCGATCCCGGACAAAAGGGCGAGTTTCAAGCCGCGCGATCTCCGGGACGCCAGCTCGACGCGTCTCTCTTCGGACCGCCGCCAAGCCTCGGTCGCAAGGCGCTCGTCCTCGAGCAGGCTCGCGTGCGATTCGGCGCCGGAAATTGCCGCGCCGGGGAATAACGACGGATCGAGAAGAACGCGCAGCTCCACGCAGGAATTCCTTCCGACGGAAGCCTGGCTCACGATCGCGCGGGAACGGTCCTCGGCGATATCGATCGTGCCCGGATCCGCGTCGCTGTGCACGAAAACCTTGAACAAGGCTCCTCCCGGAGCGGGAGGAATTATTTCCAGGCCGACCTTCAGGGCTTTTTCGTGCTCGTCCTCGACGGCCTTCCAGTAAAACTGGGCGGCGTCTTCGTACCGCTGAACGGCTCCGTTTATCCTGTAAAGGATAAGGAATCTTTTCGTTTCATCCTTCGCGGAGTAATGCCATTTCAGGATCTCTGACCCGGGCCCCGGGTTTTGTTCGAAAAGGAGGCTCTCTCCGGTGTCCGCATCCCGCACGTCAGTAAACTCTATTCCGTATCTCCCGTATTTGCCCTCCGTGCCTTTGACGAATTGCGCCCAGGAAAAGCTCCCAGTGAACCTGTAGGCGCGCGTCTCCTCGACGACGGCGCTTCCATCGGGCTGCAGGCGGAAAATTATTCCTATCTCCGGATGGTCGTAATGTTTCGAGTCGGTGAGAGCATCACCGGCAAAAAGAAGAAAAGCCGTCATGAACGCGATAACGGCGGAAGAAAGACGAACAAGCCTGCCATCCGGCTTCCGATACCGCCGAAACAGCGAAAGAATCTCGTGTATCATCGATGCCTCCGGTATTAATTGATAGCGGACATCCTAATACAGGAGGCGCCGGAAGGTCAACCGCCGTTGTTCACGGCATTCGTGCGGCCGGATGGGCCGAAGCTTGCGCCGGCACCCGGAGGGCGGAGGATGAGGATTGTTGACAGACAGGGCAAAATCCTGATAGCTTCAGAACGGTCATAAGTCGGCATTAAGACGGAAAATGGAGCGGCACAGATGAAAATCACGGACAGGGAACTCGAGCGTCTCGGGGAGCTTGCGAATATCGATATCGATCCGTATTCAAGGGAAAAACTGATAATGGAGATGCCCCGGATATTGGAATTCGTAGAGAAGGTTCAGAACGCCGTCATTCTCGAAGAGGCGGACGAGACGGGCCCTGAAGGTTCCGCGGCGGATATGCGAGAGGACCTTCCGGCGATCTGCCTGGACAGGGATGTCGTGCTCGGGCAGGCTCCCGACAGCCACAAGGGGCATTTCAGGGTTCCGCCGGTCATCGACGGGGACAGGGCTTGATCGCCGTAGAAGCGGGGGACAAGAGTGACGCAGCCTTTGACAGCCTATTCGATACAAGGGCTTCAGGAAATGTACGGGCGAGGGGATGCCGGCCCGGTCGATGTCGTGCGTTCGTATATCGACGAGATGAATGCGAAGGAAACGGCTATCGGCGCTTTTATCGGGATGAGCTGCGATGAGGCTTTGGAACGCGCCGGCAGACTGGAAAAACTCGATCCAGGCGGATTTCCGCTCTACGGCGTGCCCTTCGCGGTCAAGGATAACATCTGCACGTCCGGCATTCCGACGACCTGCGCTTCGAGGATACTTGGCGGATACACGCCACCCTATGACGCCACCGCCGTTAAAAAGCTCCTCGACGCGGGGGCGATCCTGATGGGCAAGACCAACCTCGACGAATTCGCCATGGGCTCTTCCACCGAAAACTCGGCGACAGGGAAGACGAGGAATCCCTGGAACACGGACTGTGTCCCGGGAGGCTCGAGCGGGGGCTCGGCTGCCGCAGTGGCGGCGGGGATGGTTCCCTTCGCGCTCGGCTCGGATACCGGCGGATCGGTCCGGCAGCCCGCGTCGTTTTGCGGCATCGTCGGGATGAAGGGGACCTATGGGCGGGTTTCGAGGTACGGCCTGGTCGCGTTCGCAAGCAGCTTCGATCAGATCGGACCGCTGACCCGGGAAGTGACGGATTGCGCGATCGTGATGAGCGTCATATCGGGGCGCGATCCGATGGATTCCACATCTCTCCCGGGCGGCGGGGGCGGCATGCTCGATTCAATCGACCGGGGCCTCGGGGGATTGAAGGTTGCCGTGCCCGGAGGGATGAACCGCCCGGGCCTCGATGAGGACGTGAGAGACTCCATGGTCGAGACCGCCGGATTGCTGGAGGAATCGGGTGCGCGTCTGACGACCGTCGAACTTCCCGACATGGACGTCTCGATCGCCTGCTACTACATACTCGCCAACGCGGAGGCCTCATCGAATCTGGCGAGATTCGACGGCGTGAGGTACGGCTCGAGGGCCGGCGGTTCGACGATAGACGGGATGTACAGGGCGACGAGGGGGGAGGGATTCGGCGAAGAGGTTAAAAGGAGGATCCTTCTCGGCACTTACGTTCTTTCCTCCGGATATTACGACGATTATTACATAAAGGCCCAGAAGGTGCGCAAGGCGGTGC
>JALOPX010000146.1 GCA_025453655.1 Candidatus Krumholzibacteriia bacterium
ATTCCCAGTTCCCTGGCAGTCTTGGAGACATTCCCGCCATTCTCCTGTAGTTTCCTTACGAGAAATTCCTTTTCGGTGCAGTCCTTGAAATCCTGGTAGGTCCTCGCGCTGAAGGGATCCTTTTCGCTTCCGCCGCCGCGGGAGAGTTCCATGACCGGCATATCCTCCCTGCGTATCGTTTCGCCCGGAACGAGAATGCAGAGCCTTTCGATAAGGTTTCTCAGTTCCCTGACATTTCCCGGCCATGAATATCCCGTCATGATGGAGAGCGCATCGGGGGTCAGCCTCTTAACGGCGATCCCCAGATCCTGGCAGACGCCTGCCATGAAAAAATCGGCGAGGATCGGGATGTCGCTGCGCCTGTCCCTGAGCGGAGGTATGGCGACCGGAACCACGTTGAGCCTGTAGAAAAGGTCCTCCCTGAAATTCCCCCTCCCAGCCTCCTCTATCAGATTCTTGTTGGAAGCCGCCACCACGCGCACGTCGACCTTCTTTGTTTCGGTTCCCCCCACCCTCTCGAATACTGATTCCTGGAGAACCCTGAGAACCTTGGCCTGCGCCGAGAGGCTCATGTCCCCCACTTCATCGAGAAACAGGGTGCCCCCGTCGGCGAGCTCGAATTTTCCTATACGCTGGGAAACGGCCCCCGTAAAGGAGCCCTTCTCGTGCCCGAAAAGTTCGCTTTCGATCAATTCCTCCGGTATGGCCGCGCAATTCACCTCGATAAACGCGTTCTCGCTCCTGCCGCTCAGTTCGTACAGCTTCCTCGCGACCAGTTCCTTGCCCGTTCCGTTCTCGCCCGTTATGAGAACGCGCGCGTTTGTCGGCGCCACCCTTTTTATCGTCTCCAGGATGTCGAGAATCGATTTGTGGCTCCCGATGATCTCCGTGTTGCCGCTGACCTGTTTCCTGAGCCTCACGTTCTGGCGCGACAACTCGCCCTGCTTTATCCCGTTCCTGATCGTAAGCAGAAGCCTCTCCAGATCGATCGGTTTTTCTATGAAATCGAACGCGCCGAGTTTGGTCGCCTCCACGGCCGTCGAGATGGTCCCGTGGCCGGAGATTATCACCACCGGCAAATCGGGCTGTATCTGTTTTATCCTCTGGATCACCTCGAGACCGTCCATCCCCGGCATCTTGATGTCGAGCAGGACTATGTCCAGCCTCTCGCCGTTCACCGTCCTGAGGGCCGATTCCCCGTCCGCGGCCGTGAACGTCCTGTATTTCTCGTACGAAAGAAGCTTGTCGAGGGAGGTGCGAATGCTCTCCTCGTCATCCACGATCAAGACCTGTTTACTCATTTGCAAGGTATCCTTCCGGTATGACACCGTCCGAGAGAATTACACCCCACCTGAGGTCCCTGCCTGCCATATCGAACGAATCGGCCTCCAGATGCCCCGCGACGGATCTCACGATCAAAATGCCGGCCGGCAAAAGCATGATCCTCTCCGGCGGGAGCGGCAAACAGCGCTCCCGCCCCGCGGCGGCGAGCAGACCCAGCCTCTTTTCCATAAGCGCGATGACGCCTGCGGAAAGCTCATCCTTCCCGGCGAGCTCCGCCCGCATCCTTCTCATGAACCGCCACAGTATCGACAGGCTTGCCGCGGTTCCTCCCGTAAAGACAATTTTAGGGCTTTCCGCCCTTCCGGGCAAGACAGAAAGGGCCCGCCGGCCGTTTCCGACGCCATCGGCCCCCTGCGTGAAAATATCCGATATCCTCCGAGACACTATCCTTTCGAGCCTCCATGGAGGTCCGTCTCCCGCGTGGCGCGGCGAAAGGTCCATCATCATGCGCCTCACCGTGTGCGTCCCGATGTCGAATCCGCGGCACCCCTCCATGACCCCGTTTCTTCCCCATGCTATCTCGGTGCTCGTGCCGCCCGGATCGGCGAGGACGAGCAGGCTGGAACCGGGATAAAGCGAAGCGACACCCTTGAGGCTCATCGCCGCTTCGCCTTCCTGCGACAGAATCCTCACGGGCATCGAAACCCGGCCTTCGAGCGCGGATTTTATCGCCGGCGAATTCGCCGCGCGGCGCAGGGTATTCGTCGCCACTATCCATGGAGAGCCGCATCCATGGCCGGCCGCATCATCCACCAGTTCCGCCAGAAGGGCTGACGCCTTGTCGATCGCGCGACCCGGTATGCAGCCGCCTTCCCCGAGAAATTCCCCCCATCCGGCGTATTTACGATTTTCGTGCAGCCTGACGGGGCCGGGCTCGCCGCGGAGCCCTTCCGGGTCCGCCACGAGAAGCCTGAAATAGCTGCTGCCCAGGTCTATGCATCCCGGCCGGTCTTTTTTTGATTTGGATAACCTGTCCGCTTTATTTATCATTTCCCGCAAAAGGAGCCGCTGTTGGAAAAACTCAATATCAAGAACATGACCGCCACCGAGCTCTCCCTCGTTCTCAGGGAGATGAATGAAAAACACCACCGGACAAGGCAGATAATGCAGTGGCTCTACCAGAAAGGGGCGACAAGCTTCTCATCGATGTCGAACCTTTCAATCCCCCTGCGCGGGAGGCTGAGCGAAATGTTTCGCATAACCTCGCTCGATGTAGTGCGCAGTGTAGCCTCGAACGAGGATAAGAGCCAGAAGTTTCTGCTGTCGACGGACGACGGCCTCCTGATCGAATCGGTAATCATGGAGGCGCAGGGGCATTACACGATCTGCATATCGAGCCAGATCGGATGCCCTCTCGGCTGCGCCTTCTGCAGCACGGGGTCGGGCGGATTCGAAAGGGATCTCAGGGCCGACGAGATACTGAACCAGATACTCTATTTCAGGACCAATCACATCCCGGCCGGGCAAAGGTTCAACATCGTCTTCATGGGGATGGGCGATCCGTTCCTCAATATCGAAAATGTCTCCCGGGCCCTCGCCGTCGTGAACGACATAGACGCGTTCGCGCTGAGGGAAAAGAGGGTCACCGTGAGCACGGCCGGCTTCCCCGGCCGGATCGACGCGATCTCCTCCTCCCCGCTCAAATTCAGCCTCGCAGTATCCGTCAACGCGACGACCGAAAAAATCCGCTCGGAGCTCATGCCCGGGGCGGGCGGCCTTCACGAGACCGTCGCGGCCGCCGAGCGATTCGCCCGCGCCAGAAAGTCGCGGACCACGCTGGAATACGTTCTGATAGAAGATGTCAACGACAGCCCGGAGGACGCCGCCAGGCTGTCCGCCATGACGGCCGGGAAGCCGTTCAAGATCAACCTGATCCCGTTCAACGAATGGGAAGGATGCCCTTTCAGGAGACCCTCCGAGAAAAGGCTGGAGGAATTCATCAGGATCCTGCTTCCAAAGGCGCCTGCCGTCACCGTCAGAAGAAGCCAGGGGAACGACATCAGCGCCGCGTGCGGGCAGTTGAGGATGAGAGAAAGGCCCTGAGACGGGAAGCGGCGGTCTTCGGCGGGCCCTTTACTTGAGCATGATCATCTTGCCTGTTCCGAGGATTCCTCCGCGTCTCACGGAATAGAAATAGACGCCGCTTCCAACCGGTGAACCGCCGTCATTTCTGCCGTCCCACGCCACTTCGAGCCGGTCCCCCGCCACACCCCCCCTGTAAAGGCGCCTTACCAGCCTTCCATCCGCGCCGTACACGGAGATTTCAGCTTCGTCCCCGGCTGTCCCTTCTTCGAAATCCACCCGGATCGTCGTGGCCGGGTTGAACGGGTTGGGATAGCTGGAAAGGGCGAGGATTCCTCCGGCACCCGGCATGGTCGAGCCGCCGGTTCCGGCGATCACCGTCGAGACCAGCGACACGATGAACTCATCGAGCCCCCGCACCTCGGTAGGAAGCGGAAGTTCGGGATTCTCGATCGTTCCCGAGTACCTCGCCGCCTCCCCGCCGAAAAGGAACCTGAAATCCTCGGCGAAGATCTCCCTCGGCCTGTCGGCGTGCGCCGCCGTCGGGCGGAACTTATCCTCGTCGAGGATGTCCCTGAGGGACATGTACTCGTTCCATCTTCCCGCATCCCCCTCGGGCAGGTAATTTTCCTGCACGCAGTGACCGAATTCATGCGTCACGGTATAGGCCGTCAATTCATATCCCGGCTCGAAAACCCCGGGAGAGAGGAAGATCGTCGTGCCGACCGTCGAACTCGAGAGCAGGAATCTTCTCGGAAGAGGGAGAATGTAAATCTCAACCTCGATCTCCACCGGAGCGCCGCCTACCTCGATCTCCCTTAAAGCAGAGGCGACATGCTCCAGGTCAAAGGCGTGGAAACTCCCGTCTCCCTTGTTGAATATCGCCGGATCGGAAATATCCTCGATCAGGATATAGGAAGCGCCCCCCGGCGCTTCGAATATCAGCCGGCCGTCCGCGTCGCGCCTCGTCATATTATCCATGATCGCCTCGGGCTCATGGATTCTGGCGATAATACCGTTTTCCAGGCAGCGGAACTGGGGAATTTCCTGCGATTCAAGATCGGCCGGAACAGCGGCCAGGAAGACCGCGAAAAGGACCGGTAAAATTGCTATATTATTTCTTTTCAACATATAAATGCCTGTTTTCTGACATCCGTTCCTATCCCGGGGTCTCCCCGGTCTTCTTCAGAGACTGCAACCGTCGTTCCCTGAGGTAAAAAGGAGGAACGGAAACGGCTGTTTATGGGTCGAATCGGGTCGCCGGGGGATGAGGGCGATTCGGGGCGCTCGTCAACTCATTGTTTTTAAACATCTTATTTCGATGGTGAGAAATCGCACAAATCGCGTCATGGGATTATTAAGAATTTCTTTCTATAGATTTTCGATGGAGACAGCGGGATCCTGAAGGAAAATCGGGGATTTTTCCCCGAACAACAAGAGCCGGGGAATGGATTTGAAGGCTTATCATTATATATTATAATACCTTACACGGTATTTTCATGTGATGGGAAAATATCCCCATGAATTCGGGACACCATCGGGCATGTATTCTGATCAGAATCTGGTCCTTGAAGTTACATAGAAAGAAGGCGGGCTGCCCTGACTGAACGCGGCCTCGAATCGCATGATGTTCTGAATCGGAGAGATCACCTCGAAACCGAAGCCGCACGAAGAATAGAAGCGGGCGGTATCAAGGTCCGGAAGGTTCTCGACGACCGTTCCGTTATCGACGAAGGTGACGGCGTTCACGGCGAAATCGAATTTCCCGATCACCGGCAGTTTGAATAATTCCGGGCCGTAGACCCTTTTTCTCCATTGGAGCGATTCGGTAACCTTGAAAAGCCCGCTGACATCGTTGTTGGAGAATCCTCGAAGATCGGTCTTGCCCCCCAGTTTCATCCTGTAATAAGACGGCAGATCTCCCTCCCTGTCGTCCACGCTGATCCCCATTATGAGGGTCCCGTATTTATCGCAGGGAACGTAGACATTCCCCATGAAATTATAAAATGTGTACTGTTGATTTTCCCCGTGGATGCTGAAGTAGCGCAGAAGCTCAAAACCGGTGTAGACGCCCCTGAAAGGCGAGACAAGGTTATCCCTGCTGTCATAGAATACCAGGAATCCATAACTCATGAGAAGCT
>JALOPX010000036.1 GCA_025453655.1 Candidatus Krumholzibacteriia bacterium
TCGATACGCGACGTCATACTTTTCCCGCAGATGCGATCCGAGCAGGGCAGGGAGGAAGATTAGGCGGATGCACTATTCCCTGGCAATCGCGCTGAGATACCTTCGCGCCAGGCGCAGGAGCGGCCTCGTTTCGCGCGTGACCCTCATAGCAGTCGGCGGGACGCTCGTCGGCGTCGCGACACTGATAATAGTTCTCTCCCTGATGAACGGCTTCGAGGCGGAGCTTCGAAGCCGGATAATCGAGTTCAACACGCACGTGCTCGCCTTCTCGAGGAACGAGGCCGCGTGGAACGCGGTCGATTCGATATCGGCCGAGATAGGGAAGGTCGACGGGGTCCTGGCCACGGCCCCCTTCATAAGGGGCGAGTCGCTCCTGTACTACGAGTTCATATCGGGACTGAAGGTCAAGACGAAGGGCGTGATCGTCAAGGGCGTCGACATCGGGAGGGAGATGATGGTCTCCACGGTGATCGATTCCTTCTCGCCTCCCGTGACCACCTTCGAGACGTCGGGATTCGAGGACGGCGAGGACCTTCCCGGAATCGTGCTCGGAGAGGATCTCGCGCTCGATCTGAAGATATCGTACGGGGAGATACTCACCCTGGTGAGCGCCCCGGCGGAGATGCAGCTCGGCACGATAAAACCGAGGACGAGGGAATTCAGGGTCATAGGATTTTTCAAAACCGGCGTCTTCGAGTTCGATTCGAGGTTCGCCTACATTGACATTCGCGAGGCCGCGACCTTCTATGATTTCGAGGCTTCGACCAGGGGCCTCGGGATCAGGATAAGGGACATATACAAGGCCGAGCTTGTCGACAAGATGATAGTGGAACGCCTTCAGTCGCCTTACTGGGGCACGAACAACTGGATAGACCTCAACAGCAACCTTTTCAGCTACATAAAGGTCGAAAAGATATTGATGTTTCTATTGCTCGCGCTGATAGTCCTTATCGCCGCATTCAACCTCGTCGGGATGCTGACCATGGTCATAATGGAGAAAAGGAGCGAGATCGGGATCCTCAGATCGATGGGGGCCTCGTCGGGCGGCATAATGTCGATTTTCATGGTGGAGGGTGCGATCATCGGGGCCATAGGGACCGCGCTCGGCGCGGTGACGGGGCTGGCCGTCTGTTACGTCCTGTCGCTCGTCCATCTCGACCTGCCGAAGGACGTCTATTTCATAAACACCCTTCCAGTGCTCGTGAAATTCGCCGATATAGCCATGGTGGCGGCCGCATCGATGATCATCTCCTTCTGCGCCACCCTCTACCCGAGCTGGGAGGCGTGCAGGCTCCTGCCGCTCGAGGCCATCAAGTACGATTGAGTGAGAGCGGCGCGCGGGGGTATCTTGCAGATAAGGGAATCGGAGCTTATATTTAACAGGGGCCGGAGATTATGGATATTTTAAAGGCCGAATCGATCTGGAAGACCTTCGAGGGAAGCAAGGGGCCGATCGAGGTCCTGAAGGGGCTCGATTTCCTTGCGCAGGAGGGGGAGGTCGTGGCCGTGCTCGGCGAATCGGGCGCGGGCAAGAGCACGCTTCTCCATGTTCTCGGGACCCTCGACGCCCCCGACAGCGGAAGGATCCTGATCAGGGGCAGGGACCCCCGCGAATGCCCCGAAAAAGAGATAAACAGGATAAGAAACAGGGATATAGGTTTCGTTTTCCAGTTCCACTACCTTCTGCCGGAATTCAACGCCATAGAGAACGTGATGATGCCCGCCGTGCTGCACGGAGCCCGCAGGGGGGAGATCGAAGAGAGGGCGGCTTCGCTTCTGGAGGAGGTCGGCGTGGGGGGGCGCATGATGCACAGGCCGGCCGAGCTGTCGGGCGGGGAGCAGCAGAGGGTCGCCGTGGCGAGGGCCCTGATGAACGACCCGGCGATTGTGCTGGCCGACGAGCCGTCGGGGAACCTGGACGACCGCAACAGCGACATGCTGCATGCCCTGCTGCGCAGGCTCAGCAAAACGAGAAACCAGACCTTCGTCGTGGTCACGCATAAAAAAGAGCTCCTGAAGGATTCGGACAGGGGGCTCGTACTGAAGGAAGGCAAGTTGTTCGACTGGGAATAAACTGAAACGGGGAAACATGGTCTGCCAGTTCTGCAAGAAGAGGGAAGCGACGATACATTTCACCAACGTGATCGGAAACAGGATCGAGAAGATCCATATCTGCACGTCATGTGCCGACGAAAAGGGATTCGATTACCTGAAGAAGAGCAATTTCGAGAAGGGCGATCTTCTGGCCGGCCTGATGAACCTGGCTTTTCAGGCGGGCAGCCCCGAGGCTGCGAGCAGGCGCTGCGGCGGGTGCGGAAGAACCTACGCCGATTTCAAGAAAACGGGCAAGCTCGGCTGTTCGCAGTGTTACGAGGTTTTCAGGGAGGAGCTCGAGCAGATTCTAACGAGCGTCCACGGCGACACCTGCCACAAGGGGAAGGTGCCGGGGCGACAGGGTTCCAGGATCGATCTCATGAAAAAGATACACGATCTGCAGAAGGAGCTAAGGACGATGATCGAGCTCGAGCAGTATGAGCGGGCAGCCGAGATAAGGGACGAGATAACCTGCCTGAAGAATACCGGCGGAGGCGGCGCGGGCAAAGAGCCGCCCTGCCCGAGCGGGAAGGAAGGATCGGCCGAGCTCGGAGGACAGGCGTGACGGATTTCGGCAAACTGATCGACAAGCCGGCCGGATGGCTCTGCGAGCCCGGCGAGGAGAGCGAGATGGTCCTGTCGAGCCGCGTCAGGCTCGCCAGGAATCTCAACGGAAGGCCGTTCACGCATATCGCGCCCCCCGATATCCTTGAGGAGATCTCCGGATCGGTCGCCGCCGCGCTGGCCGCCGGCGATATCATGAAGGAAGCCCTCATGATAGAAATGGAAAAGATCACGGGAGCCGAGAGGATGCTTCTCGCAGAACGCAGGCTTATCTCCAACGAGCTCGTCGGTAATTTCAAGAGCAGGAACCTGGCGGTGAGGCCGGACGAGAAGCTCAGCGTGATGGTCAACGAGGAGGATCATCTCAGGCTTCAGTCGATAGAATCGGGACTGGCCATGAGCAGCGCCTTCAAGGCCGCGAGAGAACTCGACGACGATCTCGACAAGCGACTTGATTTCGCCTTTTCGGACAGGCTCGGGTACCTTACCGCGTGCACGACCAATGTGGGGACGGGCCTGAGGGTTTCGGCGATGGTGCATCTGCCGGGGCTCGTGCACAACAACGATATCAGGCAGGTGATAGACGGCCTGAGGCATGTCCGCCTCACCGTACGGGGAAGTTACGGGGAGGGAAGCGAGGTCACCGGGAACTTCTTCCAGATATCGAACAGCATAACCCTCGGGGTGTCCGAAGAGGATACCGTGGCCAACATGGAATCGCACGTTAGAAAAGTGCTCGAATTCGAGAAGAAAGCCCGAGAAAGCCTCCTGAGGGAGGCACGGACCTTGCTTGAAGACAAGATCTGGAGATCGTACGGCATACTGAAGAGCGCGAGGCTTGTAAGTTCAAAGGAAGCAATGAGTTTGATTTCCGCGACAAGGCTGGGCGCCGGCCTCGGCATTATAACGGACGTAAAAATCCCGGTTCTGAACGAAATCTTGATAATGATCCAGCCCATGCATCTGCAAAGATTGTACGACAGGGAGATGAGCCCGGAGGAAAGGGACACGGTGAGGGCTGACTATATAAGGTCCAGGATTGAGATCAATTGATAAGCAATGAAGATGAAAGGATGTTGAGGGCCGTATGAATGACAAATTCACCGAACGTGTAAGGAAGGTCATATACCTGGCTCGAGACGAGGCCAACAGGCTCCAGCACGACTACATCGGAACCGAGCATCTTCTGCTCGGGATCGTTCGCGAAGGGGAGGGGATAGCGGCGAGGGTCCTGCAGAAACTCGATCTCGACCTCGAACAGATACAGCAGGCGATAGAGAACCTGGTTAAACCGACCGGGGGAACCCTCACCCTCGGCGAGATTCCCCTCACGCCCCGCGCCAAAAGGGTGCTCGAGCTTTCCGTCGAGGAAGCGAGGCTGCTCGGCCACAGCTACGTGGGGACCGAGCACCTTCTTCTCGGGCTCATCAGGGAGGGGGAGGGAGTGGCGGCCAGGGTGCTCCTCGAGCTCGGCGTCGACAGGAAACGGGTCAGGGAAGAGATAATGAAGATATTGCACCAGGGCGGAGGAAGCTCCAGCTCGGCGAAGGCGATGAAGGCCAAGAGCGAATCCCCCACCCTCGACCAGTTCGGGAGGGATCTCACACAGCTCGCCCGGGACAACAAGCTCGATCCCATCATCGGCAGGGAGCAGGAGATGCAGCGGATAATTCAGATCCTCTGCAGGAGGAAGAAGAATAATCCGGTGCTGATCGGGGAGCCGGGCGTCGGGAAAACGGCGATTATCGAGGGGCTCGCCCAGAAGATCGTGACGGGGCATGTCCCGGAACTGCTCAGGGATAAAAGGATAACGACGCTTGATCTCGCATCTGTAGTTGCCGGAACGAAATACAGGGGACAGTTCGAGGAACGTCTTAAGAATATAATTACGGAGATCAAGGATAACGACCAGGTGATCATCTTCATCGACGAGATACATACGATCGTCGGCGCGGGGGGCGCGGAAGGGGCGATCGACGCCTCCAACATGCTCAAGCCGGCCCTGGCGAGGGGGGAGATCCAGTGCATCGGCGCGACCACACTGGATGAATACAGGAAGCACATCGAGAAGGACGGCGCCCTGGAGCGCAGGTTCCAGTCCATCCTGATAAATCCGCCCACGGAGGAAGAGACCGTGGCGATAATCGAGGGGCTCAGGGACAAGTATGAGGCGCACCACAGGACAAAGTTCGATACCGACGCGATCAGGCAGGCCGTCTACCTTTCGCAGAGATATGTACAGGGCAGGTTCCTTCCCGACAAGGCGATAGACATCATCGACGAAGCGGGCGCCCGGGCGAGGCTTTCGATAACGACCGTCCCCGATGAGCTCCGCGATACCGAAAAGAGGATAGAGGAAGTCTCCAAGGAAAAGGAATCGGCCATTCAGGCGCAGGAATTCGAGAAGGCCGCCTCATTCAGGGACCAGGAGAAGGAGCTCAAGAAGCAACTGAAGGAAAAGCACCGCGAATGGGCCGAAAACCGCCAGGAAAAGGAATCGATCGTCACGGGAAAGGATATAGCCAGCGTGATATCGACCATGACCGGCATCCCGGTATCGGACGTCGAGGAGGAGGAGACGGTGAAGCTTCTCAATCTCGAGGACGAGTTGAGAAAGCGGGTTATCGGTCAGGAAGAGGCCCTGATGTCGATAGCGAGGGCGGTGCGCAGGAACAGGGCCGGTTTGAGGGATCCGAGACGCCCGATCGGTTCGTTCATCTTTCTCGGCCCTACCGGCGTCGGCAAGACCGAGCTCGCGAGGACCCTCTCCGCCACCCTTTTCGAGAGCGAGGACGCGCTGATCCAGATCGATATGTCCGAATACATGGAAAAATTCGCCATCTCCAGGCTCGTCGGCGCCCCCCCGGGATACGTGGGGTACGAGGAAGGCGGCCAGCTCACGGAGAAGGTCAGGCGAAAGCCGTACGCCGTAGTTCTTCTCGACGAGATCGAAAAAGCCCACCCGGACGTCTTCAACCTTCTTCTCCAGATACTCGAGGAAGGGTGCATCACGGATTCCTTCGGGAGGCGCGTCGATTTCAAGAACACGGTCCTGATAATGACCTCGAACGCCGGAGCCAAGGACGTCCAGGGAAAGAAGGCCTTCGGATTCTCCCAGGGCGAGGAAGCGACAGATTCCGGATATGATCACATGAAGAACAAGATCATGGAGGCCGCGAGGCAGATATTCAACCCGGAGTTCATCAACAGGATCGACGAGATGATAGTATTCAGGCAGCTCGACAAGAAAGACCTGATGAAGATCATCGACATACTGCTCAAGGACCTGTATTCGAGGCTCGATTCGATGATGCTCGATTTCGAGATCACGGTCGAGGCCAAGGAATTCATTCTCGAGAGGGGATTCAATCCAACCCTCGGCGCCCGCCCCCTGAAACGTTCCATTCAAAAGTACCTCGAGGACCCGCTGAGCGAGAGGATGCTGGCAGGGAAGATCAGGAAAAACGATGTCCTGAAAATCACGGCCGAACGAGGCAGGGACGGGTTGATTTTCGAATCGGTCAGGAAAGTCGGGGTTGCCGGGACCGATTAATACGGGGCATCCGCCGGCCCTCCCGGGCCGGACCCCGATGACCGGATGCCGGGACGCGGTCCAGGCACCGCGATTCAGGGGAACCACTTGAACCTTTAAACCGTACAATAATAAAATCCCCGGCCTTCGGGCCGGGGGATCATCAAGCCGGAGATCGGGGCGCCAGCCCCTGTACCGCCCGACCGCCCCGGCGGGGCGGGCTTTGCGCCTGAAAGGAAGCGGTATAAGTGATTTTCCCGGCTATTGTTTTATCTTTGCATTGAATTCGATGCTGTGCTAGCATCCACCGGATTTGAAGGGTGGACCAAAGAGGGAGTGAATAGATGAAGTTAGCGGCAATCATGGTTTCGGCGTTCCTCCTGTGGCCGGCGCCGGCACGGGCCATAGAGGTCGGCAGGGTCGACATTGAAGGCAATATTTTCATATCAGAAAAGAAGATCGTATCGGTTTTCGGGATAATCCCGGGCGAGCAGTACAAGGTCGACAAGGTCTCGCAGGGGATAAAAAGGCTTATCGGGACGAAGGATTTCGCTGACATCACCGCCTTGTACAGGATTGAGGACGGCAAGGCCGTCATAACTCTAAGGGTCGAGGAGTATCCGCGAGTCAAGGCTGTTCATTTCGAGGGGAACGACCATATCAAGGAAGAGGATCTCAAGGCCAAGATTCTGCTAAGGGACGGTTTCTTCGCGAGGCCCGCCATGATGACCGGCGATATCCTCGCGATGAAGGAGCTCTACAACGAGAAGGGATACAACAGGGTGGAGATAACGAACCGTTCCACCCCGGTCGCCGGCGAGAACATGGTTCATGTGACCTACGTGGTGAAAGAGGGCAAAAAGGTAAAGATACGGAATATCGATTTTCTCGGGAACGGCGCCATCGAATCGAAGAGGTTCCGCAAGGAGATCGAGAGCCATGAGGACCACTGGTGGAGCGGCGGCGAGTACAAGCCGAAGGTTCTCGAGGAAGACCTGGCGAAGATAGAGACCCTTTACAGGAACGAAGGGTACCTCGACGCCAGGGCCGCCGTCTTGAGGATCGACGAGATAAACGAAGGAAGCCATGTCGATATCTACGTGAAGATCGACGAGGGGAGAAGATATTACGCCGGGGATATCGCGTGGAGCGGGAACGCCGTGGTCGAGGACGCGGATATAGAAAAGCTGATCAAGCTGAAAAAGGGCGATCCGTTCTCCCTCGAGAGCATCGAGATGATGCAGATGGCGATAAACAGCGTCTACTGGGAGAAGGGGTACATCTGGAGCCGTATCCGGCCGAAGCAGAATATCAGGAAACAGAAAATCGACCTCAATCTGGAGATATTGGAAAACAATCCCGCCTCCATCAATGAGATCAAGATCAGCGGCAACACGAAGACCTTCGAGACGGTCATTCGAAGGGAGCTCGACGTTTATCCGGGGGACAGGTTCATCCTGGGGGACGTTCAGCGCAGCGTAAGGGAGATATTCCAGCTCGGGTATTTCAACGGCCCTCCGAACATAGACACCGAACCGGTCAACGAGGAAGGGGACATAAACCTCCTGATCGAGGTCGAGGAGAAGCAGACCGGGAACTTCAAGGGCGGTTTCGGTTTCTCGCAGCTGAACAAGCTCAGCGGTTTCCTCGGGGTGCAGGAGAACAATTTCCTGGGCAGGGGGAAGACGGTCGCCATGGACTGGGAGTTCGGCCGGTATCGCAAGAACATGAACGTCCGATACATGGAGCCTTACCTGTTCAACACCGACATGAGCGTGACGGTCAGCGTATTCAACTGGATCCAGGACAGGATCAGCCAGCAGTACTACACCGACCGGCGTAAGGGATTTTCCGTGCAGGCCGGGTATCCCTTCCCGTGGCTCGATTACACGAGGATCTACCTGATGTACAGGTTCGAGCAGATCGAACTGGAAAACTTCGATCCGGCCTACCCTGAATGGGGAAGCCTGAGGAAGGTGGACTGGCCTCTCAACAAGAGTACGGTCACGATCAACATGGGAAGGAATTCGACGGACAGCCCCTTCCATCCGACGACCGGCTCCGAGACGAGCGCGAGCGCCGAGATAGCCGGCGGCCCCTTCGGGGGGAATGTAAAATTCGTGCGCTACAACGCCACGACCTCTTGGTTCAGGAACCTCTTCTGGAAATTCACCTATCATCTGGACATGGAAATCGGGCTGATCGACGGTTACGGCGGATCGCAGGTGGAGGATTACGAGAAGTTCCGGCTCGGAGGGAACAGGAGGTATCCTCTCAGGGGGTATGACTACTATGAAGTCGTTCCCGAAGGGAATGATCCTTACGTGGGCGGGCGTTTCATGACCAAGTACACACAGGAGGTGGTATTTCCGTTCTCACAGCAGGTATACGGCCTTTTCTTCTTCGACGCGGGCAACACGTGGAACTCCTTCAGGGACGCCAATATGTTCAGTCTCAAGAGGGGCCTGGGGGTCGGCGTAAGGCTCGAGGTGCCCGGCATGGGGAACCTGGGATTCGATTACGGATATGGATTCGACAAGGAGGGCGGTCCCGGGTGGGAACCCCATTTCGCGTTCGGGACATTCTTCTAAAAAATTGTTTTGTTTCCCGGTAAAAGTAATATATTTGTTGGAAATCCCGTAAACAGTAAAAGGAGGCTGGGGATGAAAAAGATGACTTTGACGGCGGTTCTTGTTTTTTGCCTTGTTTCGGCGATGCCGCATTCGGTTACCAGGGCCGCCGAGATAAAACTGGGATATATCGACACGGTGAAGATATTCGCCAACTTCAAGGAGACGGTAGAGGCCGAGGAGGTCTACAAGAAGGAGGTCGAGGGCTGGAAAAAGAGGGCCGAGGAAATGGAGGCCGAGCTCGCCCAGCTTCGCGAGAATATTCAGAGCCAGAGCCTTATGCTCAGCGAGGAAAAGCTCAACGAGAAGAAGGCGGAATTCGATCAGAAGGCGAGGGATTACCAGAAATACATGAAGGATATTTTCGGCGAAACCGGCGAGGCGGCAAAAAGGAACCAGGAGCTGACCGAACCGATCGTGGAGAAGATCAACGCCGTGATAGCTAAACTGGCCGAGGCCGAAGGATATACGATCGTATTCGATTCATCCCAGGGGAATATCGTCTATGCCGACAAGGCGATCGATATCACCGAAAAGGTCATCGCGGAACTGGAATTGCAACTGGAAACCAATCAGTAGGTTATGCGGATAAACCCGCGTCCGGGCCTATAGTGTTTGCATTTGGATGGGGGCTGGGCTAAAATTGCCCGATGGTATTCAGGGCGGGAAGCGCATCCCGATATAAACCGGGTGGTGAGATGGCTGATTATACGCTTGGAGAGATTGCCAGGATTGTCGGTGGGGAGGTCATCGGCGACTCCGGGATGAAAATCCACGGGATCGCCGGCATCAGGGAAGCCGTCGAGGGCCAGATCACCTTCCTTGCCAACTCGAAATACGAATCATACCTGTCCATCACGCGGGCTTCCGCAATCATTGCTGCGGAAAACGGGAATTTCAACGGTTCGGTGATAAGGGTTTCGAATCCATATCTCGCCTTTCTCAAGGTCGTGACGCTTTTTTCGCGGAGCCCGATGGAGAGGTATCCCAGGGGCATACACCCTGCGGCTGTCATCTCGGAGACGGCCAGTATCGGCCGGGAAGTCTCGATAGGGGCTTATTGCGTGATCGGCGACAACGTGGTGGTATCGGACCGGGTGACGATGCTGCCCCTGGTCTGCGTCGACGAGGGCGCGAATATCGGCGATGATTGCCTGATATATCCGCACGTAGAGATTCGCGAAAGGTGCGAAATCGGGCCGCGGGTCATAATACACTCCGGAGCCGTGATAGGCAGCGATGGATTCGGATACGCCCGGGAGGGATGTCTCCATCAGAAGATCCCCCAGATCGGGATCGTAAAACTGGAAGAAGACGTCGAAATAGGGGCGAACTGCACGATTGACCGGGCTACAACCGGAGTTACCCTGATAGGGAAAGGCTCCAAGATCGATAACCTGGTCCAGATAGCCCACAACGTCGTCATCGGCGAGAATTCGGTGATTGCCGCGCAGGCCGGGATTTCCGGCAGCACCGAGCTCGGCGACAACGTGGTGATTGCCGGGCAGGCCGGACTGGTGGGGCACATAAGGATCGGAGAAGGAGCCAGGGTCGGAGCGCAGGGAGGCGTCACCAAATCGGTGCCGCCAGGGGTCAGCGTTTCCGGTTATCCCGCGCGGGAGCATTCGCTCTCTCGAAAGATCTATGCCGCAAGCACGAGGCTTCCCGATCTTCTCAAGGATTTCCGAGACCTGCAGAACAGGGTAAAAGCCCTGGAGAAAGGATTGGGAAGTGGTCCGACAGCAGAGGACGATTAAGAAAAAATTCGCGTTCAAAGGGATGGGCCTTCATACCGGCAGGGATGTCACGACCGTGTTCCTGCCGGCCAAACCGAACACCGGCATAATATTCAGAAGGGTCGACAAGGATCCTGTCGTGGATATTCCGGCCACGGCCGACTTCATTCACAGGAGCGGGACCAAGAGGAACACGACGCTGTCCAGCGGGGACACGGTGATACATACCGTGGAGCATATCCTCGCGGCCGCCTCCGGCCTGCAGGTGGACAACCTCATAATAGAGATAGACGCGGACGAGCCCCCCGAGCCGAAGGACGGGAGCTGCGAGAGCCTCGTCGAGGAGTTCGGGAAGGCCGGATTCGAGAATCAGGGAATTCCGGCCCCGTACTTCAAGATCGGTTCGCCGATAATATACAGGAAGGACGATGTGGAGATCATCGCCCTCCCGCACGACGGATTCAGGATCAGTTTCACCATCGAGTACGATAATCCCCATATAGGAACGCAGTTCCTTTCGATCGAGATCAACCCCGATGTTTTCGCGAAAGAGATCGCCCCGGCGAGGACGTTCGCATTGATGTCCGATGTCGACATGTTGAAATCCGAGGGGCTGATAAAGGGCGGGAGCCTGGAAAACGCCGTGGTCGTCGATGAAAACGGGATAATGAACAAGGAGCCGCTCCGTTTCAGCGACGAGTTCGTGAGGCACAAGATACTCGACATCATCGGAGACCTTACGCTGGCGGGCGCCCCGCTGCAGGGGCATATCATCGCCGTGAAATCGGGCCATAATTACAATCTGGAATTCGTGGCGATGCTCGCCGAAGAGCGCGCCAAAAGGGCGAAGACCGCCCTGGTCCCCGGGGAGAATTTCTGGGATATCAACGCCATCCAGGAGATCATGCCGCACAGGTACCCATTCCTCCTGGTCGACCGGATAATACAGCTCGAGGATAAAAAGCGCGTCGTCGGGATAAAGAATGTAACGATCAACGAGCCGTTTTTCATAGGTCATTTCCCCGGCCACCCGATAATGCCGGCAGTCCTGATAATCGAAGCGATGGCCCAGGTCGGCGGGATACTGCTGCTTTCGAGCGTCGAGAACCCCCACAAGTATCTCGTCTATTTCGTGAGCATCGACAACGCGAAATTCCGCAAACCCGTCATACCGGGCGATCAGATAAGATTCGAGCTGGAAATGAAGGCGCTGAAAAGGAAATTCTGCAAGATGCGGGGCGTGGCCTATGTGGACGGGGCGATCGTGGCCGAGGCGGACCTGAGCTCAACCATAGTGCTGCGGTGACGGAGGAAGAATGTCTGTTAAAATTCACGATACGGCGATAATAAACGGGGGTGCGGAGCTCGGGGAGAACGTCGAGGTCGGGCCCTATTCGGTCATAGGAAGCAATGTCCGGGTGGGGGACGGCTCGACGATAGGCAGTTGCGTCCTTCTTGACGGCCACACGACGATCGGAAAGGGAAACATCGTCTACCACGGGGCCTCGATCGGGACGCCTCCCCAGGATCTGAAATTCAGGGGAGAAACGACCTTCGTGCGGATCGGCGACTCGAATACCATACGGGAATTCGCCACGGTGAACGCGGCGGTCGGGGAAGGCGAGGCAACGAGGGTCGGAAGCAACTGCCTCCTGATGGCCTATTCGCATGTCGCCCACAATTGCGCGATCGGCAACAACGTCATACTGTCCAACGCCGTGAATCTCGCCGGCCATGTCACCGTCGGCGACTGGGTGATCCTCGGCGGGATGACCCCCGTGCACCAGTTCGTCTGCATCGGCGCCCATGCGTACATCGGGGGCGGGAGCAGGATCGCGCAGGACATACCTCCGTTCTTCAAATTCGCGGGGAATCCTCCGAAGGAAAACGGCCTCAACAGCGTCGGGCTGGAGCGCCGCGGGTTCACGCTCGAACAGATGAACCTTCTGAAAAAGGCGTACAAGCTGATTTACCGAAGCGATCTCAACGTCACCCAGGCCCTTGAGAGGATCACCGGCGAGCTCGAGCAGACACCGGAGATAACCATGCTCGTGGATTTCATTCGAAACTCCGTCCGCGGGCTGACCAAATAGGGAATATCCCGGCCGTACAGCATTCAGGAGATATGACAGACGTGGCGAAAGACCGCATTATAGCAGGCGTCATCGGAACGGGCAGCCTCGGCAGCAACCATGCCAGGATATATTCCGGCCTGGAATGCGTCGATTCCGTTCTTTTATATGACATGATTCCGGAAAGGGCCGGGGCCGCCGCGGCGAAATTCGGCGCCGGGACCTGTTCAAGCCCGGAGGAGCTCCTCGATCGCGTGGACGTCGTGAGCGTCTGCACGCCGGCGTCCGATCATCACGATTCCGTCATGAAGGCGTTCGACAGGGGCGTGCACGTCCTCGTCGAAAAACCCATAGCTTCGGATTCGGCCGACGGAGAACGCATGGTTCTCCGGGCCGGGGAAACCGGCCTGGTATTCCAGGTGGGCCATATCGAGCGCTTCAACGGGACGTTCGCGGCGGTCCGCGGGCTCGTCAACCGCCCCCTTTTCATCGAATCTCACCGGCTCGGCACCTTCACCCCCAGGGGAACGGACGTATCCGTCGTCGTGGACCTGATGATACACGACATAGACATGGTCCTGACGATTCTCGAAGGGGATGCGCTCGAGGATCTCAGGGCCTCGGGCGCCGGCGTGCTCACCGGTTCGCCGGACATCGTCAACGCCCGCCTAGAATTCGCGAGCGGATGCGTCGCGAATCTCACGGCGAGCAGGATTTCCAGGGAACCGATGAGAAAGATCCGCTTTTTCCAGGAGAACATGTATATCTCGGCCGATTTCAGGAAAAAGGAGATAGAGGCCTTCTCGAAGGCGGAAGGGGTTTCGATGGAGCTTCTGTCGGCCGATCCGACGGCGTTCATAAAGGCGATAAACGTGGAGATCGACCGGACGGAACCGCTGCTCGCCGAGATAGAATCCTTCACGAAATCGGTGATGAACGGCGTCGAGCCGGCCGTCACGGGACGCCAGGCTCTCGAGGCCCTGAGGGTCGCCGAAAAGGTGCTGGAGAGTTTGAAAAGGACCGGCAAAGCGGGATGAGCACGATCCTGATGACGTGCGGCGAGACGAGCGGCGAGGAAAACGCATCGTATCTCGTCCGCGAGATTCTCAAAGCCGCCCCCGGCTGCAGGGTAATGGCGATCGGCGGCAAAAGGCTCGCCCAAGCGGGCGCCGAACTTCTCTTTCCAATGGAAAAATACGCCTTCATGGGATTCTCGGAGATCGTCGGCGGGCTTCCGTCGATCATGGCGCTCGAGAAAGGGCTGAAGCGCCATCTCGGAGGAGGCTCGATCGATCTGTTCATACCCGTCGACTACCCGGGCATGAACATGAGGCTCGCCGCGTATGCCCGCGGGAAGGGGGTGCCGGTTCTCTATTTCATTGGGCCTCAGGTATGGGCGTGGGGAGGGTGGAGAATGAAGAAACTGAAGAAGGCGGTGGACCTGATGGCGGTGATCCTCCCATTCGAGGAGAAATTGTACGAGGATGCGGGAATCCCCGTTATTTTTACCGGACACCCGGCGCTCGATTACATCGATCCTCCTCCGGGCCCCAAAACCCTTCCGGAGCCCGGCGGGGAGCGCAGGATCCTTCTCTTCCCGGGGAGCCGCAGGCAGGAGGTAAGGAGCCTCCTGCCACGGATGCTGCGGGCGGCCGCATTGATCCACGAAAGGATGCCCGGCGCAAGATTCAGGCTCGTCCTCGCGCCGATGATCGGGGATGAAGAGGCGCACCTCGAGCGCGATCCCCACGGCATTGTAACCGTGACGAGGGATGTCACGGATGAACTTGCGCGGGCCGCCCTCGTCATCGCGGCCTCGGGGACGGCGACCCTGCAAGCCGCCCTTTCCGGCACGCCGGCCGTCGTCGTATACAGGACATCCGCTCTGACATTCTTCCTGGGGAAGAAGCTCGTCAGGATACCGCATATATCGATGCCCAACGTCCTCGCTGGCGCGAAGCTGCTTCCCGAACTGCTGCAGAACGAAACGACGCCGGAGAATATCGCCGAAGCCGCCTGCGGAATGCTGGCGGACTCGGAAGCCTACGAGAAGCTTTCCGGCGAGCTTCTGGAGTTAAGGCGGGTATTGTATAAAAGCGGGGGCATGAAGGAATTGGCCGGGGTGGCCCTCGAAATGTGCTCGCATTCAGGGCGGGCCTGAAATCGATCGAAATCAAAAGGCGGGATGCCGGCGGCCTTTCAGGCGCGGAAATCTTATGAAGATCAGGTTGAATCCGAATATCGCCAGTTTCGCGGGCGCCGTTTTTGTCAGGGCGATCGCATTGACGTGGCGGATGGAATGGCGGGGTCGGGGGAATCTCGAAGAGGCCAGAAGGGCGACGGGGCAGGTGATCTTCGCCTTCCTGCACGGCAGATTGCTCGTGCTCACCTGGGCCCACCGCGGCATGAATATCCATGTGCTCGCGTCCGAACACTACGACGGCGACCTTATGGGAAGGATCATCGAACGTCTCGGGTTCGGTCACGTAAAAGGCTCCACTACGAGGGGAGGCGCAAGGGCGATAAGGGATCTCGCAAAACTCCTTCGGCGCGGCGTCGATATAGGGCTCGCCGTAGACGGGCCGAGGGGGCCGAGAGGCGTCGTCAAGCAGGGCGCCGTCGAGATAGGGCGCCTCGCCTCCAGCGCGATAATCCCCGTTACCGCTTCGGCCCGCACGAGGCGCCTGTTGAAATCCTGGGACAGGTTCCAGCTTCCGGCTCCCTTCACGAAGGTCGTCGTCGAGTACGGCGAGCCGGTCATCGTACCGGACAAGGCGGATTCGGCGATTATCGAAAGCGGGCGGCTCCGCCTCGAGGAGAGGATGACCGCGATAACCGCCGCTCTTGATACGGAGCTCGGCCATACCGGATCGGAGGTCTGGCCGCATGAAGATCGTTGAAAGATACCCGGCCGGATTGAGAGCATTCCATGGGAAAGGAGCCTGGAGCCTCCTTTATCCCCTGAAATCGTTTCTTTCCTTCTCCTACGGCCTGTACATGTCGCGCGCCGGAGGCAGGGGGCCCGGGGGCGGAGCGGGGATTCAAGGAGGATTCCGGGAAGGCCGGCCCTTCGTGATTTCCATAGGCAACCTGGAGGCCGGCGGAGGGGGAAAAACGCCGGTTACCCTCGCGCTTGCCTCGACGATAAGGGATAACGGCGGGTCGGCCGTTGTGGTGACGAGGGGATACGGCGGGTTCGCCGCGAAGGAGGGTATCCCCGTGTCCGTCGGCCCCAGCGGACCGGGGGTCGAAACGGATTGCCCGGTCGTTTGCCTCGGTTCCCGCGGCGCCGCGGATGCCCCTCAGCACACTTCGTGTTCCGTTCTTGCCGAACAATGGGGAATCAGGGAGGAATCGCTCCGCATCGCGATGACCAGGATCGTGGGGGACGAGGCGATGATTTACCGTTCCAGGATGGTTCCCGTCGTGATCGACGGCGACAGGGCCCGCGGGGTAGCTTTTGCCCGGCGGCTCTATAGCCCGACGCACGTGCTGCTCGACGACGCCTTCCAGAACAACTCTATAGCAAAGGATCTCGACATACTTCTTCTCGACGCCGAGGAACCGCTCGGAAACGGCAGGCTTCTGCCGGCGGGAACCCTCAGGGAGAACCCCGGGGCGATAGCGAGGGCCGACGTCGTCATCTTCACGAGAGCCGCTTCGAGGGAGATTCGCGGGGGGGTCGGGAAATACATCGGGAACAAACCGGTATTCTTTTCGAGTCACAGGCCGGCCGCCCTGATCGGAAGGGACGGGATGGAGGTGCCGTTCTCCATCCCGGGCGACCGTCAGGTGGCGATATATTCGGGGATCGCAAGGCCCGGTTCATTCGAGGGGACCGTGATATCGACCGGGATGCAGCCGGCCGTTTCCTTCCGTTTCGGGGATCACCACTGGTACCGCCGTGAGGATGTCGATTTCATGTTGGCGAATTCGCCCGGCGGCGCGGCCTTCGCCACGACAGAGAAGGACTGGAACAAGTCGGCCGACCTCTTTCCCGCCGGCATAGATCTCTTTGCCCTCAGGGTCGAAGCCGACATAGGCGATAAAGAGGGATTGCTTCCGCTTGTCGGCTTCGGCAAATGAAAAAGGGCCGCCTGCAGGAGGCGGCCCGTATCGTCGGAATCGGATTGCCAGGTACCCTCGGGAATATCCTCAGTGAGTGTTCGGATCGTCATCGCCGAGGAAATCGACGAAGTTGACCATCAGGCCGGCGCTGAAATGGATGACCCTGTCGGTCTGCACCTCATGGCCGGTGAACGTGATGGTGGCGTTCGTATAGACCTCCTGCGTCGAGTAATGCATCGTAAGCAGTTCTCCGGAGATCTTGGCCCCGTAAGGGACGAGGAGTATGACCGCCTCGACCTGCGAATTCGCGGGGACAAGAAGGCTCATCTGCCCCATGAAGGGAGTGACGAGGGTGCCGGTGCTGCCGTCCATCCTGGTGAATTCCACGGTATACCCGGTCACCAGGAAATCTCCGAGAACGCTCGATTCTACATCCACGACACCGTTGTTCGGCCTGTTGTGGAACTGGACCTTTACCCAGTCCTCCACGATATAATCATCCTCGTATTTGTAAATGAAGGTGTCCTCGTAGTAAAGCGAATCGCCCTGGTTCACGACGTCGGCGAGAAACGGGTAGCCCTCGTTGATATTGCTGACGTATACGACCGTTCTTTCGTCGTAATTGTTGTCCAGGTCGCAACCGGCGGCGAAAATACCCATCGCCATGAGCGCGGCGATCGCCAGTGTCGTGCATTTCCTTGCGAACATCAGGTAACCTCCTCAGTGGATATCTGGCATCGAACAAGTTTTCACAACCGTATACGCAATGTTTGTGCCAAGGGGCGGCCTGGAATCGAACTTGTAATGCGCGTAATGACAAACAGATACATCGACGTTCCGTCAGAGGCTTTCAGGCGCGCCGCCGTAATATGCAGTTTGCACTTCTTTGTATTGCCTCCCGTCCTGACTTTTACCTATTATGCATCAACGACGGGAGGATCCGATGAGGGTGCTGAAAAGCGATATTCTGGTCATAGGAAGCGGGGCGGCGGGGCTCTTTTTCGCCCTGAAGGCTTCCGGTTATGCCGACGTGCTCATCATCACGAAGAAGAATGCGGCGCTTTCGAATACGAATTTCGCGCAGGGCGGGATAGCTTCCGTGACCGACAGGGGCGACTCCTTCGAGCTTCATGTGAAGGACACGCTGGAGGCGGGCAGGGGGTTGTGCGACAGGAAGGCGGTCGAGATCATGGTGAGCGAAGGCCCCGGGAGGATTGAGGAGCTCGCCTCGCTCGGCGTCCGTTTCAGCGTCGACCGGCAGAGCGGCGCCCTGGCCATGGGCCGCGAAGGAGGCCATTCGCGGTCGAGGATCGTCCATTTCGGTGACGTGACGGGAAGGGAGCT
>JALOPX010000037.1 GCA_025453655.1 Candidatus Krumholzibacteriia bacterium
TGGGAGAAATGTCCCTCCTGCGGGGAAATCCTCTACAGCAAGGAACTGGAAAGGCACCTTTCCGTCTGCCCCAAGTGCGCCTATCATTTCAGGATCAGCGCCGCGACCTACATCGATATCCTCTTCGACCAGTCCACCTTCGAGGAGACAGAACCGGGTGTGATATCGACCGATCCGCTCCTTTTCAAGGACAGCAAGAGATACACCGACAGGCTGAAGGCGGCGAAGAAGCATTCCGGCAGGAATTCGGCGATAATAACGGGCACGGCCCGAATCAACGACAGGCTGGTGGCCCTGGGGATCATGGATTTCTCCTTCATGGGCGGGAGCATGGGCTCGGTCGTCGGCGAGAAGATCCACAGGATCGCGCTGAAGGCCGTGGACGAGAGGCTGCCGCTCATCCTGGTCACCGCTTCGGGGGGGGCCCGCATGCAGGAATCGATCTTCTCCCTCATGCAGATGGCCAAGACTTCGGCGTCTATCGCGATGGTGTCACGGGCAGGGTTGCCCTACATCTCCATCCTGACCAACCCGACGACCGGGGGAGTCGCGGCGTCGTTCGCTTTTCAGGGCGATATCATAATCGCCGAACCCAAGGCCCTTATCGGGTTCGCCGGGCCGAGGGTCATAAGGGAGACGGTCGGGGAGGAACTGCCCGAGGGGTTCCAGCGCTCGGAATTTCTTCTCGAACACGGCATGATCGATTTTATAGCCAGCCGCCAGAAGCTGAAAAAGACGCTCGATTACATCACGGGCAGCCTCATGAGCGGTATATCGACCCGGGTGGAGGAAAAAGACCAGGAGAATGACCGTAAAACGATCTCGCTCATCTGGTAGGGCCAGGCCCTTTTCCAACATAGAATTTCTCTTCTCACTGAGGCCCGCCTCTATGAAGCTGGGCCTTGAGAATATTACCGCCCTTCTCGAAGAGGTCGGAAGCCCGGAGCGGAAATTTCCCTCGATCCTCGTGGCGGGCACGAACGGCAAGGGCTCGGTTACGACCTTCATGTCCTCGATCCTTCGTTCGGCCGGGCTGAAGACGGGGACCTTTTATTCCCCGCACCTGTTCAGGATAAATGAACGGATCCGGCTCGACGGCGAGGAGATTCCCGGACCCGTCCTCGACGGACTGCTGGGGGAGCTGAGGGAGCATCATGGCAGGATACCCTTCACCTTCTTCGAGGGGATGACCGCCGCCGCGGCCCTGCATTTCATGAGAAGCGGGGTAGACATGGCCGTCTTCGAGGTCGGCCTCGGCGGGAGGCTCGACGCCACGAGGCTCGTCGACGCCGCGCTCACCGTGATCACGGGGATTTCCGTCGATCATCGCGAGCACCTCGGAAGGACCAGGGCGAAGATACTCGGAGAGAAGCTCGGCATAACGAGGGAAGGGGTCCCCCTCGTCGCGAGCCTCGATTCGGAGGCACTCCTCGACGGGGCGCGCCGGTACTGCGCCGAACGCGGCGTCCCGATGACGGACGCGCGCGAAGGGGTCAGAAGAAGGCTCGTCTCCATCGGGCCCGATTCGATGACCTTCAACCTCGGCACGCCGGCGAGGGATTACGGCCGGCTTCGCACATCGATGATCGGGAGGGCGCAGATGAAGAACGCCTCGACAGCCGTCAGGTGCGCGGAGCTTCTCGAAGGCCGCTTCGCGGGGATCGGCGAAGGCACGATCAGGGAAGGGCTGAAAAAGGCCTTCATGCAGGGGCGCTTCCAGGTGATGCCGGGAAACCCGAGGGTCGTGCTGGACGTATCGCATAACGAGGAATCGCTCCTCGCGGCGATGGACACCCTCACGAGGATCTCCCCCCCCGAGAAGAACGTTCTGATCTTCGGGATAATGGAGCGAAAGGAGACCGGGCGGTTCCCCGCGTCGGCCGCAAGGTCGGCGAGGAAGGTGATCCTCGTGCCGCTCAAGGACGAGGGAAGCGCCACGGCGGGGCGCCTGTCGGAGATCTTCGCATCCGGGGCCGCGGGGCGGAAGGGGGCCCCGGAGCCCGGGAAAGGGAAGCCGCGGCGGAGAGCGGGCCGCGCGCGGGGCGGCGCCTTCGAGGCCGAGACGGCTGAGGCGCCCGGCATGGCGGAGGCGATCGATCTCGCGGCGGGATCGCTCGGCCCCGGTGACACCCTTCTCGTTCTCGGTTCCCACGTGGCGGTGGAAGAGGCCGCGGGGTGTCTCGACGGGCCGGCGGCCCGGAAAGGATCGCGATAATGAATATACTCGGAGTGGATATCGGCGGGACGAACGTGAAACTCGGCATCGTGACCGAAAAGGGCGGGATAATCGAGCACGGCCTCCTGCCGACTCCGGCGGGCGGGCCTGAGGCGGCGGCGGCGAAGGTCGCGGAATGGTACGGCGGGAGGCGGAAACATCACGGCGACGCGCGGGCCGCGGGGATAGCCTGCGCCGGGTTGATCGACGGTGTGAGGGGATTTCTATACACCTCTCCGAATCTTCCGGGCTGGGATAACGCGCCGCTCGGCGAGATCTTCGGGCGGAGGCTCGGCATCCCGGTCGCCGTCGACAACGACGTCAACTGCGCAGTCTGGGGCGAATACGTCATGGGAGCGGGAAGGGGGACGAGGCACTTCGTCGCCGTCACGCTCGGCACGGGGGTCGGAGGCGGCATCGTCATCGACGGCAGGCTTTACCACGGGGCGCAGGGTCTTGCGGGAGAAATCGGCCATCATGTGATCATCGAGGGGGGGCCGCCCTGTTCGTGCGGCGGCAGGGGGTGCCTCGAGGCGCTCATCGGCTCCGCTTCGATCGCCGCGAGGGCGGTCGAAACGGCTGCACGAACGCCGGGCAGCCGGCTGGCGCTCGGCGCGGGGCTGACCGTCAGGGAGATACATGAAGCGGCCCTGCTCGGCGACGCCGCGGCCGTTGAAACCCTGGCCGAGACAGGGAGGCTTCTCGGCATAGGGCTCGCTAACGTCGTTCACATCCTCAATCCCGAGGCCATAGCCGTGGGCGGCGGCGTCGCCGGTGCGGGGGATTTTATACTTGAACCGGCAAGGAAATCGATGAAAGAACATCTCATAGGTGATATCCTGTCGGCTGTCCGGATCGTTCCCGCCGAACTCGGGAACATGGCCTCGTTTCTCGGAGCTTCCATGCTCGCCCTTGAAAAGCAGTGAAGGGGCGGGAATGGAGGCGGAAAGTCAAATGCCGGTATTGCACGGGATGAATTCAATGGGGAATCGGCCCGTTCCCGGCCGCGCGCTGCGCGGCGCGGCGGGACTGATCGCGGCGCTGTGCCTCGCCCTCTCCGCCTCCGCCCGGCAGGCTGATCCCCGGGTTCCCGCCGGGCCTTCCGACGCCGATCCGGCGCTCTCCGACTCGACCGTCTACAGGGTCACCGCGGCCACCTACAGGCTGAGGCTCGAGGACGGCGTCGAGGTGTCGTACCTGGACGGCGGGGTGCGCATCGACCACCAGGCGGCGTGGATCACGAGCGACCAGGGGAAGGATTTCCGCAGCGCGAGGCGCACGGTCCTCGTCGGCAATGTCCACGGGCACGACGGCACCATGGAGCTCTTCGGGGACACGGGGGAATATTCCGGTTTCGAAAACACACTCTCTCTCAGGGATAACGTCAGGATCCTCGACGGCACGATGGAGATAACGTGCGAGAGGGCCCGTTACGACAGGCGGATGGCGATCGTCACCCTGATCGGCAGGGTCAGGATGTCCGACGAGACAAGGGTGATGTACGCCGACAGCGTTCACTACGACCGCCTCGCCGGGATCGCGGACGCGACGGGGCGCGTCGTGCTGATAGACGAGGCCGACGACTATTCGATCTCCGGCAGGCACGCCCGTTTTTTCAGGAATTCGAAGGAAGCCGTGATGGATGTGGATCCCGTTCTCGTCTTCGACGACAGGTCCGAGAAGGAGGGGCGCGTCACGAGCCGCCTCATGCATTTCGACATGGATAGCTCGACGGGGTACGCGGCCGGAGACGTGAAAATGGTCAAGGGAGAGACGAGGGCCACGTGCGATTCCTCGGTGATCCACAACAACGAAGGGTACGTGGAGCTTTTCGGCAACCCGAGGGCGACGAGCGGAAACTCCCGCATGAGCGGCGAAAGAGCCGTTCTTCATTACAGGGGCGGAGGGATCGAGAAGATCGTCCTTCCCGGGAAGGGCAGGCTCGCCGACGCTCCTGATCCGGGCTCGCCGTGGAGGGAGGATTCCTGGCTCGAGGGCGATTCGGTGATAATATTCATGTCCGACGACCTGGTCGATTCGGTGAAGGTCTTCGGCGGCGCGAAGGCCATGTACTATCCGTACGAAGGCGAGGAGAACAAGGTATCCAACAACTATTCGCGCGGGGACAGCATGTATTTCAGGTTCAGGGGCGAGGACCTCAGTTACGTGAGGATCTCCGGCGCGGCCGAAGGCGTGTACAACTACCTCATCCTCAAGCCGGGGGAGACGATCGACAGCCTGTCGGCGACGATCGATTCGAGCCTCGTGCACAGGCCCTTCGCGAAAAACGCCGAGAGGATCGTGTACAAGGCGAGGAAGATCGAGTATTTCGCCGAGGTGGAGGATATCCTGCTGAACCGCGGGGCGAACCTCGATTACCAGGACAAATCGCTCAAGGCGGACGAGATAAAATTCAACTCGAGGCTCAACATACTCGAAGCGAAGGGCGATCCCGTTCTGGAAGAGGACAAGCAGGAGATGTTCGGCGCCACGATGGGTTACGACATGGATTCGGAAGGGGGGCTCGTCGTGGACGGTTCGACGAAGTACGACACCGGCTATTACCGCGGCGAACATATCTTCAAGGACGGCGACAAGGTTCTCAAGGTTTACAACTCCACCTACACCACCTGCGACCTCAGAAGGCCCCATTATTCCATGAGGGCCGGGAAAATGAAGATATACATCGGAGACAAGATCGTATCCGGCCCGATCACCCTCTACGTGGGGGAGATCCCGGTCTTCTATCTGCCCTATCTGGCCAACTCGCTCAGGCGGGACAGGCATTCAGGGATCATCCGCCCGAATTTCGACATCGGGATCAACAGCAGGGAGGGAAGGTTCATCCGCGGGCTGGGCTATTACTGGGCCACCAACGATTACACGGATTTCAAGGTGCTGTCCGATTTCAACGAAAACAACAGTTTCCGGTTTCATGTGGACAACCGCTACAAGCTGAGGTATGTGCTCGACGGCGACGCTAAAATCGATTTTTTCAAGAACCTCCGTACCGGCGCGAACGAATGGACTATGGAGGGCAAGCACAGCCAGAAATTCGGGAAGAGCGCCTCGCTCAACGCTGACCTGAGGTTCGTCAGCAGCGACCAGGCTCAGTCTTCGGTCTACAGCGCGGAGGACGCGCAGAGGATCATAGACAGGAGGATCTATTCCACGGCGAGCTACAGGAAGAGCTGGGGCGGAACGAGCCTGAGCCTGTCGGCAAGGCGCGACCAGAAACTCAACGTCAGCGCAGACAACCCGAACGAGAACAGGATTTCGATGACGATCCCGTCGCTGAGCCTCAATCTTCCCCGCACCTCGCTGTGGTTCGGGGAAAAGCATCCGGAGTCCGAAAGACGTGCGTGGGAAAAGCTTCTAAGGAGCATCAGCTTCGCCCCCAACCTCACCGGCAGCATCAATACGGAGGAGAGCCTCGCGAGGAAAAAGGGAAAGATAAACGCGAGTTCCGGAGCCTCGCTGAGCCAGCAGCACAAGATAAGTTTCATCAACCTCTCGCCGAGGATAGGACTGAACTGGAAGTACTACGACATACTCTATGACGACATCAACGAGGGGCTGGTCGTGGAGGCCGCCCCCGCCGTGATCACGGGCGGGGAGATCGGGGCGCCGGTATATATAGACGCCTCGGGCAATTCGCTGGCGATCGACGTCGACGGAGTCGCGGGGCCGGTGGTCGCCGTGCCCGACCGCTCATGCCTGTCGGCGACCGATTTCGAGCTCCTCGCGCTCGATATCGAAAGCCTTCTGGCGGCCGCCGGGCAGAATATCGCGGTGAATTTCACCGAGACGTCGCCGGACAGCGGGTATTTCACCTTCACGTCGGCCGGTTCGGGAACATCCTCGTCCCTGAGGCTCGCCGACGCCGGAGCCGCTCCGATATACGGCGCGCTGGGCCTTACCCAGGGGACCTACGCCTCGGGCTCGAACAGGTCCGGCCCGGTCGCCGACACCGATTACACGAACGAGGTTTCGATGTCGATGGGGGTGGGGCTGGGGACGAGCTTCTACGGAACATTCTACCCCAGGATCGGGATGCTTCGGGGGGTAAGGCACACCTTCAACCCGACCCTGAACTATTCCTATACCCCCAAGCTGACCGCCAACCAGCGATCGAGCCGCAGCGTCTCGTATTCGGTCCGGAATATCCTCGACCTGAAGTATTTCAAGGGCGGACAGGAGCTGAAGAAGAACAACGCCCTGACGTGGGAGATGAACGGAAGCTACAACCCGGAGCTGGAGAGGGACAGGAGATTCTCGTCGATACGGAGCAGCATCGGCACGGCCCTGGGACAGCTCGCGTCCCTGCGCCTGAACCATACGATCGATCCCTACAAGTGGCAGATCGTCTCCACCAATTTCTCGATGGACATGAACCGCGATTTCAGCGGAGGATTTTCGTACGGTTCCGGATGGAAGCGCGGGGAGCAGGACGTCATCGCGGCGGCCAGGAACGAAAAGCCGGACTCTTCGACCTCCAGGCTCACGGACGAGGCGGGGGCTATGAACGTGGCGGGGGACGATCAGGCCATTACAGGCAGGGCCGGCATGCCGGGCGGGGAAGGCGCCGACAGGTATCCTTCGTGGAACATCAGGACGGGATTCGGCTTTTCCACCAACTACGGCAGGAACCTCACGCGAACGGTGAGCAGCAAGGTGGACCTGAGCGCGACGCTCAGGCTGACAAAAGGATGGACGGCACGATACACGGCCTACTTCGATCCGGAGGGAGGCAGGTTCACGAGCCAGGTTTACAGCATCAACCGCGATCTTCATTGCTGGGAGGCGGAGTTCACCCACAGCCGGCTCGCCGACGATTGGGGTTTTTATTTCAGGATAAGGATCAAGGATCTTCCCGACATCTATCACGAGGTCGGCAGAAGAGGCCTCAGATCGGCCCTTTCGTATTAGCCGCCGGTCCGGGGACGCCGGCGCCCCCGCCCGCCGCGACGCGTGATTCCCGATTTTTTCCCTCCGATCCGGCGAGGTGCGATTCACGAAAAATCTTGTAAGGACGGGAAAAAACCGCATAAAACTGTTGACAATATTTTCGCGCGGAGCGTAAAGTTCCGCTTAATTCAATGACAATCGAAGGAGGTGATATCATGAATAAAACCGAGATGATCGAGAAGGTCGCCAAGAAAACGGGCATGACGATGAAGAATACCAGGGCGGCAGTCGAGGCCATTTTCAGCACGTCTCCGAAGGAAGGCATCATCGCAAACGAGGTCGCAGCGGGCAGAAGAGTCCAGATCACGGGATTCGGCACGTTCGTGCAGCGCAAGCGCAAAAAACGCAAAGGCCGCAACCCTCAGACAGGCGAAACGATAACAATTGCAGCAACAAAATTCCCCGCCTTCGTGGCAGGAAAGGCTCTGAAGAGCCGGGTAGCCAAGTAAGAGGGATTTTACCATATCAGGGGCAAAGGGACTGGATTCGCTTTGCCCCTCTCCATATATTTAACGCAGCAAATCGTTCTCCTGGAAATGAGGATCGAGAAGCATGAGATTCACCGGAATAGCGTTCGCCGCGGCTCTTGTCGCCCTGATTCTTCCGTCCTGCAGGGAGATGGAACCTGTCAGCATAATCTTCACGGGGGATGACGAGGGGATGATCTTCGCCGGCGGCTGAGGCGGCAACAAGATGGGAGGGCTGGCCCGGCGGGCCGCCCTGATCAAGGATATACGGGCGGGCGGCTCCGAGACCCTTCTGCTTTCGGCGGGGGATTTCTACGCGAAGTCGGGCATCGCAGAGCTCTACAGGAGCAGATTTCTCTCGTCGATGATGGTGAAGATGGGATATGACGCGGTCGCGGTGGGGGAGAAGGAACTGGGATACGGGCTCAGGGCCATCCGCGAAGACGCTGACGCGGGGCTTCCCGTCATATGCGCAAACCTCTATCTCGACGGGCGGAGGCTCTTTCCTCCGTACGTGATAAAAAAGGTCGGCGGTTCGACCGTCGGCATATTCGCGCTTCTCGGAGAGGAACCCTCCAGGGAGGGTGAATTCGAGATCGCCGACCCGCTGGCGGAAGGCGCCGGGGTTCTGGACGATATCAGGCCCAGGTGCGACTTCGTGATCCTTCTCGCCCACATGAACAAGGCCGGCCTCGAGCCGGTCCTGAGGGCGCTCGACGGCGTGGATCTGGTCATCCGGGGCCACGCCGAAGACGACGCCGCGGCTTCGAGCGACTGCGCCGATACGATCGGCGGGCTTTTCGACGATCTGGGGGTGCCGGTGCTCCATGCGGGAAGCAGGGGGAAAAGGCTCGGGATCGCCGAGATATCGCTCGACGCATCGGGCCGGGCGTTCCTTTCCGACACCTCGCTCGTCGCGATCCGGGATTCGATGCCGCGCGATCCGGAAATGGCCGAGATGATGAGGCGGTTCGGCGCGGAGGAGGGGAAGAGGGTCAGGGAGATGAGCCTGTCCGAATTCCTCTCCCGCGACACCGTCAGCGGCAAGATAAGCGAACGGTACCTCGGAATGGATGTATGCGGCAGGTGCCACCACGACATAGTCGCGGATTTCATGACGACTCCGCATTTCAGGGCCTTCAACAGGCTCACCCTGGCGGGGGAGGAAGCCAATCCGGACTGCGTGAGCTGCCACACCACCGGTTACGGCAGATTCAGCGGCTATTCGGAAAAGTCCGATGAAAAGGGCGGGATGGACCTGAGGGGAGTGCAGTGCGAGGCCTGCCACGGCCAGGGAACGACCCATTCGAGGGACGGGAAATATTCCTCCGCGGCGAAGATCTCATGCAGGCACTGCCATACGCCCGCGAAGGATCCCGATTTTATCCTCGATGAGATGGTGAAGAGGATAGCACACAGCCGGGGCGGCGACCCGGCCGGGGAAGAGCGGCGTTGACGGAGCACCGCCGCCGGGGGCCTGCACCCGGGAGGGCGGTCGTCGAAGGGAATATCGTGGAACGTTTCCTGAAAATATCAAGCCCTCGGATTCATCGCCGTCCGGCCGCCGCCGCGGCCGCCGCGATCGCGCTTCTTCTTTCCCCGGCGCCGCGCGCCGCGGGGGTCGATTTCCTCGTGCCGGGGGTGTCGCTCGAGTCGGTCGGATTCGAGGCCGGCTCTTCGGTCCTGTACATGGTGATCTCACGGACGGCGGATGTCGCCGACACGACGACGGTGGGGATATCGGTCCTGGACGACAGCCGGGGCGTCTTCCTCGTGGAGATAATGTCGTCGACATGGCCACCGCGTGACGAGGAAACCGTTACCGCGAGGCTTCATATCGACGGCCGGATCGTTTCCGCGACGTCGGTCGACGAGGTCAGAGATCGAATTATCGGCATCTCGATAAGGGACGGCCTCGAGCCTTTCCGCGAACCGTCCGAAGAGGAGATAGACGACTTCGGGATGGAAAGGCTTTTCCCGCCCGTGGACAGCAGCGCGGTGAAGAAGGATCTCGGCGTGGAGAAGATTTCGACGCCGGCCGGGCTTTTTGAATCCTCGGTGGTCGAATACGTGAAAAGCTCCTCGAGACCGGTGGATCTCGGAGGGGTGAAGGCGGAAAGAACCGAGGAAGAGCGGAGCACGCTGATGCTCTCGCCCCGGGTTCCCCTCTGGGGGCTGGTCAGGAGCAGGGTCGAGCGAACTGCCCATACGCGGCTCGAATCCTCCAAATCGAAGATCCGGCCCGTTTCGCGGGTCACCGTGACCGAGGCGGTCCTGGTCGACTTCCGAAGGGATTGAGATTCTTCCGCCAGGCCACCCGATCCCCCGCCGATTCCCCGTTTTTCATTTGCCATGGCGCCGCCGGAGGAGTATTTTTCGATATATGTAAACCCAGCATAAAGCGAGGTGGTCGGTGTCCAGCTTCAAGCATTTGATCCACGCTGCCCTGATTCTCTCGGTACTTTGCCCGGGCGTTTCTTCGGCCAATATCTTCGAGGAACAATACGGATTGAAACCGATGGCGATCGTCATCGGAGGGGGCGACGCGGCCGTCTGCGCCGCCGCCGGGGAGATAGTCGGCCGCATGGAGGCGAAGGGATGCATCCACATGCCCCCCGGCCTCATCATGGGCTATTTCCCTCCGGGGACGAGCCTCGCCGATTTTCCCGGGCTGGACGTGGATATCGTCACGCCGGGATCGGGGGCGATCCCGGGGAGAGTGGACGCCGTTTTCAGAAAAATCATAAGCGGATTCTTCAACGAGAGGGCTTTCCGGCAGAGCGGCCACCCCGCCGGGCTCGATCTCGGGCCGATCGACCTTCCCGTGAGGGATATGCCCGCCGACGTAAGGCTCAAATACACCGGAACGAACCGCCCGATGGACGGCTCCGTCGCCGCGCCCGCCGAGATAGACCGGGATATAGACAAAAATTCGGAATTTCTCATGGGCAACGTGCTCGTCAACGTGATATTCCCCGAAAGCGGGCAGGACGGGAGCGAGAACTGGACGGACGACGAGATCGCCGCGGCGATCGCCGATCTCAACCTCGGGCTCTCCCAGTACCTTCAGGCGACACACTGGGTCGAGCTGGCCTTCTATGTCAACTGCCCCTCGGAATTCAAAAAAATCCCGGTGACGATAGAGCCGATAGAAGGGGACTGGGACTCCGATCCGTTCTGGATAATGGAAACGATGGAACATCTCTCCGGCTATGAGGGATACGTCCCGATCGAGCACGACTATATCGGCAGCACCCATAAATTCAACAACACGATGCGGGGCGCCTTCCCCATTTCCACAGACTGGGTCTTCACCGCCTTCGTGGCGGACGCGAGCCTCAACGAATGCTGGCAGGGGCCGGCGGGGCAGTATGTCGCATACACGATCTTCATGGGCGGGCCGTTCATCGTCATCCCCTACCCGGCGTGCCGTTTCGGCACGGGGAAGGATTTCGCGCACGTCTTCATTCACGAGATGAGCCACGTCTTCTGGGCCCTCGACGAATATGCCAGCGCGAACATGCTCTGCACCGCAAGGTCGGGGTACCTTAACGGGAGGAACGGAAATTCGTACGCCCCGGCCGGAACCCCCTGCGGGGAGCAGCTCTCCTGCATAATGAACAACTACATCCTCGATGTGCCGCTCCCGATCTGCCCCTACACGATGAAGCAGGTCGGGCTCGGCGACGAGAACGAGAATTCGATCCCCGATCTCTACGAGATGGCGCCCACGGTCGAGATCATCTACGTGCCCGGTTTCACCAGCGACACGACGTACGACGGCTCGTACCTCCTGAGCGCCGACGCCTTCAATCCGGCCGTCGAGAACCTCAACCCGTTTCAATTCGAGGCCGACAGGGTCGACTACGCGCCGTACATCAAAAAGGGATGGTCGCAGATCAACGACGGCGTTCTCGTGCCGATCGTGCCCGGCGACGGCAAATGGGACGGAGCGAGGGAAAGCCTGAGCAAGGTCATCGAGTCGGGCCTGGATCCGGGAGAGAACCTTATCCATATCATAGTCGAGAACTGTGTCGGCCTGGAGGCGAGGGACGCCATCGGCGTCACCTACGTGGGGATGAAATATTACATGGTCGACACGGAGGCGGGGTCGGAATATATCGACCTTTCGTGGATAACGGCGAGCCAGGTCTTCGGATCCGATTTCGAGATCAACCGCAGGGACGCCACACTCGGGACCGATTTCGAGGTGATAGAGACCGTCGACGGGGACGACCCGCAGGCGCCTGGCACGACCAGGAATTACTATATCTTCAGGGACGGGAATGTCGTCGCGATGCATCTTTACGAATACAAGATAGTTTCGAGGATAACAGCCGTGATAGACGGCGAGCCGCAGGTCTTCGCTTACGAGAGCGGCGTGGTCGCGGAAAAATCCCTCATACCGGTTCCGAGCGGGCTCCTTTCCGCGATGGCGCCGAACCCGTTCAGCCCGGCGGACGGGGGGAAGGTCTCCTTCACCGTGAAGATTCCGGGCGATTTCCCCGATGTCGATTCCCCCGCCCGCTCCGGAGGGCGCGCTATGACGGCTTCCGCGCTGGACGATTCCAAGGTCACGCTCGTCATCGACATCTACAATGTCAAGGGGCAGCTCGTGAGGCACCTGTTCGAGCTTCCGCTCTACGGCGGGCAGTACAAGGACATGGAATGGGACGGGACCAACGACAGGGGCGAGAAGGTCTCCAACGGGATATATTTCGTGAAAGCCCGCGTCGCAGGCGAGGAGAGCGTCAAGAAGATCGTGGTTTTGCGGTAATACCGCCGCTCCGCGCCGCGCGGCGACTTCCGGGGAACAGATGGAAACGCTTTTTGCAATATTGGTCTTCGTCGTTATTTATGCCTATATAGGGTATCCGCTGCTTCTCTATCTGGCCTCGCGCCTCTCGGCGGGAAAATCCAGGCGGGCTCCGGGATATGAAGAGGAAGATCTGCCCTTCGTTTCGCTTCTGATAGCCGCGCGTAACGAGGAAAAGATCATAGCCCGGAAAATCGAGAACGCCCTCGAGCTGAATTACCCGCACTCCCGCCTCGAGATCGTGGTCGTCTCCGACGGTTCGACCGACGGCACGGACGAAATAGTCCGCGGATACGCCTCCCGCGGGGTGTCGCTGCTCAGGGTCGAAGGGAACGGCGGCAAAACGATCGCCCGCAACATCGCCGTGGAAAGATGCCGCGGCAAAATAATCGTCTTCAGCGACTCCAACGCCATGTACGACCGCGACGCCGTGAGGAAGCTGGTCCTCCATTTCAGCGACCCGCTGGTCGGAGTGGTCTGCGGCGCGCTGCGTCTCGTCGGCGAGGACGGCGGCGAAAACCACTACTGGCGCTACGAAAAATGGATCAAGACGCTCGAAGACCGCACCCACTCCATCATCGGCGCAAACGGATCGATATATGCCATCAGGAGGGAGCTTTACAGGCCGCTCGGCGCGGGAATCGACGACGACTTCATCGAGCCCGTCCTGTGTTACATGGACGGGTATGAACTGAGATACGAGCCGGAGGCGCTGAGCGTCGAAAGAGACATCCCCGGCAGCCGGCTTATGGACGAATTCGGGGCGAAGAAAAGGGTTGTGATGAGGGGGCTGCAGAGCCTGGCGAGCATATCCGCGATCCTCAACCCGTTTCGATTCCCTGCACTCGCGTTCGAGCTCTTCTCGCACAAGATACTCAAATGGATGGTCCCGTTCATCCTGATCGCGATATTCGTCGACAATCTCTTCCTGACCGGGTCGCGCTTCTTCGAGCTGACCCTCGCCATGCAGATACTGTTCTACTCCGCCGCAGCCGCGGGGATAATTTTCAGGACCCGCTCCCTGCATGTCCCGGCCTTTTTCGTGCTCACCAACCTTTCGGTTTTTGCCGCCGTCCTGTCGTGGTTCGCGGGGAACCGGAACGTCTCCTGGGGAAAATAGGACCTGCTGCAGGCCGCCGCGCCGCCATTTTCCGCGCATGCTTGCAAATGAAACCGATCCGTGATATATTCTCACCTGCAGCCGGATCCCGCGCGGCGACTTTATAAAAATTCATTTGACGGCCCGGCGCTTTTGTGGTAAAACAACACCACATGTTGGGCAGCGAAAAAATGTTTCTACATCATGATGTGGTCACTGAGGCATGATTCCAGGGATGGGAGGAGACGCGCAATGAAGCAGGAGACTCATGATGATGACTTCCTTAAAAAAGGCAAAAATTACGTTAAATTCCATAGATTGCTGGCGAAGGCGGAGGCGGACGGGAGGCTGGACGGAAAATTCAGATGCCCGGTTTGCGGGATGAGGTATCTTTCCGAAAAGCTGGCAGATGACTGCTGCAGGATTATTTCCGATTGAAAGAGCCGCGCAGCACCGAATGACACCGTGTCGATGGGAGGTTTTTGTGACGCAGAGCAGGAAGGGCGTCAAGAGTGAGGCCAGGGTTATCGAACAGTATTGCTCCGTATGCAAGAAAACGTTCGATATGGAAGTGGTCGAGGAAGCCGAGAAGAACGACGTTCTATGGTTGAAGTGCCCGGGATGCGAAGGCTTCCTGCCATACATGATCGAGTCAGAAGAGGAAGAGGAAAATGAGGTCGAGGCCGCGGGGGGCGGGCAGGAGACGGCTCCCGAGGATTTCTCGGCCGAGGACAAGGAAAATTCGCTCGAGTACGACAAGGCGATGACATACAAGATCGACGACATCATCTATCACAGGTCATGGAACGACTACGGCAAGGTCGTTGCCAAGGAGACCCTTCCCGGGAACAGAAAGACGATCCTTGTCAATTTCGGTCACCAGGGGAAAATACGCCTCCTCGAGGGAGAAGGCTGAAGGGATTGTGGTTGAAAGGTATCTCCTGCCGCCTGTTTTCCTCCGCGGTTCTCCTGTGCCTGCTGCGTTCCCCGGCGGCGGGGACCGGCCTCTACCTCGATCTTCCCGCATGGTTTCAAGACGCCGACACGTCGGGAACGGAACTGACCGCCGGCGAGACCTGGCTTGAATCGGACCGCGCCGACGCGATCGTGCTCGCACTCGGGGTCTCATTCAATCCCGGACGGCGCACCTCGGTGAAACTCGGGATCATTTATCCGGCGATACAATTGAAGGGCGGGTTCGAGCACGGATTCGGGGACGGATCGGTCAGCGCCGCGACGCGCATCAAGGGCGACAGCCTCAACACGTCCGGGCTTTTCCTGCGATGGGACGCAAGGATCCCGTCGGGTTCCGGGGCGCTCGAGCCTTTTTCATTCAGGAGCGGCGGCGGCATATACCCGGACGTCGGCGCCGGATTCGAATTCAGAAAAGAGACCTCCTTCCTGAAATTCCGCGCTGCGGCCACCTGGACCAGGGTGGGGCAGAGGAACGAGGGCGAAGGCCTCGTCAACGTGGATTACCTTCTCGTCGGCGCCCTCGTCGGCATAAAGGCCGGCGTGAGGACCGGACTGCAGGGATCCGCTTTCTCGATCCATTTCGACGGGGCGGGGCATCGCGAGTGCTTCCTCCTGGGGCTCACACGGGAACTGTCCGGCGGCCTCGACCTGACGATGACCGGCGGGATCGAATCGGGCCGCCGGGAAGACAGGATTTTCGACTCCTCCATCTCCGTATTTTTCACGTGCCGGTTCCCCGCCGCCGCGGCGGCCGCCGAAGGCGGATGATCGCGCCCCACCCGCGGGCGCCGGCATTCAAAAATCCATTCCCTTGTGCAATATGCGAATGGCCACTGTCGCGGTTGTTCCCTGTTGTGGAGCATGGCCCCGGACGTTCCGGCGATGTTTCCCGCGATTCGAGGCACATCCCTTGCGTTTCTCCCGCTTGAAGAAACGGCATACATACTGGATGGTACTATCGATGATCGCGACCTGTCCCGAAATGAAACCTTCCGACGGCGGCCCCCGCGAGGGTTCCCTCTGCGGGATGCTCGAAGGGTTCTTCGATCCGGTCGAGCAGGGCGTAATCCTTCTCGATGAAAAGATGGAGCTCGTCTTCGCCAACAAGTCCGCGAGATCGGTCCTGAGGGCGGGGGAGGATTCGCAGATCGGCGGGATGATCAGAAGCAACTGCCCCGAATCGATCTTCGCCAAAAGCGAGATGAACGGATCGGCGATCACGTACGCGGACGTGGCGCTGCCGGACGGGAAGACGCGCAGGATGCTCGGCCTCGAGGTGTGCAGTTACAGGCCGGCCGGCGAAGGCCTGCTATATCTCATCCTCCTTCACGATTTTTCCCATTACAGGAAACTCGACGAGCTCAAATCCAGGTTTGCCACGTCGCTTTCGCACAGGATGCGCACGCCTCTCACCTCGATAAGGAACGCCGTGAGGCTCCTCGTCGAGAGCAAGGAATCGATGGGGACCCCGGAAAAGGAAAGGCTGATAGAGATCGGCTGGAGGAACGTGGAGAAGCTGATATCGAGCCTCGACGAGCTCCAGAAGATATTCATGATAGAATCCGAGGAACTGAACGTCTGCAGGACGATGGTCAGGGTCAGGCCTGAAATCAAGGCGATATTCGACCAGTTCATAGAAGAGAAGAAGATAAGCGGCCACAAGCTGGCCGTTCCGGACATAACCATTTTCACCGGAAGCGGTAGGCTGAAGGATTTCATGGTTTCGGCGATCGAAGCCTATGACGTCTGGCTCTCCTCCCCCCCGTTCATCGAATGCAGCACGTCGCTCAGGGAAGAGTGCGATTATCTGGGCGAAATCAACAGGAAGCTCGTTATTTATCTCAGGCCACGGACGACAAACCTGCTGAAAACCTCGCGCGAGAGCCTCAGGGATTTCCTCTCCTGCAACGAGGCGCACCGCGGCCTGGTTCTGGGGAGGCTTGCCGCGGCGCTCGACGGGGAGATCCAGATCAGCCCGGGCAACACGATCAGCCTTTCGATCCCACTCGAGCCCCGGTTCAGCAGGGAGAAGGATCTCGTCCATCCTCTTCTCATGATGGTGGAACGGGCCGGGATAACCGGAGCGGAGTTCAATCTCGTCACCCTTTCGATGAACGGCCAGAGGGAGAACGCGTCGAGGTTCGGGAACGCGATCGAAAAGGTTCTCTGCCAGCAGCTCGCCCCGGATGCGGTCGTGTCGAGGGGCGAGAATCCGATGAGCTATTCCCTGTTCATCAACGGCAGGAGCCCCGAAGAGGTGGATTCGCTGGCACAATCGATCCGCGACAGTTTCGTCAAATCGTGCCGTCTGAGCGGCGAAGAAGTGCACCCCTCGATCCACTGGGAGATCAGGTACAGGCGGGTGCCCGGCACGGACCAGTCCCCCATCGAAAGCATTCTGGCCGCCGACGCGGTCTGACGAGGCGGCTTAGTGGACCCGCCGTCCGGGACGCCGATCCGGCCGATGCCTCCGCCGGCTCAAACTCCGATCTTCTGCATCGTATTCCCGCTTTTCTTCGCGGGCTTCGGCTGTTCGTCCGGTGGTATGGACAGGAGGAGCAGGCTTAGCGGTTCCGATATCGTGTGTTTCACTTTTGGAAGGTGGTTGAAGAAGAAATAATCGCCGTTCTGCAGTTCCAGGATCCTGTGGAAGGCGGATTTCCCGTCGTAGCTCCTGAATCTCGCGTGAACGATTTCGCCCTTTTCGAAGTAGATCTCGCCCCGGTTCTGCCCGGCCGAGACAGCCAGCCTGCCGGTCTTGAGATTGCTGCTAAGCAGGGAGACTATGTCGAGCATCGGAATAAGGCTCAGGCTTCCCTGCAGCGGGTGGCTTTTTACCCTTGTCCTTCCGCGAAGGTTGAGCGAGAGGAGGGCAACCGCGGCGGCGAGAAGCAGGATCGCGATCCCGCCGGCGATGAAGAGAAGCACCCGGGGAAATTCCCGGCTCTCCGCCTTCGCCTCCCTTGATTCATCCCCGGCCGCCCCGCCCGGAACGTCATTTTCGACGCTCGCGGCCGTTACGGAGACCGGCGTGGCGAGCTCTTTCAATTTCCCGGCGGCCCATTCGTTCCCGGGATCCTTGTCGAGAACCTCGCGAAGCGCGTCCTCGGCTTCCTTCCTCGCGCCCGGGCCTTTCCCCGGCTCGTAATCCGCCAGGATCGTTTCCGCGCGGCCGACAGCCGCTTCCGCCTCCGAGCGCGAAATCCGTTTCTCCACCTCGTCTATCAGGGACGCTATGTCGCGGTTCGAAGGATCCCTCTCGATCGCCTGGCGAAGGTACTCCCCGGCCATTTTAAGGTTGTCGAGGGCGAGATGGCATCTTCCGAGCATCTCCAGCGGGGCGGGGTCGTGCGGCTTTATGCCGAGGTAGAGGGAGAGTTTGGGAACCGCCTGATCGTACCTGCCGGCCGCCATGTGCGCCTCCGCCTCGCCGAGAAGCTTCCTCGTGAGGGTTTTTTCAAGCTG
>JALOPX010000147.1 GCA_025453655.1 Candidatus Krumholzibacteriia bacterium
CCTGACCGCCTTGACCGAAACGAGACTCATCCATTCCTCCGCGATAAGATCGGCGTCCATGCCCGGCGAAGCTCCCGGGGGAACCAGTTCCATTATTATATCCGGATCGATAGATATTATCCCCTCGGCCGAGAGGACCGGATATTTGATCATCCCGACGGCACAGGCGTTCTCCGCACCCGCGGCCTCGAGAATTTCGCTGTAATAGGTGCCGCGACCCGCGATGGAAACCTCGCCGAGGCCCCTTCCGAAGGAATGGCCCACCGAGACGAGAACCCTAGGCCTCGGGGCGGTTCGAGGGATCGATTCCCTGATCCGATTCATGCGCGAGATTATCGACGCCTCGAGGCTGTCCGACCTGGTTTCAACGCCGAAGAGAACCCCGATCGTGTCTATGGCCGATATGATGTCCGATATGGTTTTGTTATCCACAGTGACCGAGTTTACCCCCAGAACGTCGAGATATCCGGCCGTTTTCTCCTGTTCCGGGAGTAGAAATACGATGTCCGGTTCGAGACCTGCTATCGCCTCGTATCCCGGATCCAGATATCCCCCCACCCTCGTTATCTCCCTGGATCCAGCGGGAATCGAACAGAATCTGGTGACTCCGACCACCTTTTCGCCGAGTCCGAGCATGAACAGTATTTCCGTGGTGCTGGGCGAAAGGGATACGACCCTCCTGTAGCCCGCAGGCATGCCCTCCGGGGCGTTTCTTTCGGTTCCATCCCCTCCCTTGTTGTCGCAGGAGAGGGACATCGCAGCCGAGAGAATCGCGGCCGCCGCGTAAATCCTGAGGGGAAACATAATGCGATTGCGGGCGCTACTCCCGGTACTCACGTATTACGTCCATGGGATTTCTCGCGATCTCACCGGGCTCTTCATCTGCGTACCCGAGGGTGATCATCGCGGCTATGTCCCAGTTTCCGGGAATGCCGAGAAGCTTCCGCACCCTTCCTTTCCTGAACCAGCCGAGCCAGCATGTCCCGAGACCGAGTTCGGCCGCCTGGAGCACGAAATGCTCCCCCGCGATGCCGGCGTCGAGAAGGTCGTACCTCGTGCCCTTGATATTCCCGCCCACAGCGTGCGTCACGATGTTTTTGCGCACAGCCAGAACCGCTATCACCGGGGCCTGCGCCACCCACCTGTTCGGAACGGGTATTTCCCCGAGGCACTCCGAGGCCAGCCTGTCTTTCATGGCCTTCTCGGCTATGATGAAACGAAAACACTGCGTGTTGCAGGCGCTTGGAGAGTACCTCGCCGCCTCGAGGCATTTTTCCACGAGTTCCCGCGGAACCGGACCCGGTTTGTACCGTCTAATGCTTCTTCGCGACTTCACGATCCCGAGAAACGTCATGGAGACCCGGCTTTCATTTTCATGAATCGCGCGGTGCCGCGCATCGCGTCCGATCTCATGGCTTCAATTCCTTCTTCAGGCGGTCGAATTCGTCTTTTCCCCCGAGCAGCGCGGCGGCGGCCGGATAAGCGCCCGCGGCGAGGCTGCACATCTCTTCGGAGATCCCGCGTATTTCCCACTGTGCGTGCCTGTCGCTTCTCAACCTCGAGAAATGGTAAAGCTCCCTGAGATTGATGCCGAGAAGGACTTTTCTCCTGTGCGCGTTGGTAAGGGCGTATTCCGACACCCTGGGATCGAGCTTTTTCAGCTTCGCGTGAACGTGTTCCGATTTCCCGACCGCTTCGAGAAAGATGCCGGTCGCCCCGGCCTTTCTTACCGACTCCGGCATCGATACGCCGAGGGCCGTCGAATATGGCTGGACGATCTGGGTTGTCATCCTGTGTCTTTTCAATTGAGCGTAACAGGAGGAGGATACGGCAAGCTCAAAAAGCATGTTGATCGTTTCGAACTCCCTCCTGACGCCGTCGTGGCTTTTCATCCCCTCCATCGTGCCCTGGACCAGCTTCCTCAATTCCCGCCCGCGCATGCGACGGGCCGCATCCAGCGCCTTCCTGAACGGGATGCCGCCGCCGGAAAAAAGGAGCGCGGCTGCCAGCATTATGTCGCCGTCCGCGGTGTGGTCGACAAGTACCACCGTTTTTCGGCCGGTTCGGCCCGGGGACGGGGCGGCGACGCCCGTTTCATAGCCTGACCTCGCTATCTGCTCGAAATATTCGGTCGCCGCGTGATATTTTACAAGGGAGGGCGCCTTTTTCGCGGCTATCTTCGAAAGCTTCGACGAAAAGCGCCTCAATTCCTCGAGCGGATGGGACGCCAGTCTCGAGATCATGTATTCGAGTTCCCTCGCGTTGATCGTCATCCCGAGCTGGGACGTGGTCGCAAGGGGCATCAGGTACCTGGCGTCCTCCTTCGCGACGCCGGCGTCCTCCCCGGAGGAAACGATCGCATGGTAGAGCTTTTCATAAGCGTCCGTCAGTTCAACGAGAAGTTCCCTGAAATCATTCTCCAGAATCGAGCCCTTTACCTCACCGGGAAGCAGGTTATCCCTCCCGAGTTTTATGTAACGCTGGGATTTTTCCGTGAAGGAAGCGAGCCTGAACTGCTCTATCGCCTCGACCGCCAGCCTCGAGACGCCCATCACGTCGAAGTTGAAGACCGCATGCTCGGCAATCGAGGAATGCCCCAGGCCGAACACTATCGTCTCGTTGGATTTCCTCGATTTCCCGACCTGCGTTCTCGCCTCTTTTCGCAGGGCCGTGACGTTCCTCGGATCCCTGCTTATTCGGGCGTATGCGGCGGAAATCACCTCCGGCGTGAATTCGATCCCGAGCCGGCCGCCGGCTTCCTCCACAAGCTCCGATTCGACGTTGTAACCCGCTAGAACAACCTTCATCCCGGCACCTTCCATGGTATTTTAAAAATCGAAGAACAGCGCGCCGTAGAACTTCCACTCCCGCCCTTCGACCGTCGTGACCCCGGCCCGGAACGGATCGCGGAACTCGAGCTCGTCGAAACCGTAAGCCGCTTCGAAGGAAGCCGCAAGAGGATAGTTGTAGAAGGAAAATCCCTTCAACCTCAGCTCGAATCCCGCGTCTTTGGCGTTGCCGTTCAGGTCGAATTCATTCTCGTCCCAGGCCTTTCCGGCCTCGATGAAAAACGCGCCGTGCAGCGACCCGAAATATGTCGCCAACGCCTGCCTGTTTATTCCCGGGAAGATCGGGAACCTGTAGGTGAGACGGGCCATCGCGTTCTTCTTCCCGCCCATGCTGTAATAGGAGTAGCCGCGCATTCCGTCCCGTCCGCCGAGGTACAGGTTGAAGAAATCGTCGACGTTCGTCTCGTCAAGAAGCCCTCCCCTGGCTAACAGCGACAGCGTGTGCGAGGTGAACGGCACGGGAACGTATTCCTCGTAGGAGAGGTAGTATCGCCCGAAATCGTTCGTGTCGTATATGGGCCTGAAATTGTATTCGAAGGCTCCGGAGGAAAGCTTGTCCCATGCCCTGGTGATCTCGAGGTTGACGCTGCGGCCCGACCGGGGGTTAATGTCCGAGTCGACCGTTTTCTTCCTGCTCATGAAATCGAAAAGCAGCGATACCTCGTCAGCCTTGTAGTAATTCCACCCCAGCTCCTGGTCTGCCGATTCCCAGGCGTTTATATTGAGGCCGTACTCCCCGTGATTGTACCGAACAGCGAGTTCCTTCCTGTGGTTTCTGGACGGCTTGTCGATTTCGATCCTGCAGGTGAAATAGGCGTCCCACAAATCATAACGTACCTGGACGTCCCCCGTTTCCTCCTCGAAATATCTGTAATATTTCCTTGCGGAGAGAAAGTTGAAGGAGAAGGTCGGTGGAAACTGCCTGGTTTCGAATCCGAACTGCAGGTTGAATTCCTTGTCTGCGTTAACCGATCCCGCGGCGAACACCGACTGCCTGTCCATGTAATCCCTCGAATCCATGGCTATCCCAAGCCTGAACTGGTCGTCATAATACATCAGCCTCGGAAAGAAAAATACCGGGGTGTATTCGATATCGAAATTACCGGCCGACCGCATACTGGAATCCAGGGCCGCATAGTCGTATCCATCGGCTGCCCCCGCCGCACGGGGCTCCCAAGCCGCGAGATCAACCCTTCTTTCCATAAGGTCTAGATCGTCCGGAAACGCCGCCGCTTCGAAACATCCGTTCCGCCATTCCCCGATTCTTCTGATTTCGTATCCGCCCGGCCCGTACGACGTGAAAAGAATCTCATCCCCCGAGACGGCCGGTGAAAACGCCCCTCCCTGCACGTTCGTCACCATAAGCCCTTCCTGATTCCCGACGTTTCCGAGGTATACGTTGAATATCCCCGTCCTGTCGCTCGAGTACAGGAATTCCGCGCCGCCGTTCCAGAAGGGATCCCTCTCGTCGGCCGCGGTCGACACCAGTTTTCGTTCCGCGCCGGTTTCCGGGTCGATCAGCACGATATCCCTGCTGGTCCCGTCGAATTTCGAGGAGAGAATCCCGCCTTCGCCCCATGAGAGCCCGAAATATCTCGTACGTTTCGCCCCCCCGACGAGGATTCTCGCCTCTCCGCTCCCCACCTCGACGATCATGACGTCCTCGGCCCCATCCGCGACCCGTATACAGGCTATGGCGCTGCCATCGGGCGAAAATGCCGGATCGACCGCGCGAAGCGCCCTCGTCAGCCGTCTTTCCTTTCGCGCGGCAACGTCCATTATGAAGATATCGTTGAGCTCATATCCGTGTTCGTTGTCCCCGGTCCTTTTCGAATAGCACAGAAACCTCGAATCCGGCGACAGGGACGCCCTGGAATCGACATCTCCCGATATCACGACGGGATGGCCCGCGCCGTCCTGCCTCACGAGGTCGAGATACATGTAGTCCCCGCCCATGTTCGACAGGAAGAACAGGGATTCCTTCCCTCCCGGCACCGGAAACAGGTTCATATATCCGACGCCTGCGGCCCTTTCTCCGCTCCTGCCTTGTTCCGAGATCACGCTGTCGGCCTTCCCATACTCCGCGCGGATATGCGCCGCCCACAACGAATAAAGCTCGTCGCCCGACATCCCGAGCGCATTGCGGCAGGCGCCTTCAAAGCCGACGCGTAAAAGATCCTTGTGCGCCGCGAGGATCCGGCAGAGACTTTCCCTCCCGAAACGGCCGTCGATAAACCTGACGAGAGAGTATCCCTGGTTGTAAACAAGCTCCGCTTCGAGGGAGTTTTTCCCGAAGACCCCCATTTCATCGAGGGAAAGCAGCCTGTCATTGAGCGAGGCGGTCCTGAGAATCATGTCCCTATGGCTGTCCCATATGTCGCTTCTCGTGCCGGGGCACTGGAATTGTGCCACCCCTTCCGCGAACCAGTTCGGCAGCACCTCGCCGGCTATCGGCAACGATCCCTGGAAATTCGGG
>JALOPX010000148.1 GCA_025453655.1 Candidatus Krumholzibacteriia bacterium
CCGCCGTCACGTCCGAAACCGGGATGCTGTCCTCCTCAGGCCCCGAGCGCACATAGCCGACGCTCGCCCCGACGCAGGCGCCGGCTTCGCTCCGATACCTCTCTACCTCGGCCTTAGGGGTCTCGGCGACGTGCCAGGACCTCACCCAGCCGTGATAATCATCCTCCATCCTGACGCGGAACCAGTCGCCCCTTCGCTCCAGCGCGGTCATCGTCTCGCCCATTATGGCCTGCGAAAGAAGCTCGCTAGAGTGATCCGGCTCCCTTCTGATATCGGCGACGCTCGCGACGGTCCAGAGCACCGTGTCGACGCCGGATCCCGAAAGATGGAAGAGGGCGGTTTCCCCCGAAGCCGATCTCATCTCCACGAGTCCGGGAGCCGATCCCACGATCGAAAACCCGGGAAGGCCATTTTCAACAGCGGCAAGAAGCTCGGGCCTGCTGAGCTCGACGCCGAGAGATCCGCCGTCTGCCGGCTCGGCGGAGAACCAGCTCGATCTGTTATCGAGGCCGAGTTCCCTTTCCTTCGCGCAGAGGGCTTCGATTATCGCCTGCAAGGTGTCTTTCAAGATAGAACGGCTCCCGTATGGAAATCATTCCCGGCAAATCGCCGGGGCCGGGGAAACGTTCGCGGCGGGACTTCTCGAGGGGCGCCGTTAAAATCCTCCGCGAATCGTCTTCGCTCCCGAAAACATCTTCGGATCGAGGATATCCCTCAACCCGTCGCCGAGAAGGTTAAGCGAGCAGACCGTCAATGTCAACACAAGCCCGGGGAATAGGGTGAGCCACGGGGCTGTCCGCATGAATGCTATCCCTCCCGATATCATCCTTCCCCAGCTCGGAGCCGGAGGCTGGACTCCGAGGCCGAGGAAGCTCAGGCTCGATTCGGCCATTATCGTCATGCCGAGCCCGATCGTGTAGACGACGATGAGCGTCGACAGGCACTGCGGAAGGATATACACGGCGACGATCTTGAAGTGGCCCGCGCCCGCCGCCATGGCCGCCTGGACATACTCGCGCTCCCTGACCGCCAGGACCTGGGCCCGAACGAGCCTCGCCATCGCCGCCCATCCCACGACTCCGAGAACGGTGAAGAGGGTGACGAGCCCGGGCGTCGCGACGGCCATGATCGCTATCAGGAGAAGGAGGGTCGGAAAGGCGAAGGTTATGTCGGCGAGCCTCATGACGATCGAATCAGCCCGTCTCCCTCCGTAGCCGGCCAGCGTCCCGAGCGCGATCCCGAGAAGAAGCGAGATCGTCCTCGCGACGAATCCCACGGTCAGGGAGATCCTTCCTCCCCGCAGCACCATCAGAAGGAGGTCGCGGCCGAAGGCGTCCGTGCCGAAGGGATGAGCCGCCGACGGAGGCTCTAGGGAGCGGTCGAGGTCGATTTCATCCCGGCCCCCCGAAGGGATCATCCCGGACAGGGAGACGGCGATCACGACGATGACGAGAACGGCCAGCCCCGCGCAGGCGCTCCGGCTTCGCCTGAACCTCGAGATGAATTCCTTCAAATCCGCCTTCATCAGGCCCCCCTCTGCCTTATCCTCGGATCTATCAGCCCGTAACTCACGTCCACGAGAAGATTTACGACGACGAACAGGACGGCCATGAAAAGTATCGAGCCCTGTATCACCGGGAAATCCCTCTTCATGATCGCCTGGACGATGTACCTGCCGAGTCCCGGCCACCCGAAGATCGTTTCGGTCAGTACGGAGCCGCTGAGGTAGCTTCCGAAATCGGTTCCGACGATCGTCACGACGGGGATCAGGGCGTTGCGGAAAACGTGCTTCGCCATCACGCTCGACTCGGCGAGCCCCTTGGCCCTCGCAGTCCTCACGAAATCGCCGCTTCCGGCCTCCATGAAGCCGGCCCTTGTCACCCTGGCGATCGTCGCCATCGAGGCGAAGGAGAGGGTCAGCGCCGGAAGAACGAGGTATCTCAGCGATCCTCCGCCGAAACCCGACGGGGGAAGAAGCCGGAGTTTGATCGAGAATAGATATATGAGCATCAGCCCGAGCCAGAAGACCGGTATGGAAACGCCCGCGAGGGAAAGGGCCATCAGCGGCCTTCCGAGCCGGTCGTACCGCCTCCACGTCGAGAGCATCCCGGCGAAGACTCCCCCGGCGACCGCCAGCAGCATCGCGCTCGAAGCGAGGAGGAGGGTGCGCGGGAACCTCTCCGCGATGCTCTCCGATACCGGCCTGCCCGTGACGAAAGACCTTCCGAGATCGAACCGCGCGAGCCGCCCGAGATAATTCAGGTACTGAATGAAGAGGGGCCTGTCAAGGCCGAGCTCCCTCCTCATCCCTTCGAGCGTCTCCTCGTCGTACCGCTCGCCGGCGAGCGAGAGCACCGGGTCGCCCGGGACGACGTACATGAGAAAGAATGTTATCGTCACTACGCCGAAAAGTATCGGAACGAGCAGGAGGAGCCTGTTGGCCATGAAACGAAGCAATCCTTATCACCTCGCGCGAAAGGAGACATCGGTGAACTTCACGCCGGTCTGTATCACGGGCATCCTGTACCCCTCGATATCGGGGGAGACCGCCTCGTATTTGACGGGGAACCAGAGAAATATCCACGGCGCCCCTTCGTACACCCTTTCCTCGACGGCCCCGTAGAGGCGCGCGCGTTCGTCCGCGTCCCCCGTCATCGAAGCCAGCTCGAGCATCGAGTCCACGCCGGCGTCGGCGTAGGAGACCCTGTTCCCTCCCCCGCCCGTTTTGGAGGAATGGAACAGCGGCATGAGAAAATTCTCGGCGTCGGGGTAGTCCGCGATCCAGTCCAGGTAGAAGGCATCGGGGGTTCCCTGGTCGATCGCCTGCTTGAATGCGCTCCATTCCCTCGTCACGATCCTCGCCCTCACGCCCACCTTCGCCAGATAGGCCTGCACGGCCTCGAGTATCCGCCCCGCCTCGGGATTTTCCCTCTGCCATATCTCCATCTCGAATCCGTCGGCGTAGCCCGCTTCGGCAAGAAGCGCCCTCGCCTTGTCGGGGTCGTACGGATAGAGGTCGGGCCCGGTCCCGCCCCCCTTCAGAACGGGCGGGACGCTCCCGCGGGACCTTGTCGCCGCTCCGAACAGGATCTTCGCGATGATCGTCTCGACGTCGACGGCGGCGTTGAGGGCCCTTCGCACGCGCACGTCGGTAAAGGGCTCCTTCCTGTTGTTGAGGCCTATGTAGGATGTTCGTAGCTCCTCCTGCCTCAGAAGGCCGGCCCCCGCCGTTCTCCATATCTCGAGCTCGGTCCTCGGGATCTCCAGGATATCGAGGCCGCCCACCTCGAACTCCGCTATGGCGGTCATCGTCTCGGGGAAGATCTTCAGGATTATCTGCTCGATATTCCCCCCCCTGTCGGCGCTGTAAAGGTTTCTGCCGAGAATCACCGCCTCCCCCTCCTTCCATTCCGAGATCCTCCACGGACCGCTTCCGGACGGGGCCCTCCCGTAATCCCTGCCGAGCCTTGCCGCCTCGCGGCTGTTCACTATCGCCGCGGCGGGCATCGACAGCAGGCTGAGGAAGTGCGCGGCCGGCCTCCCGAGGGTCATCACGACGGTGGCGCTGTCAGGCGCCGCGAGGCAACCTTCGTCGAACGTGCCGCCGGCGTGAAAGGCGGCGGCCCCGCGAAGAGGCTCCAGCACCCACCACCTGGGCGAAACAGTCGCAGGGTCGAGAAGCCTCCTGAAGGAGAGGACGACGTCCTCGGCGCGAAGCGGCGTCCCGTCGGGGAACCCGGCGGCGCCGAGAGAGAAGACGTAGGTCAGCGCATCGGCGGAAACGGACCATGAGACGGCAAGGTCGGGGGCGATCCTTCCCGAACCGTCGAAACGGACGAGGTTCGAGTGGGTCAGCGAAACGAGCATGCCCGACGAATAATCGACCGCATGCGCGGGGTCGGCCGTCGTCGGCTCCGTCTGCAGGGCGAGCCTCAGTATCGGCCTTTTCTCTTCGCCCGAACAGGACTGCATGATGATCAGGAGGATCAGAAGGACAGGCGGCAATGCCCTGCGGCGCGCGAACGCGTCAGAACATCTGAGTGTCGACAAGTCGATATTCTCCGCCTCCCATCGTGTTCTCGAAGATGTATACCAGGCCCCTGGAATCGTAATACCACAGCTGATAACTGCTCCCCGCGGCGAACTGGTTCCCCGCGCGGTCCGTTATCCTGTCAGGCTCTCCGTTGCGGATGAAGACGCGGCCCATGTCGGTTTCCCATCCGGGCCGCTTCCTTGAGAAGGCCCCGACGGCGTACCTGACCCTCCTCAGGAATTCGCTCAACCCCTCGTTGACGCCGGTCGTCCTGGTCGGATCCCTCTCCTTCCAGAAAGCGTACCACATGCTCTCGCGTTCTTCGGGCGGGGCGTTCTCGAGGCCGGCAAGCTCCTCCCGTTCCGCAACTATCGAGAGAAGGCTCAGCAGGGAGCTGAAATTCTCCTTCAGCATCGAACCGTTCAGAAGGATCACGAAAGGTTCCTGAACCGATGTCCTCGTCCCGGATCCCGGGATCTCGGCGGCCAGGGACAGGGTATAGAATCCGACCTGGAGGCGATCGACGTTCAGGTCGGCGCAGAATCCCGACTGCCCCGAGGTCGAAAGGGCGACGCTCTGCCTGTTGTAGGCGACGGTCCGCCCGCCGGCGTCGGTTATCTTCGCGCTGATCGTGCACCCTGCTGCCTTGGGATCCCCAGGTTCCGATATCGTCTCGAAATATATCCTCATCCATGACCGGAAATCGAGGAAGACGCCCCCTGGAAGAGCCTGAAACCCGTTTTCGGACGGCTGCGCGCAGATCGAAAAGGCCAGTTCGCCCGCCGGCGGCTTGCCGTCCGGCCTGTCATTCGCCGGCATATGGAACACCGGGGTCGAAAGGCGGATCTTCCCGCCGCCGACGCCCACGATCCTTATCCGGCTTTCCCTCTCGAATCTCCGGGTCGTATCGAGAACCTCTATGATCACCCTGACCTTGTAGTCGCCCGGTATCGCCTGGAAGGATCTCCTGATCACCGATTTCAGGTTCGAGGAACGGGTCTCCTTATATGAAGCGACCGATACCGTCTCCTCCCAGACATCCCCCCTGGAGAGGCCGCGCATCGGCCTGCCGAGATCGACATAAACGCGGTAACGCGCCTCGAAGCCGCCGTCCCGTTTCAGGAAGACGAGGCTCCTGTAGTCGATCGCCGCCTGGACGATGATCACCTGGCCCTGCTGCTCCTCGGCACCCTGGCTGACCGAAAGCTCGAACGGAGTGTCCGCTGAAAGCATCCTCATCTGGCCGCGAACGGAGGAAGGCGCCGCCGGCAATAAGAGCGCGGATATCGAGGCGGGGCGGGCGTGGCGGGAATGAATCCGAAAAGCGCATTACAAACCTCCATTGACCGAAGTATAGACTCCCACGGCCCCGGAGGCAACAATTTACGATCGTTGAAAGGGCAAAGACACGCGCCGCCGCGTTTATCTGAAAACCCCTCGGCCGCGCCGGGCGAAGCGTCGCCGCCCCGGAGACGGGAACGGATACTCCGCTATTCGTAATGAAGCGCGTTTATCGGATCCATCCGGGCCGCCCTGTTCGCCGGATACATCCCGAAGATCAGGCCGATCGAAGCGGAAAAGACGAAAG
>JALOPX010000038.1 GCA_025453655.1 Candidatus Krumholzibacteriia bacterium
GAACAACAGCCCCGCGGTCGCCGTCTCAACGCACAGGGCCGTCCTCGGCTGCAAGGTCCCGCTGAGCGTCGCGAGCCGGTACGGAATCTCTTCGCTGCTGTCGTTGTGATCTGGCCCGATCAATCCTTGCCCTTGTACTTGAACGACACGTTGACCCTCGCCCTGTACAGGTGGACCTTCCCGTTCTCGATCTGCATGTCGAGCTTCACGATCTCGGCGATGCGAAGGTCTTCGAGGGACTTGCCGGCAGTCTCGACCGCCATGGCGGCGGCTTTTTCCCAGGACTCGGTGCTCGTCCCGACCAGCTCGATGATCTTGTAAACGCTGTTCGGCATCTTCCGTTCCTTTCTCTTTGGGGTCGTTTGAGTTTGAATTCACGCCGTGTGCAGGATTGTGAAGCAAGCTCCGCCCGTTGTCAAAGGCAAAGTGCCGCCGGCGGCGGATCGCGACGTCCGGCCACGCGGGATTTGGAGAATACAGGATGCGCGGGCCGGGCGGACAATACGGGGTGCGCCGGCCGCCCCGCTCACAGCCCCAGAACATCGGCCATCGTGTAGAGGCCGGGGGGCTTGCCGTTCATGAAATGCACGGCGCGAAGGGCGCCGCGGGCGAACGTCTTCCGCGAATGGGCCTTGTGCGAAAGCTCGAACCGCTCCCCCTCGCCGGCGAATATCACCGTATGCTCTCCGACGACGTCGCCGCCGCGCACCGAGTGCATGCCGATCTCCGTGCTCTTCCTTTCGCCGATCATCCCCTCCCTGCCGTAGACGCACTCGCAGCCGCTTCTGACCTTCCCGACGATCTCGGCGATCTTCGCCGCCGTGCCGCTCGGTGAATCCTTCTTCTTGTTGTGGTGGGTCTCCACGATCTCGATGTCGAAATCGCAGAGGGCCTTCGCGGCCTCCTCCGATATGCGGAAGAGAAGGTTGACGCCGAGGGACATGTTCGGGCTTATGAGAACGGCCGTTTCGGACGACATCTCCGCGGCCGTCTTCATCTGTCCGGCCGAAAGCCCCGTCGTCCCCGAGACGAACGGCTTTCGCGCGCCGGCGCAGACGGCAAGAAAATCGATCGTCGCGGACGGGGATGAAAAATCGACGACGACGTCGCCGTCCGCCACGACCCCGCCGAGTGACGACACGACCGGGACGCCGTGGAAGACGCTGCCGATTCCCGGGTGGCCGGGCGATTCGACGGCGCCGGAGATTCTCGTGCCGGGATCCCCTTCGAGCTCGGCGGCCACCATCCGGCCCATCCGGCCGAGCGCGCCGGTAAGAATCACGTTGATCATTTTCCCTTCCTTTCAGGGCCCCCCATATCGTGATGAGGCGGGGCCCATGCCCTGAAGTCCGGCCGGGTCAGGATTTTGCCTGAGCCTTCACCTTCAGCCCGTAGGCGGTGAGAGCCTTCGAAAGCTTCTCCAGGTTCTCGGGCAGCATCCGGACGAGCGGGAGCCTCACGTCTCCGACGCCCATGCCGAGAAGGTTCATCGCTTCCTTCACCGGCATCGGGTTCGTCTCGATGAACATCGCCTGGCAGAGCGGGAAGAGCTTGTAGCCGAGTGTCCTCGCTTCGTCGAGTCTGCCCTTGTTGAACGCCGCTATCATCGCGAGGACGTCCTTCGGGACGATGTTGCCGACGACGCTGACGACTCCGAGGCCGCCGATCGAGAGGATCGGCAGCGTGATGCCGTCGTCGCCGGAGAGAAGGTTGATACGGTCTCCGCAGAGAAGGATGATCTCGGTCATCTGCTCGAGGGAGCCGCTCGCCTCCTTGAGAGCGACGATCCTTTCGTGCTTCGAAAGGCGCGCCACCGTCGAGGGCTTCATGTTGACGCCCGTTCTCCCGGGCACATTGTAGAGCATCAGGGGGATCCCGCCGTCGTCGGCGAGCTTCATGAAATGCGCGTACAGGCCCTCCTGGGTCGGCTTGTTGTAGTACGGGGTCACGACCATCGCGCCGTCGGCCCCGAGCTCGCGGGCCTTCGTTATGTTCTCGATCGATTTGACGGTCGAGTTCGTTCCGCATCCCGGCACGACCTTTATCCGGCCCGCAGCTTCCTCGACGACGATCTCGATGATCCTGAAATGCTCCTGCCATGTGTACGTCGGATTCTCGCTCGTCGTCGCGCAGGGGACCAGACCGTCCGTGCCGGCGTCGATGTGAAACCTGACGAGCTCGCGCAGCTTCTCCTCGTTAAGGCTGCCGTCCTTGTGGAATGGCGTCACAAGAGCGACATAGAGCCCCTTCATCATTTTTCCCGACCTCCTTGAGCCACAGCCCATATAAGAAAAAGGTTATCCTTCGGGGAGAGGCCTGATGATCGCCCGTCCCCACGAGGCGACTCTATTTAATTGCAGCCGAAGTGTCAAGCACAATGGGAAATAGTACGATATCCCGTAAAACAGGGACCAGGCAGGGGCACGGTGGAATAAAATATTTCAAAAACTGCAAATTTGATATTGACAAAGTCTAATATTAATATATAATAATATACAAATGTAACAGGGAAGAGGAAATGCGATGAATGAAGAAAGACTGCATATGACGTTGTCGGAAGAAGAGATAGAACGCTATGCCGATTTGTTGAAGGTCCTGGCGTGCCCGGCAAGACTGCGGATATTGAACGCCCTGTCGGACCAGGAACTGACGGTTTCGCAGATCTGCGAAGCGACGGGGATGAAACAGTCGCTCGTATCTCAGCAGCTCAAGCAGCTTCGTCTCAGCGACGTCGTGCAGCGGAGGAAAGAGGTTCCCAAAGTTTTTTACAGCCTCAGGGAAAAAAATGTTATAAACGTACTGAACTGCCTTGAAAGCTGCGGACGCTGCAAGGCCGAGACAAGGAGGAACGGGGATGAGTGACAATGTAGTGCATGTCGACGAGAAGAATTTCCAGGCGGAGGTTCTCGATTCGCAGATACCGGTCGTCGTGGATTTCTGGGCTCCGTGGTGCGGCCCCTGCAAAGCCGTCGCGCCGGTGATAGATGAACTGGCGAAGGATTTCGCGGGGAAGGTCAAGTTCGTCAAGATCGACACGGAACAGGCGCCGGGCCTCGCCGTAAAATACGGGATCATGAGCATCCCGACATTCAAGATGGTCAAGGGCGGCAAGATCGTGGATTCGGTTTCGGGCGCGGCGCCCAAGACCTTCTTCAAGGACTGGATAGAGAAAACCCTGAAGTAGCGCCATCGCGCGCGGCGGCCGGGCGCGGGGCCCGGCCGCCGTCATGCCTTTTACAGGCCCGCCTCTTCGGCGTGCCGGCGGCCGCGATTTTTCGAAGCAGGCCGCCTGCGGCGCCGCGGCCGGCGGGAATTATTCATTGGATCAAGGGGGAAGGCGGATGAAAAAGCGCTTCGGCCTCGCGGTCGTCATGGCGGGCGCCCTGCTCGGAATTCATTGCTCGAAGGGGGACATCACAGGCACCGGTCTCGTGAAAGTGGACGATAATGTCTATGCCTTCATAGCAGGCGGGCCGTCGGCGGCCGAAGGGCTCGGGGCCAACTCCGGATTCGTCGTTGGAAGCGACGCGGTGATGGTGATCGATTCGAGGCAGACCCCGGAGCTCGCGGGGACGCTTTACGATGCGATAAGAACGGTCACGGACCTGCCGGTCAGATATGTGGTGAACACCCATTATCACCCCGACCATACCTGGGGAAACTCGGCATTCAAGGACAGGGGGGCTGTCATCATCGCGAGGCCGGAGACGAGGGACGCGATCGAGAAATACACCCCGGTCTACATGGAATATTACAGGAATCAGAAGCCCGAGACGTGGCGAAGGTTCATGAACGTCCGCATGTCGCTTCCCGATTCGCTGATGGGCGAAAGGCTCAAGATGGATCTCGGCGGGATCGAGGTCGAGCTTTACCATCTCGGAGCGGGGCACACGGCGGGGGATCTTTTCGTCTTCGTCCCTTCGGCGCGTGCCGTCTTCGCGGGGGGGCTCGTGAGCAACGGGTACCACGCGAACATGGGGGACCAGGGGGCGGATTTCGCGAACTGGAAGGCGATCCTGATGAAGCTTCAGGGGATGGGAATCGAAAGGATCGTCCCCGGGCAGGGAACGGTATGCGGGAAGGACGTTCTGGCCCGCCAGATAGAATATATCGACGAGGTGATAGAGGCCGGTAAAACGGCGATCGCCGGGAGGAAGACCCTTTCCGAAGCCGCCAAAGCGACGAAGATCGCGTCGGCCGTGGGATACCTTCAGGAGAACATGCTCCCCTTCAACCTTCAGGCGGTCTACAAGAAATATCTTCTCGATGTCGTGGCCCCGGATTTCCGGATCGACCTGCCTGATGGATTCGAGGCGCGGGAAGGGGGAGGGGACTCCGGGAGGGGGCATATGATGTGGGTGCTTCAGGACGAAGAGGGATACTCCGAGCTGGAGGTCTCCTGGCAGCCGACCAACAGGGCGGAGATCATCCTTCAGGACATTCATGAAAGCATCGGGGACCACCAGGGCGCCAATCCGGAGATCAACATGGGGATCGTCGGCTCGAAGAAGATAGGCGAAGGAGGCCTCGACGCGCTCGCGGTTCACGGCAAATGGGCGTACAACGAGAAATCGAAGGTGATGGGGGCGGGGCTGTGGACCTGGGCGATGATCGTGGACGGCGGCAAGCTCTATTCGATCCGCATGTCGACGACCACGGGGAAGGTCTCCGGGAGGGAAACAGGGAAGATGGAGGCGCTGGAGAATGCCGCAGCGACATTCCGCCGCGTGCGTTAGCGGCGCGCGCCGCCGAATGAGCGGCGGGCGGAGTCGCGACATTCACGGGGGCGGGAGGCGCCGGAGGGGCGGGGAGGACTCCCCGAGAATGCGTTTCAGGCCCCGAATTTTTTAAGCCTGCCCGAGTTGGCGAGGACCATTTCCATTATCGACTTCGCGGGAAAGATGCCGTGCGAGCCCCTGTCGCATTCCGATTCGCAGAACCTCGCGCTCGCGTCGCGCCCGCAGTTCCTCGATCTTATCATGAACGGCACCGGATGCCATGAATGGCTCTTCATCGCGCACGGAGTCGAATGGTCGCCCGTAACGACGAGAACGTCCGGCTCGAGATCGAGAAGGGCGGGGATGCGCGCGTCGACCTCCTCAATCACCTTTATCTTCCCCTCGATGTTCCCGTCCTCTCCGTACGAGTCGGTCTTCTTTATGTGAATGAAGAAGAAGTGACGGTCTCCGCCGTAGATCGACCTTACGGTCTCGAATTCCTCGGCAGGGCTGAAGCCGGTGTCGAAAAGATCCATGCCGCAGAGCCTCGCGACGCCCCTGTACAGGGGATATGCCGCCACGGCCGCCCCGCGAAGGCGGTACCTGTCGAAGAACGGCTCGATCGACGGTTTACGCGAGATGCCCCGCATCAGGGCCGTATTCGCCTTCTCCTCGCCGGAGAGCGTCTCGTCGATCATTTTCACGAGCTTCGCGATTATCCGCGAGGTGCGTTCGGCGGCCTTGACGCGCGCCGCGGGGAAAAGCGGTTTCATGCCGGTCAGTTGCGGATCGGTTTCATCGATCTCCGGCGAAAGCCCCTCGCCGCGAAGGACGATCCCGAACCTGTATTCCCTCACCGGCATGATGATGACCTGAACGCCGTCTATCTCCCGGATCGCCTCCGAGAGCTTCCGGCATATCCTCACGCCTTCCTCGTGTGGGATGCGGCCCGCCCTTCTGTCGGTGAGAATTCCCTCCTTGCTCATCGTCGCGAAATTTCCCCTGATCGCGACGTCGTCGTCCAGCAGGTCGAACCCGGCTCCCGTCACTTCCACGACCCCCCTGCCGGCGTCGTTCGCCGGATCAAGCGGATCGTATCCGAAGAGGGCGAAGTGCGCCGGCCCGCTCCCGGGCGTGACGCCGGCCGAAACGGGCACGCTCCTGCCGCATGCCGACTCCGAAGCCATCCTGTCGAGATTGGGGGTCCGGGCGGCCTCGAGAGCCGTCTGCGGGAATCCAGGCGCCCGTATCCCTCCGACCCCGTCCAGCACGAGAAAGATTATCTTCGAATCGTTTTCTACAATGAGATCCCTCAGCATGATTGCATCCTCCGTGGAAAGCGGGCGCGGCGGAGGGCCCGTTGCCCGGGCCGCACCGACAAAGGGTATAGCCGCGGGGGCGGCATGTCAAGAAACCTAAATCTTGTCTTTAATTCGATAAAGGTATGGACTATCTTTAGAGTCGAAATCGGGCCGCGCGAAGGGATGATTCAGGCGCGATTCGCCGGGGCGGCTGTCGCGGCCCGGAGGCGCGGCGATCTTGAGCGTCAGGATGCGAACTCTGGAGGAACGATGAAAAAAAGACCATGCGTCGGGGCCGCGGCCATCGCCCTTTCCGCCCTGCTCCTGTTTGCGGGATGCGGCAAGAAGAGCCCGATCCTGCTGCAGGATTCGATCGACCGGATCACGAAGTCGGAGACCAATGTCGAGGTCCTGAGATCATGGGTCATGACGGGCGCGAAGGCGGACGTGCTCATTCACATAGACACTTCGGACGACATGAGGGTGTTCCCGCCGAGCTACGCGGAGACGATGAAAAACTCGGCCGACCACCTCAGGCGCGGGAACGTCGCAGTCCTCGACCAGATAGCGGGCCTCGTCGAGAGCGGCGGGACGATCAATCTCGGGTACGGCGCCGGGCTCTACAAGAGGGTCATCTGGGTGCTGCCGGCGACAGTGCCTGTGGGCGGCAGCCCGGTCGAGACGTTCAAAAAGATCCTTTATCAGAAGAGGCCGTATACGAAGGCCGATCTGGCGGACCTGACGGCCGACGGCACCTGCGTGCAGGGGACGATAGGCGGCGTCCCGGTCACCGTGACGAGGCTGGAGGACCTGCGGATCGGGCCGGAAGAGACGGCGATCGTCGACATCGACCTCGCGTTTTTCCTGGGGCTTAAAAGCCAGGACCCTGACGGGAGGATGGGGACGAGGGTGCTCATCGACATGCTTCGCGCCCTGAAGAGGAAACAGATCGCGACCGCGCAGGTCTCGATTAATCTCGCCTCGGTGGGTGGAGCGGTCCCGTACGACATAAGGTTCTTCGGCGGCGTCATCGGCGAGATCGTATCGAACCCCGGGATGCTGGATGGGGCCCTTCCGCAAAAATACGAGATGATGATCGAGGCCGAGGACGCGCTCATGGCGGGAAGATTCGACAGGGCGACGGCCCTTTACAACCATCTTACGGAGAGATCCCCGAACGAGGCGGGCTTGTTCTTTGCGCGCGCGGTGTCGCAGGGATTCGGCGGCGACGGCGAGGGCGCGGCGGCGTCCCTCATGAAGGCCTACGACCTCGACACGAGTTACATGATGGGGATCTTCCAGATGGCCAGGGTCCTCGCGGCGAGCGGGAAGATCGAAGCGGGGAAAGCGGTGCTCGAGTCGCCCGCCCTGAAGAAGCTCGTGGCCGAGGAGGAACTGGATTATCAAAAGGGAATCTTCTTTTTCACCGCGAAAGACTTCCGCGAAGCCCTCGTATACCTCGAGCTGGTCGAACAGAAAAGGTCGGGGGATTTCGCGCTCGGAACCGTCATGTACCAGGCCTACAGGGAAACCGGGAACACGACGAGCCGCATCACGACGATCGAGAAGCTTCTGAGGCTGGATGAGGCGAGGGTGCAGAAGGACATGCCCTGGATGTACCGGGAGCTCGGGCTTCTCTGCGAGGAGATGAACATGCTCGGCAGGGCCAGGGAGGCCCTGGAGACATATCTGCGATATGTTCCAGACGCCCCGGAAGCCGGGCAATACACGAAGAAAATCAACGAGTTGAAGGCGAAGGGTTTTTAAAGCCCTGGATTCCGAGCGGCGCGCCCGGCGGATGAAAAATCCGCCGCGTCGCCCCGGAGGCGGGGAACTTTATGCGCCGGATTGCGTAATATCATATGTACAGGGGATGCGAATAAGTTGAACGTTGTCAAACCCGGAACGCTCAGCCCCACAAGCATCCCCTGTTTTTTTACGGTCGCGGCGATTCCGGCGGCGCGCAGGCTTCCCGGGTGATCCCGGCGCCCCCCGCGGCCTTCCGGTCTCCCGGGCGATCCCGGAGATACGCCCGGCGGGCCGTTCTCCCGCCGGTCATTTTCCCCTTAGAATTTCGAGGATCCTTCCTATCCGGCCTTCGTCGAGGCCCCGGCGGGCCTTGTCGAGCGCCGAGCGGAGGCGATTTTCGTCGCGGATTTTTATCTCGAGATGAATGGCCCCCCCCTCGAGATTCGGGGGGACCCTGATCGACGCCTCGGTCGGGAGGCCGAGCCCGCCGACGATCCCATCGATCTCGGCAAGGTCCTTTTCGAGGGCGGGGCGGCAGGCGAGGCGGAGCTCCTCGAGAAGGGGGCGGCCCGCCCCGGACGAGCCGCGAAGAAGCTCGAAGGATTCCCACCTGTCCCTTCCCTGGTCGGCGAGATACAGCATCAGCCTCACCGTTTCCTTCTGCGTCCCGCGGCTCATACTTTCGGCGGAGAGCATTTCCGCGGCCCGCGCCGCGTCGATGACGGGATGCGCCTCGAGAAGCAGCAGGTCGCCGGCCGTGACGGCGCCGGCGTGGAGCGCTTCACGCGCGGAGGCTCCGAGCCCGGGAAGGCGCGCGATCCTTCGCGTGAATTCAGGGGTCATTTCGCGGCCGAACACTGCGGAGAGCCCGGGCAGCATCGCGCCCAGGCCGTCGCCGGCAAGGTCGATTAGCCTCCCGGCGAGGAGCGCCTTCTCGAGATCGGAGAGAGGGGCCCCCGACGCCGCATCCTCGAGCCAGAGCGGGACGAGCCCGGGTAGCGGCGCGTCGACGACCAGCCCCTCGAACGACTCCATCCCGGCCGCCGCCGCCGCGGCGACGCGCCTGTGGCCGGCCACGATCGTCATTCGACCACCCGGGTCCGGGTACGGGGCGAGGAGAGGCGGATTGATCATGCCGATCCTCGATATGGAATCGATCAGGGCGCGGTTTTCCGGGGAATCGGCGCCGGCGCCGTTCGGAGCCGATTTTAGCGGGGCGCGTCCCGGTCCGGGATCGTTCGGCGCCCGGCCCTTTTCATCCGCGGGGCTCCGCCCCGGAAGGGAGTGCCTGAAACAGAACGGGGAATCCCGCGGCGGGACGATTTCCGAAAAGCTCGTGATTTCCAGTCGTTTTTTCAAACCCGTCTCCCGGGGTGAACGGCGCATGGCGGCATTATACGGATATTCATCCCCCCTGTGTACCCGAAATCGACGGCCGCGCCGCGGGGCGCCGGAAAAAACCGGCGCCGGGGCGGCGAAAACGCGGGCTCCCGGCATATAACCGTCATGGAATCAAACCGGGCATATTGCTTTCACGCGTTGCCGCGTATATATTGTTGCCTATGAAACGTTTTAAATGCGCAATATCGCAGGCTGTCGTCATCGCCATCGTCGGCGCGGCGGCCGCATTCATTTTCAACGCTTTTTCCGCGAACGGGATCAGTCCCTTCAGGAAGATCGCCGATGTCCCGGTCGTCGAGGACGAACCGGCCGGCGGAGAGACGGGGCCGGCGCCGGAAGCGATCAGGGCCATCGATCTTGATCGCTTCAGGGAGATCGTGGATTCCCATGGGGTGGTGATCGACGCGCGCACCGCGGCCGATTACAGGGAGGGGCGGGTTCCCGGGGCGATCCTGCTGGACTATTACGAATTCAGGCGGAGTTTCGACAGCGTGGCGCCCTATCTCGATTTCGAGAACGAGATAACGATATACTGCAGCGGGCCCGTCTGCGAGGATTCCGAATTGCTGGCGAGGGAGCTCTTCGCGCGCGGCTATACGAAGTTGCTGGTTTTCAAGGGCGGGTTCGAAGCCTGGGAAGAGGCTGGAATGCCGGTCGAGAGGGAGTGACGCGAATCGCTCCCTGCGGGACGGTGTAATGATGGGTATCAGGGAATGTCTTTTCGAGAACGAGCCGGCGGCGACGGGGCCGCGCGGATCGCGCCTTGCCGCCTTCGCGGGGAACCAACGCGTCATCCTGATCTTCAGGATCGTCCTCGCCGCGGTTTTCATATACGCGGCGCTTCAGAAGATCGGCAAGCCCCTTATGTTCGCCGACGAGATCAGGATGTACCAGGTCCTGGACAGGGGGCCGCTTCTGTATGTAGTCGCGATCGTTCTGCCGTGGATGGAGCTCTGCTGCGGGATATCGCTGCTCGCCGGCCTTTTCATGAGGGGGGCGGCCCTCGTCCTCGCGGTGTTGAACGCGGTCTTCCTCGCGATGATAACGTGGCGAACGATCGGCGTGATGAGCGCCGGGGGCACGCCTCTTATGAAGGTCTATTTCGACTGCGGCTGCGGTTTCGGGGCCACATACGCCTGGAAGAAGCTCATCGAGGACAGCTTGTTCATCCTGATGGCCGCCGCGATCTATTTTTCCCCCGCCTTCGCATTCACACTCGCGCCGCGCCGAAAGGGATGAGAACGCGCCGCCCCGCACCCCCTGGCCGGCCATGGGCAGCCGCTGTTCAGGCGGGCCTTCCCATCGATGCTCCGAGGGCCTCGGCCGTCCTTACCATCTGCCCGTCCGGGTCGACCCTCTTGAGGCGCCTGACGGCATCTTTTATCCCGGCCGCCTCGATGTCCCTTCCTCTCAGGCAGACCATGTACCCGAATTTCCCCCGCGCTATGAGGTGGGCGGCCTCGACGCCGAAGCGCATCGCGAGGATCCGGTCGTAGGTCGTGGGAGTGCCGCCGCGCTGGATATGGCCGAGAACGGTGACTCTCGTCTCCATCTTCGCGAGAAGGCCGATCTTCTCGGCGACCCAGCGGCCTATTCCCCCGAGGCGCCCCGGGGCCCCGTCGGCGCCTGGTTCCTGCTCGTAGACCTTCCTGCCTCCCTCGGGGTAGGCCCCCTCGGCGACGATCACGATGCTGAATCTCTTGCCGCGCTTCTTGCGCGCGAGGATATGTTCGCAGACCGTGTTGAGATCGAAGGGGATCTCCGGTATCAGGATGACGTCGGCCCCGCCCGCTATGCCGGCCTCGAGGGCGATCCACCCGCAGTCGCGGCCCATCACCTCGAGGACGAGAAGCCTGTGGTGGCTCTCCGCCGTCGTGTGGAGCCTGTCGAGCGCGTCGGTCGCGATCGTGACGGCGCTGTTGAAGCCGAAGGTGACGTCGGTCACGTCGAGATCGTTGTCTATCGTCTTCGGCACGCCGACCACGGGGACGCCCTTCTCGTAAAGGGCCTGCGCGATCTTCATCGTCCCGTCCCCGCCGACCGCGACGAGGACGTCGAGCCCCATCTTTCTGATGTTTGCGATGATATCGCCGGTGACGTCCTTGAGATATCTTCTGCCGTTTTCCTTCACGGGGTACATCAGCGGGTTGCCGCGGTTGGACGTGCCGAGGATCGTCCCGCCGCGAAGCTGCAGCCCCGACATGTCGCTCGAACTGAGATTGCATCCCTTCATCGTCAACAGGCCGTCGAACCCGTCTTCGATCCCCGTGACGTTCCACCCGTATGTCCCGGTGGCGGCGCGAACGAGCCCCTTGATCACTGCGTTGAGCCCGGGGCAGTCCCCGCCCCCCGTGAGTATTCCGATCGATTTTATCTTCTTCGGGTCGGGCATCGCGCTGGCTTGTGCAACCTTCTTAGCCATGGGAATCTTCTCCTTCTTCAGGCAGGCCGGCTTTCGTAAAATGAATCTCGCACCCGCATACTATCGGATTCCCCGGAAAATGTAAAAGCGTTTGATCGCGCCTCCCGGGGAATGAGCCGCCCGCACCGCGGGCATCCGCGCCCGGATTGAGTATAATTGACATTACCGGCGCGAAGGGGTACGGTCTGGTTGCCCTTTCGAGGGCGGAGAATGGAGAAGGAAATGAAATATCACCACGTCGGCATACCGACGAGCGCGAAACTCGGCGATGAAATCCATCTGAAGCACCTGAAAATTTATGTCAGCGGCTACGGAAAGAATCCTTACGGAGTCGAATGGATGCGCTATGAAGACGACGCGCCCTATCCGCCCCTCGTAAGGACCGTCCCGCACGTCGCATTCGAGGTCGACGATCTTGCGGAAATGATAAAAGGGAAGAATGTGATTATAGAGCCGAACAGCCCGAGCCCCGGCGTCATGGTCGCCTTCATCGAGGACAACGGCGCCCCGATCGAATTTCTTCAGATAGATCGAAGCGTCGCGGGGGAGGGCGTGTGAGATGCGCGAATCTGAATGCAATGGAATCCGGGACCTGATTCAAGGAGGCAATCGATGAAACGCGTCCGGATCGTCGCGGTTCTTCTGTCGATGTCGTTTGTTTTGACCGGCTGCCCGTACGAGTCGAAGATCCCGATCGGGGAGCCCGGGGCCGGCTCGATGGACGCGCGGCTTACGGGGATCTGGTTCTGGAACGATCCGACGTCGGACGGCGTCACGGAGTTTCACATCCTCCGGTTCAACGCCTCGGAGTACTACGTCGAGACGCTCGAGGATTTCGAGGTGACGGGTCGTTTCAGGATGTACATCGTCGACGTCGGCGGCGAGCCCTTTCTCAACATCGAGGAGCTGGTGGAAGGCGACGACGGGGGTTCCTGGATGCTGGCCCGGTACTCCGTCTCGGAAGCCGGCGAGCTCTCGATCCGATTCGTGGGCGAGGGCGCGGTCCCGGAATCGGCGGCGTCCGATCGGCAGGCTCTGATCGATTTTCTGGCGGAGAACCTCGGAAGCGAGACGCTGGACGATCCGGACGGGCCGTTCATCCTCTATCGTTCCATGCCGGAGGGAATGCCGGAAGGAGGGGGCTTCGAGCAGTGATCGGCCGGAAAACCCGCCCGTCAAAATCCCGCAGGACATCGGAAGGGCCGGGGAATCGTCCCCGGCCCTCTTTCGCCTGAATCGGATTTTGTGGCCATTCTTATTATCTCAGAAGCACCATCTTCTTCGTCCCGCTGAAATCCTTCGACTCGAGCCTGTAGAAATAGACGCCGCTCGCGACGCTCGCCCCCGATTCGTTATGGCCGTCCCAGGAGATCGAATGCCTGCCGGCGGCCCACTCCCTGTCGGTCAGCGTCCTTATCAGCCGTCCCGCGACGTCGTAGACCTTGAGGCTCACCTTCGCCTTCGCCGGGAGGTCGAAGGAGATCGTGGTCGACGGGTTGAACGGGTTCGGGTGGTTCTGCATCAGGGCGTACCGCGCGGGCGCGACCTCGCCGGCGTCGGAGTAAAATAGTTCTTCCTCGAAGAAGGCCCATGTCTCGTTGAGAAGATCCTCTCTTGCCGGATATTCGTTGTTGCCGTTACGGACGAACATCATGCTGTGCCCGATCCACGACGTGCGCATCGGGTATCCGGCGTCGTTGAGCTGCGAATTCGAGATGCCGATGTAGTACTGATCCTCCCCATAATCGGGAAGCTGAAGCGAGTACTGGCCGGTCCCGGTTTTTTCCAGCACGTCGAAATTGTTGATAACCGGGCATCCGCCGAACGCGTAGTAGGAGATGCCGTCATATATGCCCAGCCCCGTCACCTGGGGGGATGGGATCCCACCCGCCGCGCGCCCGCCGGACAGATCATAGTAACTGTCGTTCACGAGCGATACGCCGCATTTTGTCGATAGAAGCTCGAGGGCGGAGACAGCCGGGGAACCGTGAAGATCGCTCGCCACGTTGTCGCCCATGACCCATAGCCCGACCTTGTGCTCCGACTGGTCCATCCAGTCGATGAGCATCTGAGCGTCGTTGCTCTTGTCGCTGTAGTAGGTCCCTTCGGTGATCGTCCCGTGGGGAAGGTCGCCGGAATCCCAGATGATATTCGTGTAATTATTGATCATCTGGTAGTTGTACGCCCGGCTTCCGGGGCCGTTGCCGACCAGGGCGGACGGATCGTTGACATCGTATCGATCCAGCCCCTGGAACTGGGAGAACACGGCGAACGCGGCATCCCAGTAAATCTGGGCCATTCCTTCCAGGCTGCCTCTCCCGTGAAAGTCGTCGACGAAGAGGATTTCGGAGTTCAGAGAGGGAAGACAGGTGAACTCGAAAAGTTCACCGCCCGCCGACTCCGCCGTCTCCGGAAGGCACGAGCTCGTGCCGTCGATCGAATATGCCTTGAAGTAATAATCGACCCGGTATCCCCTCGTCAGAATGGAATCGTTCAGGTCGATCATGTATCTTCCCTCGACGGGATAGCCCGATGATGTTCTGGCAACAGGCATGAGGAAGACGGTCCATTCGCCGTCGTCGCTTGCGTATGTCCCGTACGTACCCTGGAGCGCCGCCCCGAAGAGATCAGGTTTGACCGGGGCCGGGCCGACGTACTTCGCGCGGACGTGGCAGTAGACCCTGTCCTCGCCGGTTGCGAGGGTGTCGAGGCCGCCGGCATAATCGGCGCCGCACGAGACGACGACCGAATCGCCCGGGTCGATGGCGGGATCGTCTCCGGGACGAAGGTCGTTGGCGCAATCCGCCCTGACCCAGCTCTCGACGTCAAACTCCCCGGACGGGAAGTTGTCCTGGAAGAGGTCAAGATCGCGGTACGACCACATCGGGCCCGTCGTGTCATACTTGTAGAGGCGGACCGAATCGAACCACGGCGAGGGGGTGTGCTCGGCGCAGTCGCCGTACGAGGCGAACCAGAGGTCGCACAGATCCATTACCCCGAGCCTGACCTGTATCGGATTGGCCCCGACAAGATCGCTGATATCGGCGGAAATCTGCTCGTAATCTCCCGCGCCCCCGTAGTACATGGAACTATGCTCCCGCCATGGTCCCGGGCAGCCGTCTATGATCTCGCGGACCCCCCAGTAATAGAAGACGAGGTTTGAGAGGGGCAGATCCTTCATGATACAGAACCTCAGCACCGTCCCCCCGAGTCCGGGAAGTGCCGCCGGAGGGATCGGGGTGTCCTGGTTCTCGTCGCGGCCGCTGCTGTACATGTCGTATTCGATGACCGGTGAGATGACGCATTCATTCTGGCAGGGAGCCTCGGTCCCCCCTGACCCCTTGCAGAATGGCGTGGAGAATATACCGGGCTCGGGATAACCGGGACCGGGGAGGACGCCGGATTCGTGAAAGAAAATGACCTGCGTGCCCGCGTTGATGTTGCAGGGATCGAGCTCTGTGAGGTTGCAGGCGAGGCCGCTGTATGAGCCGAAGGCTTCTCCGGTCGAGGCGAACCAGAATCCGTCGCCGGATTCAAGCGCGTCGAGGGGCTCCCCCTCCCAGTCCTCGTGGTTGATTTGCCCAAGGAGATCGGAAACGGTGATGTCGTCTATGATGGCGGCGCCGTCGGTGTCCCAGAGCCCGTCCTCGTCCGACCAGGCTCCGTCCGAGGTAAAATGGAAACGCAGCTTTGTGGCGGATTTGTTGATGGCAAGGATGTGAACGGCAAAGGTGTCTACAAGTTCATCATATGTCGCCAGTGACACCCAGTCGCCGCCCCCGCGGTCGTACTCCACCGTCGTCATGTCGCAATCCGGCTCGGATTCGAAACGGCCCCGGTACGAAAGGGTGAGCGCGCCCGCGATGGGAATGGAGCCGGTTGTGAGCGACTGGTCCCATCCGTCTCCGTAGCCCGGAGCGGATTGCCAGCCGCAGAGGTAGAAGTACTCCGCGCCGGCGCGAGGATCAAGATGCGCGCGCGTCCCGCACCACATCGATTTCGTTCCCTCGAGCGGTGTCAGCCCGCCGTGGCTTCCCCCGCCGAGCCCGGCGAAGTCGTCCACATGGAAAAATGTATCGAACTGGGCCGTGTTATCCCTGCCGGTCCAGCCCTGCCAGTTCATATGCTCGAAATCGTACCAGACGAGGCAGAACGAGTCGACCGCCGCCGCGGCGACGAGGCCTCTCATACCCTGGTCAAGATCGATCGGATTCTCGTTCTCCTGAAGCGTCTGCATCACTCGAAGGCCGACCTTGTCGATCTCTCTCGACGAGGCCGATGTTGAAATGATGGCGAAGATGACCAGCAGGGCGCAGCAAACCACAGATCTTTTCATCGGAATCCTCCCCCCATTAAAATTCCGATTCGGAGATTCGATAAGATTACGGAGATGCCGCCATTACGAGAGTTATTGTACCGCCAAACCCCTTATAAGTCAATATAAACATGACGCGATAAGGCGACGGCTGCGGCGGTTCATTTATCCCGTATTTTTTAAGAAGGTAAAAATAGGCTTTCCGCCGGCAATGGCGGTTTGTTATTGTTGTAAAAACATCCGGTTAAGGGAGCCGGTCTTTTCCGCCGGCTTCGACCCGGCCGTGATCGTGGAGGAACGTCATGGATGAAAAGAAAACGAGGACCGAGGAATTCGAAGTCGACGGCGACAAGATCGTCGAGACGGTAAAGCGCCTGGTACGCGAGGGAAACATACGGCGCATCACCATCAAGGACGCCGCGGGGATGAACCTTATCGAGATTCCCCTGACCCTCGGGGTCGTGGGCACGGTGCTCGTGCCGGTGCTCGCCGCGGTCGGCGCTCTCGCGGCGCTGGTGACGCACTGCAGTATAGTGGTCGAGAGGATAGATAAATAAGCGGAGAGGGCGGGGCGGATTGGCCGGCGGTTCAGGATCGGGACCGCGCAGTCGCCCGGCAGCTCCCGACGGGACGGGGAAACCGGATCATGAGCAATTCGTTCGATCCGATCGTGACGGGTCGCCTGACCCTGAGGCGGCTTGAATCCGGGGATTCGGAGAAGGTCTTCGGTTACAGGTCGATGCCGGAGGTCACGCGATACCAGAGCTGGGAACCGGAGTCAGCGGCTGAAATCAGTTGTTTCATAGAGGGGCTGAAGGCGATCGGCCCGGATACCCCCGGGGAATGGTATCAGCTCGGGATCGTTCTCAACGAGACCGGCGAACTGACAGGCGACTGCGGCATCCGCGTTTCATCCGCCGACCCGTCCCAGGCTGAAGTGGGGATCACGGTGTCCCCCCCCTTTCAACGCCGCGGACTGGGGGCGGAAGCGCTGACCGCGGTCCTCGACGTTCTTTTTGCTCGGCTCGGCAAACACAGGGTATATGGGTCCGTCGATCCGCGGAACACCGCGTCTCTCGCCCTGCTGCGGCGGGTGGGGATGAGGCAGGAGGCGCATTTCGTCGAGAGCCTCCGGTTCAAGGGCGAGTGGGCGGATGACGTTATCTGCGCGATGTTGCGGAGGGAATGGTCGGAGAGAAAAGGCGCCCGACGGTAGTGAACGGCGGGAAACCGCGATGCGGAGGGCGGCTTCGTCGGTTAGTCAATCAAGAGGAGGCCGGGATGCATTTACGCCGCAAAGCGTGGGAAATACTCGATTTCACCCGGAGAGACGACAGGGCAAGCCGGAGATTCGCGACGGTCATGCTCGCGCTCATCTTCCTTAACGTGATCGCCGTCGTCGCCGGTTCCGTGCGGGACGTGGAGGCTCGATGGGGCGCGTTTCTGCATCTGTTCGAAGTCGTCTCCGTTGTCGTCTTCACGATCGAATATTTCGGGCGACTGTGGGCCTGTACTGCCGACGAGCGTTTCCGCGGCGGCGTCGCGGGGCGCGTTCGATTCGCGTTTCAGGGGATGTCGATGGTGGACCTGCTGTCGATATTGCCTTTTTATCTTCCGTTCGTCCACGCCGACCTGCGATCGCTCAGGGCGTTGAGGCTCCTGAGGCTCTTCCGTATCGCCAAGATCC
>JALOPX010000039.1 GCA_025453655.1 Candidatus Krumholzibacteriia bacterium
GACGCTTCGACCGCGGCTCTCATTCCAGCAAGGCCGGCCCCGACTATGACCACGTCGTGACGGTGGACGCTGTGCACGCCCACTCCCTCAACGTCGTGAATTTTCTCGGGATCTTTGAATGTCATGGTCCATCAACCTCCGTACTGGAATGTTATCATCGTGAGGGTCCCGTAGATTCCGAACATGAGCGCGATCGCCGCGATCCCGCCGTAAATCAGGATCCTCATCCATCCCTTGTGTATGTAGTCGTCGAGAACTATCCACAGGCCGTAGAGGCCGTGGAACAGCGCAACGATCAGAAACGATATGTTGATCGTCTTCCAAAGGGGGGTCGCCACCCGTTCCGCTATCGCGGCGTAGGTGAGCTCCCCGCCTATGAGCACGTGAAGATTTATCACGTGAATCAGAAGAATCACGGCGAGATAGACGCCAGATATCCTCTGAAGGAGCCACGGAAGAGCGCCGCCCGAGGTCGTCGTTTCCCTGAATTTCATGCCGCTCCCCCTTTCTAGCCGTGCAGCGGCGAGCCCATGCGGGAGATCATGACCGCGCCGACCGCGATCCATGACGCCAGCCAGACCACAACCGCCGCCGCGTAAAGTGTTTTCTGCTTCTCGACCATCACGCCCATGTCGACAAGCGTTATCCTCAGGCCGTTGAAAAGATGGTAGAGAATCACGCCGACCAGCCCCACTTCCAGCAGCCTGGCGAAGGGGTTGGCGAAAAAGTTCATGATTCCGTCGAACGATCCTTCCCCTCCGGAAAGGTGGCTGATCACCCAGATGTGTACGAGAAGGTAGAAGATCAACCCCAGACCGGACAGGCGATGGAGTATCCACGCAAACGTGCCCGTGTGGATCCGGTAATGCTTGATCACCCTCATCGGGCTCCTCCCAAGGTTAAAGAAAATGACAGAATCCAGCGGGCGGAAAGGATCCTGCTGCAATTCGTAAAAACCGTCCCGCAAAACTAGCACAACCGCCGGCCCGTGTCAATTGATGCCTTTCCCCGTTATTTGCCTGATCCGGGGCCTTTTCCGGCCTCCCGGGGGCTCCCCCGGGCCTGGGCGCAATCTTACATATTGTCATCGCGGGCCTTCATGCCTACAATATGGCGACGGCCGCGGAGCCTGAGGAGAGGGAGGATATGCCCGGGATACATTTCTATTTCGACCCTTGCGGGAATCTCGACCGGAAGGAGGACCTTCTGCTGCACTCGGCGAGGTCGCTCCTTCACGAGAAATGGTTCATACTGAAAACGCTCGTCTCGAGGCGCGGGTGTTTCCTCGCGGCCACGTACCACCCCAGATACCCGGTCGCCATCTACGAGAACAACGAGTTCTTCATATGCCTCGAGGGAACGATCTACGGGGAGAGCGCGGCCGGCGTCGACGCGAAACTCGGCGAACTTGCCGGCATCCTCTTCGGCCCCCCCCCGCGCCCGCTCGACAGGGCGAGGGACTGGCTCCTGGCGACAGACGGCGATTTCGTGATATTCATCCAGCACAGGAAGACGGGCTCGATCTGCGTGGTGAACGACGCGCTGGGCAGGCTGCCCCTTTACTATAGGCACGAGTCGGGCCGGCTCGCACTTTCGCGCGAATCGAGGTTCATTACGAATCTCGACAACAGCGTCGAATTCGACCGCCTTGCGATCGCCCAGTATCTCCTTCTCGGATTCATGCCGGGGGACAAGACCTTCTTCGAGGGCGTTTCCCGCCTCGAGCCGGCGACCTTGATATCGATAGACCCGGAAGGGCGCGCCGATCCGCAGTCGAACGACCGCTCGAGGGGCGGGGCCGCCGCCGGGGGCGCTTCACGGGTCGGCTTTCACCGCCTTTTCACCTTCGATTTCTCCTCCCGCAGGGGAAGGGAGATGGACGCGGCCGCCTGCGCGGCGAGGCTGGCGGATATCTTCCGGAAGGCCTGCCTGGACCGCGCCGGCGGGGACGGCGTCAACGTCGTCTCGCTGAGCGGAGGGCCCGATTCCAGGGCGGTCGCCTCGGCCCTCGCCTCCGGGAAGGCGCAGTTTCAGGGCGCGACCTTCCTCGGAAACTCCGGCGATGACATGGCCGACGCGAAAACGGCCGAAACGGTCGCCGGCATCCTCGAGGTTCCGTGGCGGCTTTTCAAATACGGCCCGGCCCGCGGCTCGGACGCGATGAGGCTCCTCAGGATGAAAAACGGCGGCGACCATCTCGGCATGAGCTTCTCGATGGGGCTTTTCGACATGATCAGGGAGGCCTGGGGCGACCGCGTGACATTCTTCACCGGGGCGGGCGGGAGCCTCGTCGTCCCGGACAACAGGCCCGCCGGGAGATTCGCCGGAACCGACGAGCTGGCCGGCCACCTGATATCCCGCAACGCGATCCTCACCCTCCCCCAGGCGGCCGCCGTCACGGGGCTTCGCGCCGACAGGATCAGGGAATCGATAGGGGACTATCTCGCCTCATGCCCCGAGCACAAAATGTCCGACAAGTACCTTCACTTCATGGTGTGCGGGAGGGATATGAAGCGGGCCGCCGAGGGGGAGGACCGCAACCGTTTCTTTTTCTGGACGGTCGCCCCGTTCAATTCGCTGATGGTCATCGATCACGCGATGAACTGCCCTGACGGCGTCAAATCGAAACACCGCCTGTACCGGGAATTTCTTTCGCTCCTTTCGCCGAAGGCCGCAGCGATCGATATCGTCGGCGGCATGACGACGGACCGGGACGGGAAACGGTTTCCCGGCCTTCGCGCCGGGGTGCCAGGCCTCGCGCCGCCCGAAACGCTGAGGAAGTTTTTCGTGAAAAGGGGGAAAACGGCGTCCGGTTCCCTCGGCGGCCGCGACAGCAGGTCTGCCGTCATCAGGTGTTTCATGGAACAGTTCGAGGGTTGCGAGGCGGTTCCCGAATACCTCTCCCAGGAGTCGGTCGCCTCGATCCTGCCTTCGATCGGCGCTCGCGCCTTCGACCATCTTTTCACCGTTTCGTCGCTGATCGAGGATATCACCTGCGGGGAAAGCACGATCGAACGCTACGAAGGCATCGACCTGATCTGACGGCCCTCACTTCCTCTCCCTTTTTTTCAAAAGCGCCTTGCGGAGCTTTCCCTCGAGCTCGACCGGGAGCGGTTTCCCCTGCGGGCGCTGCTGCTCCGCCCCGTCTTCCTCGCCGGGAGGGGACGGCTCGTAAGCCTCCATCCCGAGCAGATAGTGAAGAATGACGAGGGCGGCCTCCTTGTCCGGTATCATCCCCCTGCCCCCCTCGTCCGGGTCGAGCTGGGCGAAGGGCGGGATGGGAGAGCCGACGCAGGATGGGCAGCCGTGCCTGCAGCCGCACGTCGTTATGAGCTCGTGGGCCGCCTGCATGATCTCCTCGATGATCTCGTACGCCTTGAGGGCGAACCCGAGGCCTCCGGGGTATTTGTCGTAGATGTAAAGGGCCGGGCTGCCGGTCGACCTGGAATTCACCGTGGTCCCGATGTCCAGCGGGTCGCACATCACGAAAAGCGGGACGACCTCGCGAAGGACGTTCGAAAGGCCGAGCAGGCCCTCGGCCGGGACCCTTCCCCATTTCCGCACGAGCGACGATATGCCCGGGTCCGGCTCGATCCAGAGCCCCACGGTCTCGAGGATCTGGGGCGGGAGGTCGCACTTCCCGTACCCTATCGAATCGCGGCTCCCGAACTTGATCTTGCGGAACATGAAGGTCAGGTCGGTGACCGAGACGTCTCCGAAGGCGATCCTGCTGGCCCTCCACCGCGCGTTCTTCTCCTCGCGGTCGACCTTCACCTGCGTTTCGGTTATCGACTGGGTGTAGTAGTCGACGTTCGTCTTCTCTATGAACGCGATCTTCTTCTCGATATCGAGGTCGCGCACGAAGTATGTCTCCGCCTCGTGAAGATATATGGCCTGCGGGTGGACCTGCTGGAAGGCGCTCGCCTCGTCTATCGTCCCGATCACCCTGTTGCCGTCCGACTCGTCGATGATCGTGTAGATGTTGGGCGAAATGTTCCTGAGGTTGACCGACGCGCTCGGATACCCCTGCCCCCTCCAGTACCATCTCCCCTTGACGAAGTTGAGCTCCCGTTCCTCCTCGAGGAGCTGCGCGATGGCCGGGGCGTATTCGCCCATCGCCTCCACCTCCTTCGCGGCGAGCGGAAGCTCGAAGGCGGCCGCCCTCATCTGCCCGAGAAGGACGTGCGGGTTCGACGGATCTATTATCGCGTTCTCGGGGGAGCGCCCGAAGAAATAGGACGGGTGCCGCACGAGGTACTGGTCGAGCGGCATGTTGTAGGGAAGAAAAAACACCAGGGCGTCCTCCTCCCCCCTCCCGGCCCTCCCGGCCTGCTGCCAGGTCGAGGCGATGCTCCCCGGATAGCCGACGATCACCGATGCGTGAAGCGACCCGACGTCGATGCCGAGCTCGAGGGCGTTGGTGCTTATCACGGCCTTGAGCTCCCCCTCGAAGAGGCGCCTCTCGATCTCCCTTCTCTCCTCGGGGAGATAGCCGCCCCTGTACGGGTGCACGAGGTCGCTCATCGAGGCCCTCCGCTCGCCGAGCTTCTCGCGCGTGTAGCGCGTGATCACCTCGCTGACGACCCTCGCGCGGACGAAGGCTATCGTCTGGACGTCGTCGAGCACGAGCCTCGACACGATGTCCGCCGCCTCTATGTTCGAGCTTCTTCGTTCCATGTCGGCGACATCGATCGTCGGCGGATTCCACATGAGGAAATATTTCCTGCCCCGTGGCGAGCCGTCCTTCGTCACGACGGTCACCTTGCGCCCGAGCAGCCTCTCGGCGTGCTCACCGGGATTGGCGATCGTCGCCGACGAGGCGGCGAAGACGGGGTTCGACCCGTAGTGCGCGCAGATCCTCGACAGCCTGCCGATCACGTTGGCCACGTGCGAGCCGAAGACGCCCCGGTAGGTGTGTATCTCGTCGGTCACCACGAACTTCAGCTTCGTGAGGAAGGGCGCCCATTTCGCGTGGTTCGGAAGGATCCCGGAATGGAGCATGTCGGGATTCGTGAGGAGAATCTGCGCCTCGTCGCGGAGCTTCCTTCTTAACGGGGCGGGGGTGTCCCCGTCGTAGGTGCCGGCGCGAAGCTCGATCCCCCCGGGGCCGGCGTACCTGTTGATCACCCTCAGCTGATCCTGGGCGAGGGCCTTGGTCGGGAAAAGATAGAGGGCGCGCGATTCGGGATCCTCGAGAAGGCTTTCCAGGACGGGGATGTTGTAGCACAGCGTCTTCCCGCTCGCCGTCGAGGTGACGACGACGACGTTCCTGCCCTCGCGGAGCGCCTCCACGGCCTCGACCTGATGGATATAGAGCCGCGTTATCCCGGACCTCCCGAGGACGGCCGTCAAACGCTCCGGCAGCGGCCTGCCGAGCTCGCCGAACCGCGCCTGCCTCGAGGTTATCGTATGCCTGTGTACGAGCTGATCTCGGTAGAAGTCCTCGCTCTGCATCTTTTTCAGGAATTTAGCGGTGTCCAAAGCCACTCCTTTTCGCCTTTTCCCGGCATTCCGCCCGCTCCCCGCATCCTTCGGGGGGGCGCGTTCGATCCCTCAGTCCCGGCATTCCCAATCCCGCCCGGACATGAAGACCGTGACGAGCTCCATCATCGACAGCAGGTCGAGACGATTATGGTGTATGACGGCCGCCATCTGAGCGGCGTTGCGCGTCCTTACATATTCGTGATAGGCCCCCGGTATCAGGCTGCCCGGAATGTCCCCTTTTCTTTTCCTGCCGAGAAGGAATACCTCGAGCGTCTGCAGCCTGTGGTTGGGCGTCCTGCGGCCGAGGACCTTCCTCGCGACCGGAAGAAGGTCGACGTGGGCGCCGGGAACGGGGAAATCGATCATCTCCACGGCCATCCGCTCCGCGATGAACGGAATGTCGAATCTCTCGCCGTTGAAGGTCACGAGGACTGGAAAACGCCTGATCATGTCGGAAAGAAATTCCAGGACCGCCCTCTCTTCCGTGTAATCGCGCGCGAAGAGCTGGTCGATGACGAGTCCGCCCCCCTGCGCGTACATCAGCCCCACGAGAAAGAGGGGGGTGTTGCCGAGCCCCGTCGTCTCGATATCGAGATAACATGCCTCGGATGGCTTCACGCTCCTCAAAAGGGAGAGGGGCTCCAGCCCCTCCCGCCGCGGAGGGAAGGGGGCGGAGAGGATCTCGAGATATTCATTCAAAATCTTCGGGGCATCCGCCCAGACCCTGCCGGCGTCGGCGAGGACCCTGTAAAAGACTCCGCCCGCGGAAGCGGCAGTCTCTCCGGGGATGAACATTTCGAGAGGGCCTTCGGGAACCGGGGCTTCAGAGGGTCCCCTCACCGCCATCGCCTCTTCGAGATCGCCCGGGCCCATCGGCTTGAAAAGATCCTCCACGGAAGCCCCGGCGGCTTTTCGGGCAAAATTGCACTCCGCCTTCCTTTTCAACTCGTCGAGCCTGCTGCGAAGATCCATTATCGGCACCCGTGTTTGAGCCGCCGGCGCATCCTTCGCCGGCATCGATCGGCGGCAATCCTCCCCGAATGCAACAGGATATCCCATCCCGGGCCTCTTTTCAAGGCGGGTTATCGATCTTTCGGGGATGAATTGGAACATTTAATGCGGCTTTTGCCTGATCGGGAGATTTGCGGTGTTTCATGAATAAAACCTTCTCCCCGCGGTCGCAAGACGATACTTTTTCTTGACTCATATCCGGTTTTCGGGATACCTTACGCGGGGGTTGAGGGTGAATTCTGAGGACTGGAGGATGTAACGTGATTAATAAGAATAAACTGCCTTCGTTTCTCATATCCAGCGGGATCATGGTGTTGATGTTCTATCTCGCCTTTACGGCGGACAACTCGAACGAACTCGAAACACCCCGGCAGGCGTCGATGATATCCCTGCCGGAAAAGGTGATTACGGAAACGGGCAGGGCGATGGCGAGACAACGCGGCCCGCAGGCGCCCGAACCTTCCTGCAGCGGAGCGGTTGGAAGGAACATGACCTTTTACGACGCTCTTCAGAGCTGCGGATTCACCCCGCAACAGATAATCGAGATATCCAAGGCCGCGAAACCGGTCTACAATTTCAAGAAGGTCTTTCCCGGGCAGACCTACGAGGTTTTCAAGGACCCCGAAAACAATTTCAAGAGCCTGAGATTCAATATAGACGCCGAATCATACGTCGAAATCACCGACGGTCCGGCCGGGTTCAGCGTGGCCCGGAAGGAATTCCCCTTCGAAACCGTCAGGAGGGAAGTCTGCGGCGTCATCGAATATTCCCTTTTTGCCACCCTCTCCGACCGCGGGCTGCCGATCGAGCTCGGAATCAGGCTGGCCGACATCTTCGCGTGGGACATCGATTTCTTCAAACAGATCCAGAAGAAGGATTTTTTCAGGGTGATCTACGAGGAAAAAAGGATAAAGGGCCCCTCCGGCGAGCACGGATCGGCGATAATGGGCGATATAATAGCCGCGGAATTCAGCACGAGCGGCGATCTCCATTACGCCTTTCTTTTCGACAACGGGAAAGACTCTTTCGATTATTTCGACGAAACGGGAAAATCCCTCCGCAAGCAACTGCTCAGGGCTCCGCTCAACTATTCGAGGATCAGCTCGAATTACAGCCACAGGCGTCTCCACCCGGTGCACAAGGTCTACAAGCCCCATCTCGGGATCGACTACGCCGCGCCGACCGGGACCCCCGTGATGTCGACGGGGGACGGCACCGTGGTCAAGGCTTCCAGGACGCAGTCCAACGGCAATTACGTCGAGATAAGGCACAACAGCTCATACACGACGTATTACCTGCACCTCAGCAGATTCGGCAAAGGCATCCACGGCGGCGCCAAGGTCAAACAGGGACAGGTCATAGGGTACGTAGGCCAGACCGGCTACGCCACGGGCCCGCACCTCGATTACCGGATCAAGCAGAACGGGCAGTTCGTGAACCCCCTGAAACTGAAACTTCCTCCGGTCAATCCGGTCTGCGAAAACAGGCGCGAGGCTTTCGGCATGCAGATCAACGAACAGATCGCCACGCTCCGCCGGATCCCCGTCCCGACCGGGGAGGACGCTTATTACGCCGGCGCGAAAAAGGAAGATCCCCCGGTGCATGCGTCGTCGACCGTGCATTAGAGAAAGATCTTCGGAACCGGCATCCTCAGCGGTTCGATAAACGATGGTGACCAGGGAAAAAATCCTCGTACACGTCTGCTGCGCTTCCTGCTCGACCCACGTCCTCAACCTTCTCTCGGCACGGTACGAGCCGGCGGCCTTCTTCTTCAATCCGAACATCCAGCCCGAAGGGGAATACAGGCTGCGCCTCGCCGAGACGGCGAAGGTCTGCGAAGCCCTCGGCATCCCGCTCATCGAGGGAGAATATGATCCCGGCGCGTGGGATGAGGCGATCGCCCCCTGGAGGGACCTGGGCGAGAAAAGCGAAAGATGCTGGGCCTGTTACCGCCTGAGGCTCGGGGCTGCGGCCGCCGAGGCGGCGCGCGCGGGAACGGGGATATTCACGACGACCCTTTCGGTAAGCCCGCACAAGATACACGAGCGCATCCTGATCGAGGGAGAGGCGGCGGCCCGCCGTTTCGGCGTCGCATTCCTGGGGGAGGATTTCAAGAAGAAGGACGGTTTCAGGATCAGCGTCGAACAAAGCCGACTCTTCCGCCTTACGCGGCAGGATTACTGCGGATGCCTGCCGAGCCGCGGGGAGGCGGCAGGGAGGCGGAGGTAGGGGCATCCCCGCAATAAAACGGCCGGTTTCCGCGGGAGCCCGGGGGGCATCCCATGAAAACCGGCCTCGCTCTCAAGGCCTATCGTGCCGCGCACCAGCCGAACAGGAACCGGCGGCGCGGAACAGCGGCGCCGCTCCAGGTCACACCGTACGGGTCATGCCTGGGAAATCGCCTCGACCGGGCAGGCATCCACACAGCTTCCGCAGTCCGTGCATACTTCCGGGTCGATGACGTACGTGTCGTCGCCCTCGCTGATCGCTTCAACCGGGCACTCGGTGGCGCAGGCGCCGCAGGAGATACATTCTTCGCTGATCTTGTGAGCCATTTTACCCTCCGCTGATTCAGGTGATGATCAATTTCTTCCTATATAAATAAAACCCCTTTGGGCGTCAATAATTATCATCGCATCATGCCCGGGGGAACCGATTTTTTTTCAGTGGCCCCGGCGGTTGGAATCAGCCTTATAATAACGGCGTTACTCGCTTTCAAATTGTCACTTATGACATTTTCCACGTCGCCGTGGGTTGCCATTCTCGCGATTCGCTCCCCATTCAGCCCTCCCCTGAGGAGGATATCCAGGCCCATCGCGGAGGCCTGGTTGATGCTGGAAAGCTCGCGCCTCGCCCACTTAGAGAGGAGCCTGTTCCTGGCGATTTCGATCTCGGCGGGCGAAGGGGGTTCGGCGGACAGCCTCGATATCTCCGCTTCGAGAGCCGCCGACGCCGCTTCGAGATTCCCGGCCCTCGTCGTCATGGTCGCCGTCACGGCGACGGCCCCCGGGTAGAGCCCGGCGGAGCTTCCGGTCGAATAGGCAAGCCCCTCGACCTCCCTTATCTGGAGCTGCATCCTTCTGCTGAGAACCTCGGAGGCGATCATCAGGGAGGCTGCCTCTTCCGGCGAGGGATCGGAGATGCGCCAGCCCGCGCCGAGGCTCACCCCCTGTTTGTCGATGCTCCCCTCGTAAATCCCGGGGACGACGGGGACCGATACCGGCGGGCATTTCGCCGTCCGGCCGGCGGGAAAGCCGCCGAAAAGAGCCGCGAGCCCGCGAATAACCGCCTCCTCCGGCTCGGGGGAAACGGCCGTCACGATCAGGTTCGCCCCGCAGAGAGCGGCCTCCCTGAAGGCTTCGAGCTCGCCGGGGGTTATCCCTTCGAGGCCCTCCATCCCTGGAAAGATGGGAGCGGAAAAAGGATGGCCGGCGAAAAGCCGTTTCGCGATCTCACCCGAGAGAATCCCCGAGGAGGAGCCGGACCTCGCGCCGAGCTCCCTTCCGAGCGCCGCGGCGGCGGCCTGTATGTCCTCCCCGGTCATCGCCGAGCCGGCAAGATGGCCGGCAAGGAGCCCGGCCGCTTCGATCATCCTTTCGGCGGGCGCCTCGAGGCGGCAGAACGCCCAGGCTTCGTTCAACATGTAGTCGTCCATCGGGATGTACGGGTTGTCCCCCCATTGCAGCGAAGCACCCATGCCTCTCAGCTTCGATGTCAGCGCGACTCCATCCCCGGAATTCTCGAGGACGGCGTGAAGGATGACCGTCATCCCCTTACGGAAATCGGTTTCGACGCAATTCCTTCCGCTTATGAGAATATGCAGGGCGCCGACCTCCGATCCGGCTCTTGTCGAGGCCGCGACCCGGCAGCCGTTCCCGAGGGTCATCGACGACGGTTCGTCTGAAGCCCCGGGCCCGGCGGGCCCCGATGAAACGGGCGCGATCTGAACGGCGTTGAAAAGGGCCGTGGAAAATACCGCGGCGAGAACCTTCCCGAGATCCTCCGCCCCGACCTTCCTCACGCCCGACATGCTCTCGTCGAGGTACAGGCCCCCCGAATATGCCAGCCTTTCCCCGGCCGCCATTATGTACAGGTGTATCTTTTCCCTGTTCAGGGCTTCGCTCGAGAGAAACGCCGTTTTCGCCGCTTCGACCTCCCCGGGGGAGGGCTTCCAAGATGAAAGGGCCTCGAGGGCGGCCGTGACCGCCTCGGGACGCCCCGGGCCCGGGCCCTCGCAGTCGAAGTGAAATCTCAGGGCGGAAAAGCCCGCATGCACCTCGAGCGAGGCCCGCGCGGCCGCGAACCCCGATCCCTTAAGGATGGCGGGAAGGGGCGAGCCCACGCCGCCCAGCATCTCCTCGAGAATCAGCATCGCCGGGAACCCTTTCTCGCCGGGTCCCGGCACGGGAACGAGAATATCGAGGCCGGGGGCGAGCCTGTCGCTCGGGCGCGCAGTCACCTCGCCGCTCCATCTCGGCTCCGCCGCCGCGAAGCCCGGTTCGCGGCCGCCCGCGCCTTCCTTCTTCTTCGCCATCGCGCGGCCCCCTTCACCGGCGGCCGGTTCTCCCGCGCCGCGGCGATGGCCGGCGCCGAAATAATCCCCGATCCACCCCTCCATCCGCGCCTCGTCGAACCCGCCGAAGACGAATACCTTCATCCGCCGGGGCGAATAGTGGGAATTGTAATGCCCGATGATCCTTTCCCGCGTCATGGCCTCTATCGTAGCCGGATACCCCATGATCGGCCCGGCGAGGTCGCTGCCGCGGTAGAGATACCTTTCGACGAATCCTTCCCTTTCCTCCCCTGAATCGTCGGCGGCCTGCCTGATCTCCTCGAGAATGACCTTCCTCTCCTTCTCCACCTCATCCGGGGGGAAGATCGAATGCAGAAGCATCTGCGAAAGGATCTCGATGCCCTCCTCCGCGTACGCCCTGTCCACCAGCAGAAAATAGACGGCCGTTTCCTTTCTCGTGAACGCGTTGAGGAAGGCCCCGGTCCTGTCCGTCCAGTCGCTTATATCCCTTCGCGTGAAACGCTCCGATCCGTCGAAAAGGAGGTGCTCCAGGAAATGGCTGACACCTCTCGTCTCCGGCGTCTCGAGCGCCGAGCCCGTCGGGACCGCGACGGCGACGCAAACGACTGCCGAACCCGGCTCGGGCCGAAGTATCGTCTCGGGACCGGCGCCGGACGCCGCTCCGAGCGTTTCCCCGCCGTGAAGAAAGAACGCCGCAAGGAACGGCAACACCGTCAAAACCGGAGAAATCCTGCGATGAACAGCAGTCATTTCAGACACCCCTTCCTATCTTTTCCCTTTGAGATTGAATGTCCCGGCCTACTTCAGAAGATGAATGGCCCTGCCCTCGACGGCCTCCGCCGCCTCGCAGAGCGCCTCGCACAGCGTCGGATGCGGATATATCGCCGAAGCGAATCGGGCCGCGGTCATGCCCTCCCTGACAGCGAGGATGCCGGCCGCGATCAGTTCTGTCGCCTGCGGGCCGATGACATGCAGCCCGAGAAGCCTCCCGTCCTTTTTCGAAGCCACCCATTTGACGAATCCCTCATCCTCGCGCAATCCTTTCGCCTTCCCATTGGCCGCGAACGGGAACCTGCCGGTGGCGACCTCGAAACCGCCCCTTGCGGCCTCCTCCTCCGTCATTCCGACCTGCGCGACCTCTGGAAGGGTGTATATCGTCGCGGGAACCGCGCCGTAATCGATCGTGCTTCCGCGCCCCAGGGCGTTTTCCGCCGCCACGATTCCCTCCCTCGTGGCGACATGAGCCAGCAGCCAGCCGCCGACCACGTCTCCCGCCGCGTAAATCCCCGGGACGTTCGTTTCCATGCCCGCGTTGACGCCGATCCCGGCCCTGTCGAAGGCGACCCCGGCATTCTCGAGGCCGATCCCGCCCGTGTTCGGCCGCCTTCCGACTGAAACGAGCGCCGTCTCTGCGGCGATCTCCTCGCCGTTTTCCAGGACAGCGGCCACCGAACCGTCCCTTACGGTCATTCCCGCGACCCGGGTGGAGAGGCGAAGATCGATCCCCTTCTTTTTGAAGATGGATTGAAGCAGCCTGACGACCTGAACGTCGGCGGTCGATATGAGTGTCGGGAGCATCTCTATTATCGTCACCTTCGTGCCGAAGGCCTCGAATATGGAGGCGAACTCGCAGCCGATGACGCCGCCCCCGACCACGATCATGCTCGCGGGGATTCTCTCGATGTCGAGAAGATCGGTGCTGCTCAGTATGTGCCTGCCGTCGAATTTCATTCCAGGCAGTTCGATCTCCGAAGAGCCCGAGGCCACGATGATCCTTTTGCCCCTGATCGCGCCGGTCCCCTCAACCTCCACCTCGCCGGGCGCCGTTATCGTCCCCTTCCCCTTCAGGACGGTGATCTTCCTTCCCTTGAGCAGCTTTTCGACGCCGGAGACGAGGCCTTCCACGACGCGCTGCTTGTGCGCCTTCATGGAAAGGGCGTCGGCCGTAATCGTACCGTCAACCCCGGACCCGCCCCCCGTCGACGATTGTTTCACGAGATGAGCCAGCGCGTGCATCGTTTTGGTCGGTATGCAGCCCCAGTTGAGGCAGACCCCGCCGAGCTTCTCCTTCTCGACGAGGCAGACCCCGGCCCCCAGCTGCGACGCGCGGATCGCGGCGGGATACCCGGCGGGCCCGCCTCCCAGCACAATCAGATCGTATTCCCTGGTCAAGCCTCCGAAACCTCCGCGTGCCTTGACGCCGTTCTCAGAAAATTCCCTCCACCTTGTTCTTCAGCAGCTGTGCCTGCGACCTGTTCAGCCGCACCTCGGTCCCGCCCGAATCATCGAGCGTCATGATGTAGTTGCCCCCGGACCACGGGACAATCTGCCTTATCCTCTTTATATTGACCAGGTGGTCCGCTCCGAGCCGGATGAAAAGGCGCGGGTCCACCTGGACCTCTATCTCGTCGAGGGCCGTGAAATTGGAGTCGAACTTCCCCCCCGCCGTCCAGGCGACGACCTTGCCCGCCTCGCTGCTCAGCATCGCCACCTTTTCGATCTCGATAAGTTCCATTCCGCCCTTCACCCTGAGGACGATCCTCGGAAGGAACCTCATCCCCGCCTTTATGTTCGAGGTCAGTTTCCTGATCCTCTCCACGAATTCATCCCTGCGGGGCATAAGCGCGACGGCCCTGTCGAGGGACTCCCGCAGCCTTTCCCTCCCTATCGGCTTGAGAAGGTAGTCTATCGCGTGTATCTCGAAGGCCTTTATCGCGTACTGATCGTACGCCGTCGTGAAGATCACGAGCGGCAGGGCGTTCTTCGCCGCGAGGCTTTCGACGACCTGGAACCCGTCCATCACCGGCATCTGGATGTCGAGGAATATTAGATCCGGCTTCAGCTCGAGCGCCATCCGGACGGCTTCCTCTCCGAGCGAAGCTTCGCACGCGACCTCCAGATCCTCGAACTCGCCGAGAAGGTACCGCATCTCATCGCGGGCAAGCTGCTCGTCATCGACGATCATGGCCCTGATCTTCAAATGATTTCCTCCTGTCAACCGCAATCCGGGATGAAGAGCCTGACCGAGGCGCCTCCCCCGTCCGCCGGAGTAATGGCGACCATTCCCTCTCCGCGTGAATATATTTTCAGCCTCTCCACGACGTTTCTCAATCCGACCCCCTTCGGCAGGAGCTCCTCCAGCACGAGGGCCCCCGTCACGGGCCCGTCGTTGGACACCTCTATCTCCGTTCCCCTTCCGGAGCGCCTCGCCGCGATCCTTATCGTCCCGCCTTCGGTCCTTTGCGAAATCCCGTGCTTGACGGCATTTTCGACGACCGGCTGAAGCAGCATCGTCGGCAGCCGGCAGCATTCCGATCCGGGGCCGAGATCCTTGACGATCCTGAGTTTCTCTTCGCCGAACCGAATCTTCTCTATCGAAAGGTAATCGTCGATGAAGGCGATCTCATCGGCGAGGGAATGCGCGTCGGCGGTATTCTCGAGGGACTTCCTGAATATCGACGAGAGGGTTCTCGTCATCTCCCTCGCCTTCTCGGCGTCGGTCCGAATGAGGGCGGAGATCGAATTGAGGGTGTTGAAAAGAAAATGCGGGTTTATCTGGCTTCTCAGCGTAGTGAGCCTGGCCTGCATGAGCTGGTTCTCCTCCTCGCGGAGGATCTCCTCCATGCGGGCGTTATTGGCCATCTTCAGCGCTATCCCGACGGTATAGACGAGCACGATGACGTCGATCGTCATGAAGAACCAGTCCCGCATCGGATAGCCGTAGAGCCATCCCTTCTGGTAGAACCTGCCGAGCAGCGCGTATCTCAGAAGCGCGAAGGACAGGCAGAGGGCGAAGGGAATGAAGTTCCTGTCGAACCCGCCCCTGAAGAGCTTTTCGAAGAAATTATATATAATGAGGAACGGGTTGAGCGAGAAGTTCCAGATCTCGCCTCTTCTTCCCAGCCATGTGTACAGCATCCCCGCGGAGAATCCCGCGAGCGTATAGAGCGGCAGGGCGACGACCTCTCCGAAGATCCAGCATGTCACGCCTATGGCGAATCCCGTGCCCGCCCCGACCCCGACGCCCCCCATAAAGCCGGCTATCAGGGCGCCCTCGAGGGCGAGGTCCATCGCCGCCTGATTGGAGAGTTTTCTCACGACGATACCGATCGCGAATATGACCGAAAAAAGGACCAGGAGCCTCACGTAGGCCGACTTCGTCACGGAGAGCCGGGCGAGAAGGCCGACGACCGACCGGAATCCCAGCACCAGGCTGATGATCCCCGCCATAACGGCGATACGAAGGAGAAGGTTGATCAGGATCAGTTGATCCTGCGATAAGCTGAGGGGCATCATGAGGCTCTCCGCGCCCTACAGGCGCTTGCGATACATTTCGAGGATATATTCCTCGTATTGCTTCTGCCTTGTCAGTCCGTCGATCCGCTTGTACAACGTGCCGTCCCTCATGAGTATATAGGTGACCGGCAGGTCCCTCGCGCTGCCGAATTCCCTCGCGGCCGCTTCGCCGTCGCAGAAGGCGTCGAACCTCGCGTCCCTGCCGGCAAGCATGGTGCCGAGAGCCGGCGTCCCCTGCCTGTCCGTGGCTATGGCGAGCACCTGCACGTTCTTGCCGAATTTTCTCTGTATCTCGTTGAGGATCGGGATCATCTTCTTCGAATCCTCCTGCCACGTCGCGAGGAAGGTGACGAACAGTATCTTCCCGCTGTAGTCGGAGATCGTAACCGTTCTCCCGTCGAGAGCGTGGAGCTCGACCCCCGAGAGGTCAGCCGCTCGGGAGGGCCTTGCGGCGGGCGCGGCGGGAGGCTTTTCCTCCCTGTTTTTTTCAGACGAACAACCGGGCTGGCCGGCGGCCAGAACGGCGGCAAGCAGTATCGCGGCGGCTTTCGCGCCCCCGAAAATAGTTTTCTTCGACAATTCTCTACAACTCCTTGATCAGGGCGTTGGCTATGGTGTTCTTCTGGATCTCCTTCGTGCCTTCGTATATCTCGGAGATCTTGGCGTCGCGGTAGAATCGCTCGACCTCGTATTCGGTCATGTACCCGTACCCGCCGAGAAGCTGTATCGCCTCGTCGGCCACATAGACCGCGGTTTTGGCGGCGACATACTTGGCCATCGACGTGAGCTTCGGATCGATCCTGCCCTGGTCGAAATTCCACGCGGCCTTGTAGGTGAGGAGCCTCGCGTACTCTATGGCGGTCGCCATGTCAGCGAGCTTGTGCTGGTTGACCTGGAACTTGATCAGCGGCGTGCCGAACTGCTCCCTTTCCATCTGGTACGCGATCGCCCTGTCGAAGGCTCCCTGCGCTATGCCGAGGGCCGTCGCGGCGATCTCCACCCGGCTCTCGTCGAAGAACTCGAGAACGTGGTAAAAGCCCTTCCCTTCCGAACCGATGACGCTGCCGGCGGGCACCTGCACGTCGTTGTACGAGATCTCGGCTGTCGAGGTCATTTTAATCCCCATCTTCGAGCCCACGTCCTCCGTCGTCAGCCCCGCCGCGTCCTTCGGAACGAGCAGGATCGTCATTCCCTTGTAGGACGGCTTGACCTCCTGGTCGGTCTGGCAGAGCGTGAGGTAGAAATCCGCTGTCTGCCCGTTCGTGATGAAGGTCTTCGTCCCGTTTATCACCCAGTGATCGCCCTTCCTCACCGCCCTCGTGTCCATCCTCGTTATGTCGCTCCCGTGATTCGGCTCGGTGAACGCTCCGGCGGATATGATCTGACCTGAAGCTATCCCCGGCATGTATTTTTTCTTCTGCTCGTCCGTGCCGTTGCGCATCAGTATCTCCGAGGCGAAATCGGAGAGGGCCAGAGCCGTTCCGAGCCCCGAATCCTGCCTGCAGAAAGCCTCCACGACGAGGACGTTTTCGGTCACGCCGAGGCCGAGCCCCCCGAATTCCTCGGGAAACATCAATCCGACGAATCCGAGCTCCGCCGCCTTCTGCCAGAGCTCGCGAGGAAAGGAATGCTCCTCCTCGTGCTTCAGCGCCAACTCCCTCGTAAATTCACCTTTCGCAAATTTACGAGCCGCTTCCTGCATATCCTTTTGTTCGGTTGTAAGGTTGAAATCCATCGTATCCTCCCATAATATCCGGCCATCGGGGTCTCGCGGGCCTCACCGGCCCGCATAACCCTCTTGAAATCGTTGACTTCGGCGATTCTACCAAAGACCCGGGCTCAAAATCAACAGATACTTGGAATTTATCGCTGTTTGGAACGGATATTGCGGATATTCCGGACGGGAGGGTAACGATGAAAATCCGGGCTTCTTTCAACATAACGGTCCTGCTCCTCGCGATTCTGGCCTTTTCGGCGGCCCCATCGGCGGCCGGCGACCGCATTTCCGCGGAGAAGGCCTTCGTCGAGGCCCAGAAATCCCTGGCGGACGGGGACGACCAGGCCGCGGAGAAGGCACTTATGACTTCACTCCGGCTGGACCCGGCATTCACCTCGGCGATCTGGCAGCTTTCGCAGATATACGAGCGGCGCGGGAAGCTCGAGTACGCGAGGGATCTTCTCCTTCGCGGGCTCCAGCAGGAACCCGGGGCATCCTGGGCGAGGGACAAGCTCGGACAGCT
>JALOPX010000040.1 GCA_025453655.1 Candidatus Krumholzibacteriia bacterium
CGATCGACTGGGACGGCAGGAACGACAGGGGCGATAAGATGGCTTCGGGGCTCTACTTCATCCGCTTCTCGGCCGGAAGCCATTCGTTCACGCGGAAGGCGGTTCTTCTGAGGTAAATTCGGCATGCGGGCATAAAAAAATGAGCCGCCCGGGACTCGAACCCAGTACCACCTGCTTAAAAGGCAGGTGCTCTACCTGATGAGCTAGCGGCCCATAATCTTCGATTTCGTCATATATTGACGCCGCCCGTGTGGGCGGCCCTGTAATCTAATAGGGACGGCGCATCGTGTCAACTGGTTAGAAGCCGTCGCGAATGATTGTCTTGTCCCTCTCCGGCCCGTACGATATGAACGAAGCCTTCACCCCGAGCCGTTCCTCGATCGTCTCCACGTATCTCCTGGCGTTTTCCGGCAGCAGGGAATAATCGCCGCCCTCGCTCTCCGATTCGTTCCACCCGGGGAATTCCTCTATGACCGGCCTGCATTTCGATAGTATCGAACAGTTCTGCGGGAAATGCTCCGTCTTCCTGCCGTCCACCTCGTAGGCGACGCAGATCCCCACGGCGGGAAGCCCCGACAGAACGTCGAGTTTCGTCAGGGCAATCTCGCTCAGGCCGTTGAGGCCGGCGGAGTATCTCGCCGCCACCATGTCGAACCAGCCGCACCTTCTCGGTCTCCCCGTCGTCGTCCCGAACTCACGCCCCCTGTCGCCGAGATACCTGCCGTTATCATCCAACAGCTCCGACGGGAAGGGACCGTTCCCGACCCTTGTCGTGTACGCCTTGAATATCCCTATCACCCTGCCGATATCCCTGGGCGCCATGCCGCAACCGGTCAGCGCGCCTCCGATCGAGCAGGAGCTCGACGTGACGAACGGGTATGTCCCGTGGTCGATATCGAGAAGCGTCCCCTGCGCTCCCTCCAGCATGATCCTCTTCCCGGCCTTCTTCCACCCCGCGATCATTTCCTGGGAATCGACCACCATGCGGGAGATGATATCCCTGATATTCATGAAATCGGCGGCGACCTTCTTCGGCGACAACGGAGGCGCTCCGAAGGCTTCGATGATCACGTTGGCTTTTTCCGCCTTTTCGCTCACCAGGTCGTGAAAATCGCCGCTGCCGAGGAGAAAGTCTCCCATCCTCATCCCCCGGCGGCTGTATTTATCAGAATACGCGGGGCCGATCCCCTTCCTCGTGCTGCCGATGCTTCTCTTATCAAGATCAGACTCATAAAGGGTGTCCAGCAGCTTGTGCCACGGCATGACGACCTGGGCCGCGGAGCTGATAAAAAGCCTGTTCTCGACATCGATCCCCCTGGACATCAGGGCGCCGAGCTCGTCCAGGAACCCGAACGGGTCTATCACCATACCGTTGCCGAGAAGCCCCATTATTCCCGGATATAGAAGCCCGGAGGGTATCTGGTGGAAGGCGAACTTCCCCGCATCCGTGACCACGGTGTGCCCCGCGTTGGCCCCACCCTGGTAACGGATCACGACATCATGGTGCGGCATGAGGAAGTCGACGACCTTTGCCTTGCCCTCGTCTCCCCACTGGCCGCCGAGCACAACCGTAGCGGACATGCGTAAACTCCTGTTCATCCTTCGATCTATTCCGCGTGAAGTCTATGTCAAAGCCCGATCGAGCGCAACCGATTTATTCCGGACGGTTGCCTCCGGGCATAAAAAATACCGTCACCATGGACGGCTGATGGCCGCGAGCGGGGATCGACGGCAGCGTCATTCTTCGAAAAGCTTTTTTATGACGCCCCATGTATGTTCGTCGAGTGAACTGGGGGTTCCGAGAGGGTCTCCCGGATTGCTGCGCTCCCTTGTGACCGACGGCGTCCCGTCCCCGTCTTCATCCCCTATCTCAAGACCGTTCTTGTATCCGTCCCCGTCCGAATCGAGGTTCGCCAGTGTCTGGTCCCATTTGGCGCCATTGCCGACGAAATCGGTGCCGAAGGTGTTGAGCCCCTTGTTGGAAGGATCAGGCAGGGACGTGGTATGGCACAGGGCACACCTGAAGCGTTCGTGCACAGGCAGCTTGTTCATAAACTCTTCAGTGCTCAGGATCGTTCCGGCCGCGAACAGACTTATACACAAAAGAAACACAACCGGAGCGCGCTTCTTTAGCTCAGGTTTCAATAAACCCTCCTTTACACTAATAATTATATCAATGACAATGTGTTATGTCAAGCCGCCATTTTCAGTCCGAGTGCCTTCGGGACGCCTCCCGCAGGATCCGCACGGCGCCTTCCCTGTCTATATCGAGCCCGTATTCTTCGAGGGCGTCGGCAAGTCCCGAAACGAGCCGATCCATAACCGTCCAGTCATGCAGCGCGAGGAATCCGGTCCTGATGATCATGTTCCGGAGGGTCCCCTGCCCCCCTGTTATGACGAGCCTGTTCCTCTCTGAAAGACGGTCTATGACCCCCCGGCCGCGGGCCTTCTCCGGGAGCACCAGCGCCTGCACCGACGCGGACGGGACCTCAGGCAGGGATTCGAGCCCCAGGCGCCGGCAGGCATCGATTACGGCCTTGGAGAAGAGATGGTACCTCTTCCTCGCCTTCTCCGCTCCGCCGGCGTGGATCCCGGCCAGGGACCTGTGAAGAATCTGAATCCCCTGCACGGCCGGTGTGAACGGCGTGTCGCCCTCCCCCGCTCCAGCTTCGCAGCGAATATATGAGTTGTAGAAGAGGCCGCGTCGCCCCATTCTGTACAGCTCGCGGGCACGCCGCCCCGGGATAGCCAGGCTGACCCCGGGAGGGGCCGCAAGCGCCTTCTGCCCCGCGCCCACGACGAGGTCGATCCCCCATTCGTCCATCTCCAGCTTCTCCGATCCGAGGGAGGCTATCGCGTCGAGTATTACGACCGGTTTTGGAGAGGCGAGACTCGACAGCACCTCTTCTAGCTCCAGCTTCAGGCCGGTCGAGGATTCCACGTGAGTCAGCGTGATGAATTCCGGGCGGACGGTTTCCACCCTCTCGCGCACGGTATCGGGATCCATCCGTTTCCCGGGACCGAAAAGGAGGAGGCTCGCCTCGCATCCGAGCGCGTCCGCGATCTCCTTCCACCTCGTACCGAATTTTCCACCGGAGACGCAGAGCACCTTCGATCCCGGCACCGTCAGGTTGGCGATGGCGGATTCCATCGCGCCAGTCCCCGACATCGTGAGCAGGAACGCCGGAGCCTCCGCGCCGGCGAGCCGCGCGGCCATTTCGGAGGTTTCGATCATTATTTTTCTGAATTCGTCGCTGCGATGGTTGAGCGGCTCGAGAGCCCCCCATACCGAAGGGTCGATATGCACCGGCCCCGGAGTCAGCAGCAGCCTCTCCCCGCTCCCCGGTCCGCCTCTCATATCGTCGAAAGGATCCATTTCCAGATATCGTCCCTGCCTTCCCCGGTCTCGGCGGATGAAAAGAGAAATGGGAAATCGCACTCCGCCCCTTTTTCCATGCATTCCCTCAGGGGGGTCATCCTGAACCCGTCGAAACAGGAGCGGAACTCCTTCAAAGCCGCAGCCCGTTCATTTCCGCTTATCTTGTCCGATTTCGTGAATACGACCAGGAACCTTCTTTCGGCGTCGATCAGCCTCTCTATCATGACCAGATCGTCCTTCATCGACGGGTGCCTCGCGTCGACGAGCTGGATCACTCCGGCCAGTGTCTCCCGCTTCTCGATATATTCGAATATGACCTTCTGCCAGCCGGTTCTCATCTCCTTCGACACCTTCGCGTAGCCGTACCCGGGAAGGTCCACCAGGTAGAACCTGTCGTTCAGGAGAAAGAAATTGATTGTCCTCGTTTTTCCCGGTTCCTTGCTCACCCTTGCGATGTTCTTTTTCGAGAGAAGCTTGTTCAGGAGGGATGATTTCCCCACGTTCGACCTGCCGGAGACCGCGATCTCGGGCATGGGCGAGGAAGGGAACCTTGAAGGCTCCAATTCCGTCGCAACAAGATTGAGGCTTTTGATTTTCAATGGATCGCACTTTTCCGTCAGTTGGCCGATTTCGGCGCCTGGTCCCCGAAGAAGCCGCCGATTCGTTTCCGGTGCTTCACCCCCCAATCGAGTTTCCTCGTCAGGGAATGTTCCAGGACCTCGTCCATCGACTCGACGACGATGATCTTCATCTTTTTCCTGACCTCGTCGGGGAGCTCCTTTATGTTCTTCTCGTTCCCCCTGGGCAGAAGAAGAATCTTCACGCCGGCCCTGAGCGCCGCGACCGCCTTCTCGTTGATGCCGCCGATGGGCAGGACCTTGCCCCTGAGCGTCAACTCGCCCGTCATCGCTATGTCGCGCCTTACGGGTATGTCGAAGAAAGCCGAGACGAGCGCCGTTCCGATCACGACGCCGGCGCTCGGCCCGTCCTTGGGGATGGCTCCCTCCGGAACGTGAATGTGCACGTCGATCGTCGAAAAGAAATCGTTGCCGAGATCGAGTATCCTTGCCCTCGTCCTCGCGTAGCTCAGCGCTATTTTGGCCGACTCCTGCATCACGTCGCCGAGCTGGCCTGTCAGTATCAGCTCGCCCTTGCCCGGCATCAGCGTGACCTCGATGTTCAGTATCTCACCGCCGGCCTCCGTCCAGGCAAGGCCGGTTCCGACTCCGACCGATATCTTCCTGTCGATCTCGCTCTCGGAGTACTTCGGGATACCGAGATAATTTTCGAGGTTCTTCTTCGTTATCCTGATCTTTCCGGCGGGCGTTTCGGAGGCCAGTTTCCTCGCGACCTTCCTGCAGATCGTCGCGAGCTCCCTCTCGAGATTCCTCACCCCCGATTCCCTCGTGTATTTCTGTATGATCTCCTTCATCGTCGGTTCTGAGAGCGTCAGCTGATCCTGCCGGATGCCGTGCTCCCTGAGCTGCTTCGGGAGAAGGAATTTCTCCGCTATCTTTATCTTCTCCGGGAGAAGGTACCCCGGGAGCCGTATGATCTCCATCCTGTCGAGAAGCGCGGGCGGTATCGTATACATGACGTTGGCGGTCGTTATGAACATCACCTCGCTCACGTCGAATTCCACCTCGAGATAATTGTCGCTGAACCTCTTGTTCTGCTCCGGATCGAGCACCTCCAGAAGGGCGGCCGAGGGGTCACCCCTGAAATCGGAACTGAGCTTGTCTATCTCGTCGAGAAGGAAAACGGGATTCTTCGTCCCGGCGGTTTTAAGGCCCTGTATAATTCTTCCGGGCATCGAGCCGATGTAGGTCCTCCTGTGGCCCCTTATCTCCGCCTCGTCCCTTGTCCCCCCGAGCGAAACGCGCACGAAGCGCCTTCCGGTCGCGTCCGCAATTGATCTTCCCAGCGACGTCTTCCCAACGCCGGGAGGCCCGACGAAACAGAGAATCGGGCCTTTGAGATTGTTCACGAGCTTCACAACGGAGAGAAATTCGAGAATGCGTTCCTTCACCTTCGTCAGCCCGTAATGGTCCGCGTCGAGTTTTTTCTTCACGTCGTCTATGTCGAGGTTATCCTTCGTTCTCGCGTTCCATGGCAGGGCGATGAGGGTGTCGAGATAGTTTCTCACGACCGTGGCCTCGGGGGTCATGGGAGACATCATCCTGAGCCTTTCGAGCTCCTTGAAGGCGACCTTCTGCGCCTCCCTGGGCATCCCGGATTTGCGGATCTTCCTCTTCAGCTCGTGGTAGACCTCCATCTCGTCGCCGTGCCCGAGCTCGTCCCTGATGACCTTCATCTTCTCGTGCAGAAACAGTTCCTTCTGGCTCTTCTGAACCTGGTTGCTGACCTTTTCGTCGATATCCTTCTCCACTCTCAGGATCTCGAGCTCCTCCGAGAGTATGCGGCTCAGCATCATGAAACGCTCCTCGAGGCTGACCGTTTCGAGAAGGCGCTGCTTGACGTCGTTGCGGATCATCAGGTGCGCGGCCACCGTGTCGGCGACCTGCGAACGGTCGTCGATCGCCTGAAGGGAGAGGAGAACCTCGTTCGGGACCCTGTGATTCATCCTGACATAGTCGGTGAAAAGCGCCTCGACCTTCCTCGTAAGCGCCTCGACCTCCCTCGTCATAGCGTCCTCTTCCTCTATCGGCACGACCGTCGCGGCCAGGTAGTTTTCCATCTGCTTGAAATCCCTGACCCTGACGCGGCTGACCCCTTCCAGCATCAGCTTGATCGTTCCGTCGGGGAGCCTGAAAAAGAGCCCTATGCGGACGATTGCCCCGACCCTGTAGAGGTCCTCGAATCCGGGATCGTTATCAGTCGGGTTCTTCTGCGTTATCACGAGGAGGATCTTGTCCGTTTCGATGGCGCGCTCGACCGCGTTGACGGAAGGCTGCCTTCCGACGAGGATGGCGGTCGCCATCGAAGGGAATATCACGACGTCCCGAAGGGGGACCACCGGGAATATCTGCTCTGACTCCATTATCGGTTTGTTTTCCATTCTGCCCATTATGCTCCGGTCGGGAGAGAAGGTGAATATCGGATTGAAAACGCCGGTCTATCAGGCCCGTTTCTGGCGTTCCTTCTGAAGAAACAGTTCGGGCTCGTCCCTGTCCATTATCGTTTCCTCCGTGATGAGGATCTTTCTCACATCCGGGCGGGACGGGACGTCGTACATGATGTGAAGCATGGTATCCTCGAGAATCGCCCTCAGCCCCCTGGCGCCGGTCTTCCTCTCCATGGCGCGTTTCGCTATCGCCTTGACCGCCCCGGGAGTGAACTCGAGCTCGACGTCCTCCATGTCGAAGAGTTTCTTGTACTGTTTTATGAGGGCGCTCTTCGGCTTCAGCAGGATGTCGATCAGGGCCTCCTCATCGAGGTTCTGAAGCGGCGCCACAATCGGCAATCTTCCGACAAGCTCGGGGATCAGTCCGAATTTGATCAGATCCTCGGGCTGGACATGCCGCATTATCTCGTTTATCTCCTTGCGGAAATTGGGGCCGCGGTCCGCGCCGAACCCGAGCACCTTCCGCCCTATCCTGCGCTCCACGATCTCCTCGAGGCCCTGGAAGGCCCCGCCGCAGATGAACAGGATGTTCCTCGTGTCGACCTCGATGAACTTCTGCTGCGGATGCTTGCGCCCCCCCTGTGGAGGCACGTTCGCGATCGTGCCTTCGAGAATCTTCAGCAGCGCCTGCTGCACCCCTTCGCCCGACACGTCCCTCGTGATCGAAGGATTCTCGCTCTTCCGGGCGATCTTGTCTATCTCGTCGATGTAGATGATGCCCCTTTCGGTCGCGGGGAGATTGTACTCGGCGTTCTGGAGGAGCCTTACCAGGATATTCTCGACGTCCTCCCCGACATACCCCGCTTCGGTGAGCGAAGTCGCGTCGGCAATCGCGAAGGGGACCTTCAGGAACCTTGCGAGGGTCTGCGCGAGCAGGGTCTTGCCGACGCCGGTCGGCCCGACAAGCAGTATATTGCTCTTTTCGATCTCTATGTCGTCGGTGCTTCTCTCGTGCCGTATCCTCTTGTAGTGGTTGTAGACGGCCACCGCGAGGGTTATCTTGGCCTCGTCCTGCCCTATGACGTAGCTGTCGAGATTTTCCCTTATCTCCCTGGGCTTGGGGAAATGATCCTGGTCGAACATCACGGTCCCGGCCATTTCCTCCTCGAGAATGTCGTTGCAGAGCCTGATGCACTCGTTGCATATGTAGACGGAGGGCCCCGAGACCAGCTTTGCCACCTCGTCCTGTCCCCTGCCGCAGAAAGAACATTTTATCGCTCTTGGAGATTGCGTCTTTTTCTTCATTTTTTCCTCTGCGTCTCCTGGTTTGCCGTTTCAGCCTTCCTACACAATATACAACTTTCACGGGCAACAGTTCTAAAAAACCGTCATGATTTTTTCAGGTCCGACTTCGAAACCAGGATATTGTCCACAAGACCGTACTGCAGGGCCTCTTCGGAGGACATGAAATAGTCGCGGTCCGTATCCTTTATGACCTTCTTCAGCGGCTGCCCGGAGTGTTTCGATATTATCTCGTTCAGTTTCGCCTTCAGCTTAAGTATCTCGTTCGTGTATATCTCGATCGTGCTGGCCTGTCCCTGCGATCCTCCCGACGGCTGGTGGATCATCACCCTGGCGTGGGGCAGTATCGAACGCTTCCCCTTTGTTCCCGCCGCCAGAAGAACGGCGGCCATGCTCGCCGCCTGGCCCATGCATATCGTGGCGATATTGCAGGAGATGTACTGCATCGTGTCGTAGATGCCGAGGCCCGCCGACACCACTCCCCCCGGGCTGTTGATATATATGAAGATGTCCCTTTCGGGGTCTTCCGCTTCGAGGAACAGGAGCTGCGCAATAATGGCGTTGGCCATCATATCCTCTATCGGCGTGCCGATGAAGACGATCCTGTCCTTGAGCAGCCTCGAATAGATATCGTAAGCGCGTTCCTCGCGCCCCCTGGTCTCGATGACCATCGGAAGAGGGATGCTTTTTATCCTCGTGTCTCCCATAAGAACATCTCCTTTACAAGAATTCCCTCCGGGCGGCGTCAACGCCCGGTCAAAACCTCGAATACCTTCTTCTCGCGCAGCCTGCCGCGCAGATTGTTGTAATTCTCGCTTCCCCTGGCGACAAGTTTCCTGACCTCTTCGACCGGCCTGTTGCCGTCGGCGGCCAGCCGTTCGATCTCGCCGTTCATATCCTCGTCGGAGATCTCGATCTTTTCGACGCGGGCTATGTGGTCGATCAGGAAGAACCTCTTTATGTTCCTCCTCGACACCTTGTCGAGGAAAGCGTCGATCTCCTTCTTTTTATCGGCATCCTCCTCGGGGCCCACGCCGGCCATGGCGCGCCTGCGCTCGTCCTCGGATTGAAGCTCCTTCGTGAAACGCTCCACCATGCTGAGGGGCACGTCGAATGGATTCTTCTCGATGATCCTGTCGATTACCTCCTCCTCCATCCGGCGCCTCGCTTCCCTTTCCTTCTCTTCAAGGAGCCTTTTTCGGGCGTCAGCCTTCAGGTCCTCCACTCCGCCGAACTGCGCGCCGAGTTTCCTGGCGAATTCGTCGTCGAGTTTCGGGATGATCTTCTCCCTGACCTCCTTCACCGTGAATTCGTAGCTGACCTTGAGGCCGGCCAGCCTTTCGGGCTTGAAGTCGTCCGGATAATTGATCACCGCGATTCCTTTTTCTGAAGCCTTTTTTCCGGTCAGCGCCTCCTCGAACTCCGGGAAGAGCTGCCCTGCGCCGAGCTGAACCGGGTAATCGCTCATCATCTTTTCCCCGTCGGCGGTTCCGTCATCCTTAAGCGGCGCGTAATCCATCAAGACCATGTCGCCGGGCGCGGACTCCCTTTCCACTGCGACAAAATCGGCCTCCCGCTCGAGCAGGTTATCGAGCACCTTGGCGACCTCTTCTTCGCCGACCTCCATCTTTTCCGGTTCGCCGGCGAGCCCTTTGTACTCCGCAAGAACGATCGCCGGGACGGTCTCCAGTTCGACCGTGAAATTAAGGGGCTTGTCCTCCTCCGACTTGATATCCCGGAAGAGGGGGTCGCCAATCGGATGCAGGCTCTCGGTCTCCAGCGCATGCCCGTAAGCCAGCGGCAATATCGATTTCACCGCTTCCGAGTGAATCTCCCCCGAATATCTTTTCTGGACAATCTCCTTCGGGGCCTTTCCCTTCCGGAATCCCGGTATCGAAACATCCCTCGCGAGACTCTTCAGGACCTTTTCCTTCTCGGCGAGGAAAAGTTCGTGCGGCACCTCAATCCTGAGGGTTTTCCTGCAATCCCTGCCGTCTGTCACCTGCACGGTGATCCCTTTTGTTTCCAAATTGTTATCCAACTTTCCTCCCCTGTAAACGGATTTTCTCCCTCAGACGGGCTGAAAATTTCTCATGTGCGAGAGGGGGGACTTGAACCCCCACGGGTTGCCCCACTGGATCCTAAATCCAGCGCGTCTGCCAGTTCCGCCACTCTCGCATTACCTCGTGAGACTACATCGTATTATTTTTCAACGGCATTACATCGATCGTATCGCCACGAATCCACGATACGGTCGAATCATCGTTAATCTAATATGTGACAGGGCAATATTCAATCTAATTACAGCAAGACTCCTGCCACAGGGCGCCTATCTTCCCTTGAAATTCGCATCCCGTTTTTCCAGAAAGGCTTTCGTCCCTTCCTTCATATCCTCCGTTCCACAGGTCATGGCGAAAAGATTGGCCTCCAACCGGAACCCGTCCTCGAGGGACAGATCCGTCCCGTGAAGAACCGCTTCCATATTCGCTTTGAGCGCGAATGGAGGTTTGGACAGAAGGGCCACTGCCATCTCCATCACCGCTTCCTCGAGCTGCTCATGAGGGACCACCCTGTTGACCAGCCCGATCTGCAAGGCTTCGTCGGCCTTCAATATCCTTCCAGTCAGGACCATTTCCATCGCCACGCCCCGGGGAATAAGTCTTGCCAATCGCTGTGTCCCGCCATACCCCGGCATCGTCCCGAGATTGATCTCCGGCTGCCCGAGCCTTGCCTTGTCGGAGGCGACCCTCAGTGTGCAGGCCATCGCTATCTCGCACCCTCCGCCGAGAGCGAATCCCCCTACCGCCGCTATGACCGGCTTGCCCAGATTTTCTATAAGGTTGCACAATCTGTGGCCCCTCGCCGCGAAGGCCTTGCCTTCGATCATATCAAGCCGGGCGAGTTCCCCGATATCCGCTCCCGCGGCGAACGACTTACCACCCGCTCCGTCCAGGATCACGACGCCCACGGAGTCGTCATTCCCCAGGTCGGTAAAAGCCTCTATGAGTTCCTCTACCGTCTTGATATTCAAGGCATTAAGTTTGTCCGGCCGGTTTATGGTCACGCGAGCCAGCCGTTCCTTTTTCACCATTGTTATACATTCGAAAGACATTTGGATCTCCTTTCTTGTTTGAGCTATTAAAGATGGCATGAGCGTTGCTGTCAATAGTTTATTACTAAAAGAGATGCGCTTCAACGGATGCGAAAGGGAGCCTGATTTCCATGCGCGGGCATATATTGAAAATCCTTCATGTGACGTTTGCGGTCATCCTTTCGACCGCGATTTTCCAGGATTCACCGGCCTTTTGCCGCGCGATGCCGGACAAATACCGGGAAATGGCTCTCAAGGAACAGCTTGTCGGTTTCCTGAGTGAAGACGGTCCTGTTGAATCGATCCCCCCGTCCAGCGCGATATATCCGCTCAGGGAAATCCCGTCCGTAGCGATCTTCTCCTACCTACTTTTTCGCGATGACCCGGGCACGCTCGAGAAGATATACCAGAGGGTAAATCATCTCGTGATGGACCGCCTCTCGCAGGATCAGACGCTGGATAACGGGTTCCTGCCGGGGGACGGGATGGGAAATTCACGCGAAAATATCATGATGTCGCCATTCCCGAACATGCTTTCCTCGCTGGAACTGCGGGCCCTTTATCTCATCGCCTTCTCCTCCGGCAGATACGAAGACGCCCTGGAGCTTCGGGCCTGGTCGAAGGATCTTTCGAAAGCCGTGGTAAGGGCCTTTTATGATCACGCCAACGATTCATTTTTCCCTGTCTCCCACGAAGGTTACTATGTTACCGCATATTCCCCCGAATTTCTGCTCCCTCTTGCCGAACGCGGGATCTTCGGGGAAAAGGCCATATCGAGAATCTCGGAGAGGCTGATTTCCAGAATGGCCGACAGGTCGTCCATGAACGCGTGGAAAACAAATCTCGATGACATGCCGTCGCAGAAATCGCTCGTCATGTCCCTTCTCTCGACGGTCGACGGAGTACCGTGCGACAGGTTGAAAATACTGCTTGAATCTCAGGGGCTGAGCAGCGAAAAGGCTTCCGAAGGAGCGCCGCGTTCCTCATGGGTTGAATTCTGGGACGAGCGCCCGGCACGCTGCGAAGCCTTGTTCCCCTCATGGGACTGCATCGCTCCCCTCATCATTTTCTCCATGCTTTCGGAGCGCGAATCCCTCGTTGAGGAGAAAATATTCCCGTCCCTCAAGGAAGATATCCAAAGGGTCGCTGAAGCCCTTTCGTCCGGGGAAGCTGATCTGCAAACCCACGTGTCTTCAATAAGGACGGTAAATTCTCTTCTTGCCAGGATGAGCGATTTCGCAGCGAGCCTCGAATCGGGGGAGCGGCTGTGGAAACTGGTCGACGAAGCGAAATGGAAGCGGCTTTCCCCGAGATCGAAGAAACTCCTGATTTCCGCCTGCAGGGATGCCGTCGGGGGATTGATGGAGGCAAAGGTCTCGCTCACCCGGATTCTGGCGAACGGCACGGGAATCGAGGCCGCGATAGATCCGCCCGGAGGGCCGGTCCCGGCCGGCGGCGGAATCGACTTCACGATTTCCCTTACAAGCGACAAGATCCCGCTCGATGTCGGGCAGGTGTTTTTGCAGGCTTCGGGAACCCGATGGGGCCTGACCGACGGGCCTGAAAGGGTCCTCCTGGGCCCCGGCCGGAACGAAGCCGAATGGAAGAGGTCCCTTGTCATTTCACCGTCGACCGATCCGGGCGTGATATCGGTTCCCTTCCTTCTCGATTTCCTGTGCGAAGGGACCAGGATCGAACTCCACATGATCGAATCGGTCACCCTGACGGTCGGATACGGTGTTTCCCTGAACCTTCCCGGGGGCAGGAAACTCGCCGGCCCGGAGAAATTGCCTCTGAACATCACCATCAGGCACCAGGCCGGAAAGGCGACTCAGGGAGTGGTTGACGGAGTTTATCTCGATGGAATCACATTTTCCCCGGGATTGCCGGCCCGATTCGCGCTTGACGAGGGGCGGACCATGACGGAGCTTCCGCTCGAAGTCGGTTCAATCGAATTTCTTTCGCCCGGCTACTATCCGTTGAAGCTTATGATCAGCCTCGACGGAAATGCGATAGCCTCTTTCGATGAGATTTTCGTCCGGCCCCTTGAATGGCTGCACATAGGCCCCCTCTCCAGCAGGCGCTGGGCCATGGAGGAGGCCCTGGAACTTCAGGACGATCTTTCCGGGATTCATATAACGCCCGGCGGAAACGAGCTTGTATGGCGCAAGGTCGCGACGGGCGCGTGCGGCGAAGACGGGGCGGTCCTGCCCGAGAGGCTCTACGGCCCCGGGCCGGACGGGTGCATGATAATTTACACGGCCGTTTCGACGGATTGCCAGGAGAAGGTACGCTGGAACCTGGAATCGGACAACGCCGTCTCTCTCTGGATCAATTCGATCCCCGTCATCATTTCGGAGACCGTGCCGGCCGGGCAGTCCGGAGTCACCGTCCTTAGAAAGGGAAGAAACACCGTGCTGATCGCCGCAGCCTGGCAGAATTCGCCGGCCCCGGTGCTTTTCAGCTTCAGCGACGAAGCCGGCCTTCCCGTTCCCGGCCTCGGGAACGATATAGGCTCCATTCTAGGGACCTTCGCCGTCTCCGTCGATTCGACGCAGGTGAAGGGCCCTGCCGCTCCCCCGCCCGCGCAGATGAAGGAAGTGAGCTTCGAGCTTCATATGCCTGATGCCTCCGAGGTCTCGGTGATCGGAGAATTCAACAACTGGGCGCCCGACGCGGGACAGATGAGGAAAAAGGGATCCGGCCGATGGACGCTCACACTGATACTCCCGCGAGGGAGCTATCAATACAAGTTCCTCGTCGACAAAAAAGCGAAGATTACCGATCCCTCGAACGAAAACGTCGAACCGGACGGATTCGGCGGAATGAATTCAGTGCTGACCGTCAGGTGACGCGAAGTGACGGAATTGGGCCTGTGACGGCCCATGATCCCCGGATTCGACGCGAAGGGGACCGGGATCAGAACGCGAGGCCGAGAATACCCAGGAAAAGGTTCAGCAATCCGCCCGTTGCGATCGACATCGCCATGACGAAGAAGAAAATGATCATCGCGTACCTGATCCCGATCTCTTTCACCATCACTATAAGGCTCGCAAGGCATGGGAGAAAGAGGCTCATGACCGTGAGCGCGACAACGATCTGATTGCCCGTGAGAAGTCCGCTCTGCCACAGCCGGTACAACCCCGCCGCCCCGTAATCCCTCCTGAAGAACCCGACTATGAACACCGAAGCCGTCTCGACCGGCAGGCCGAGAATGCCATTTGTGACCGGTTCGACGGCCCTGTGGACCGCGCCCAGCGCGCCCGTCCTGTCCAGCGTGAAGATCAGCAGGGTCGCGGCCAGGAAATAGGGCACGGCCTCCACCAGGAACCACCTCGCCCGCGCTCCCGTCTTGAGGGCGATGTTGGATACGCGGGGAACGCGAAGAGGCGGGAGCTCCAGTATGAAATCGGAAGTCCTCCCCTTCAGGTACCTGCCCAGCAGCGATCCCACGATCAGGAACTCCGATACAATGATGAGCATGATCGTCAGCACGGCCGGGATCGATATGGCCGACATCAGCGACATCGTCACGCCGAGCTGCGCCGAACAGGGGATGGCGAGCGACAGAAGGGTTATTACTATTATCCTCTCCTTTTTCGTCTCCAGTATCCGGCTCGCCAGAATCGCCATCGTCACGCATCCGAACCCGAGGACGACCGGGAGGGTCGCCTTTCCGTTGACCCCCACCATCCTGAACAGTTTGTTCGTCAGCACCGTAAGCCTTGGAAAATAGCCGGTGTCCTCGAGCATCCCGAAAACCAGGAAGAATACGACGACGATCGGAAGAACTATGGATATGGAGTAACTCAAACCCATGCTGACGAGCCCGTAATCTCCCGCCAGGAGATCGCGTACGAATCCATCGCCCGAGACTTTTTCCACGGCGGGTATCAACAGCCGGTCGAAAAGGCCGGTCTGGATGAAATCGACGAGCGTTCCCGCTGCGAAGACCCCGACGAAGTTGTACACCAGGTAGACTATCGCGGCCAGAAAGAGGACTCCGTAGACGGGATGGAGGGTCCAGCGGTCGATCCTTCGGACGCCGGCGATCGATATGCACAGGACAAGGGCGAAAAGCACAGGCAGTGACGGGAAAAGGCCCGCCTGCGCCAAAGACCGTGTGCCCAGGGCCGCGATCAGCGCCGCCGTCAGGATGAGGATCGAACCGGCCGCCGCATACCTTCGCGGACCAGGGCGGCTCTCCGCTTCTATCAGCGCCTTCCTTTTGACGGACCTCGAGGTGATATCGTTTACCATCCGCCTTCGCGCCGCCGCCATGTGATAGGAAAAGGGGGAGGCGAGTTTTTTCTCTTCGTCGGAGATCGCGGAGGCAAGAGCTTCGATGGTTTTCACTTCGAGGGAATCATCCCCGTCGAACAATCCCCTGTCTCCGGCTATCAGGGACAGGACGCCCAGTTTCCCGTAACGCTCGAGCCCCGGCTCGATCCCCGCCACGTCCAGCACCTTTTTCTCGATCAGATCCGGGTAGACGACCTCCACGGACGGCACACGGGCCGAGTCGGCCGCGATGGCTCCCGCGATCCTTGAAAGCCCGCGCTTCTCCACCGCCACCGCCTCTATCACTTCAATGCCGAGGATCGAGGCGAGCCTTGCCGCGTCTATCTCCACCCCCCTCTGCCTCGCCTCGTCCATCATGTTCAGGACGAGGATCATCCTGCATCCCGTCTCGGCGAGCTGCGTCGTTAGAAGCAGGGACCGGTCGATATTCTTCGCGTCGGCCACCTGGACGATCACGGCGTTTCTGTACTTGTAAATGAGGTCCCTCGTGACCTTTTCGTCCTCGCTGGCGGGGAAAAGCGAATTCACGCCGGGAGTGTCTATTACTTCTATTTGATGTCCCGGGCCCGTATGTCCTCTTGCTATCTCGACGGTGGTGCCTGGATAGTTCGATACGACGGTGTAACGGCCGGTGAGATAGGCGAAGATAACGCTTTTCCCCACATTCGGGTTGCCGACGAGAAGGACAACCTTCCCGTCCCCGCCCTCCTTCGCATTCCCGGTCGCTTTCATGGAACAATCCTCTTTGGGGGCATCATGTCCTGACGACGTAGATATCGTCTACGATGCTCTTTTCCAGGGCCAGTTGCGTTTCGCCGATGAATACGACGAAGAGAGGCTCCCGCTGATGGACCCTGACGTGCCTTCCCGGAAACAACCCGAGCGAGGTCAGCCTGTCCAGCCGGTCGTGCCGCGGGGTCGTCATGTACAGCACCCTCCCCGTCTCGCCGCATTTCAGCCCGCCGAGCGGAACGATAGCCGACTCGTATCTCTTCTCCGCGTTCTCGCAGCATATCCCCGGCGGGATGCTGTTGCCGTGAGGGCAGGTCTTCGGGTGCCCGAGCAGCGTGCAGATATGATTTGTGACTTCCGGCGAAAGAAAATGTTCGAACCTGCATGCGTCCGATTCCATCTCATGGTTTTCCATGTTCAGGACGTCGGTCAGAAGCCTTTCAGCCAGCCTGTGCCTTCGGATGACGTCTCCGCCCCGCTCCCTGCCGGTTTCGGTGAAATCGTAGACTCCCCCGTTCAACACCAGGTATCCCTTGCGCACCACGTCGTCGAGTATTTCCGTTGTGAGGGAGTTTTTTTCGTCGACCTTTATGATATCCCCGGCTCCCGGCTTTAGTCCCCTCTCCCGGAGGATCCATACGGCTTCGAGAACCTCGTCCACCGGATCATGAAGAAACTTCCCGTTTTCTTCCACGCCCACCTCCATTCAATAGGAAAAGGAGTCTAATCTCGGCGATTTTTACTGTCAACTTCAATAAATCTTTAATAAAATCCCGGCAAGGATTATATTCCCGTCCAGGGACCCGTTCGTTCTTGCGGCGAAAGGAGACAAATTGCCCGCAAATAATATTTCCCGGCAGCCGTCGAAAAAAACCGGCGGAATATCGGCGCTCGTCATACTGATCCTTGCCGTGTTCGCAGCCCTTGCGCCTTCCGAGGGGCGCGCCCAGTCTTCACGAAGAATGTCCGGCGGCCTCCTCGTCTCCCACATAGCCCTCGACTCCGAATATTTCGGGATGAACGGGGCGACGGGTACCGATATCTTCATCAGGTACGAAGTACTCGGCAATATCCACGCCGAGACCCGCATAGGGGCATTCTCCTCCGACGACGACGGTCACAGCGTCGGGATGTTCAAGGGCCAGCTCGGCCTGGCCTTCGTATCGACCTCTTTCCTTCCTTACCGCCTCTTCGGAAGGGCGGCTCTCGGCCTTTTATCCTCAAATCCTGTCACGGTGACCCCTACAGACACGTTCAGGCCTTCCCAGACCACCTTCAATATCGTGGTCGGCATCGGCGCCGACCGATTCCTCTGGAAAAGCCTCGCCGCCGAAGCCGGTCTGGACGTCATGTTCACGCCCTATAAATACAACGTTTACACCTTCGACAGGCAGAGCGTCTCCACCGATCCGTCTCAATTCACTCATTTCGTGATTTCTCTCGGGGCATCCTGGTCTTTCTGACGGTGCCGGGCGGTCACCTGAGCCTCACGATCTTGATCGTCTTCTCGGTGAATCCCGCTTTCAGCCGGCAGAAATAGATGCCGGATGCGACGTCGCCGCCCGGGGCCCACTCGACGTCGTGCGTTCCGCGCGTGAAATACTCCTCGGCCAGTTTCAGGACACGCCTCCCGGCCGCATCGTATATGTCGATCCTGACGGTCCTCGAGAAGGG